>CP019797.1:2413518-2725354 GCA_002951995.1 Stenotrophomonas acidaminiphila
GCCAATGGCAGGGGCGTCCGCCGCGGCACTGGCCTATGCTGGACGTTTCCTCCGCAACAGGTATCCCGATGCGCAAGCACCTGCTCGCCGCCGCCCTGCTCGCCAGCCTGGCCGGTTGCCAGAACAGCGACGCCCCGTCCTCCCCGTCCGCCACCACCGAACAGGCCGGCCAGAGCCAGGCCGACGCGCAGTTCGCCGAACTGTCGAAGAAGGCGCTCGATACCTGGATGCAGCTGTCCCCGGTCAGCGCCACCCAGATCGGCGACCACCGTTACGACGCCGAGCTGGATGACCTCAGCGCCGCCGGCCAGCAGAAGGGCCTGGACGCCAGCAAGGCGCTGCTTGCCGAGCTGGACCGGATCGACACCGGCAAGCTCGGCCGCGAAAACCAGGTGGACGCGGCGATCCTGCGCAACCAGCTGCAGTCCGACATCTGGAGCAACGAAACCCTGCAGTCGTGGAAGTGGGACCCGCAGGTCTACACCGGGCTGGCCGGCAGCGCCATCTACGGCCTGATGGCGCGCGAGTTCGCGCCCCTGCCCGAGCGCCTGAAGTCGGCCACCGCGCGGATCGAGAAGATCCCGCAGATCTTCGCCGCCGCGCGCGCCAACCTCGACCCGGCACGCGTGCCGAAGATCCACGCCGAAACCGTGGCCAAGCAGAACCGCGGCATCCTCAGCCTGGTGGAGACCTTCATCGTCCCCAACATCGGTCAGCTCGACGCCGCCGACCAGGAACGCCTGAAGACCGCCATCGCCACGCTGACCACCGCCGTCGAAGAGCAGCAGGCGTGGCTGGACAAGACCCTGGTGCCGAACGCCCGCGGCGACTTCCGCATCGGCGCGGAGAAGTACGACCAGAAGCTGAAGTTCTCGCTCAACTCCTCGCTCTCGCGCGCCGAGATCGGCGAACGCGCCCGCGCCGAACTGACCCGCGTGCGCAAGGACATGTACGGCATCGCCCAGGTGGTGCTCAAGGACAAGCCGGGTGCGCCGGAGATGCCGGCCAACCCGAGCGACGAGCAGCAGCAGAAGGCGATCGAGGCCGCGCTGGAACTGGCCTATGCCGACAAGCCGGCCCGCGACAAGGTCGTCGACGACGCCAAGGCCGCGCTGGCGCAGTCCACCGAATTCGTGCGCACGCATGACCTGATGACCCTGCCCGACGCCCCGGTCGACATCATCCTGATGCCCGAATTCCAGCGCGGCGTGGCGGTGGCCTACTGCGATTCGCCCGGCCCGCTGGACAAGAACCTCAAGACCTTCTACGCGGTCTCGCCGATCCCCGACGACTGGAGCGACAAGCAGGTCGATTCGTTCCTGCGCGAATACAACAGCCGCATGATCCACCTGCTGTCGATCCACGAAGGCACCCCGGGGCATTACCTGGAAGGCTGGCACTCGGGCAAGTTCCCGTCGACGCTGCGCGCGGTGCTGCGCTCGGGCCTGTTCGCCGAGGGCTGGGCGGTCTACACCGAACGCATGATGCAGGAGCAGGGCTACCTGGACAGCGACCCGCTGTTCCACCTGGTGCAGCTGAAGTTCTACCTGCGCACGATCGCCAACGCCATCCTCGACCAGGGCGTGCACGTGGACAACTGGAGCCGCGAGCAGGCCATGCAGCTGATGACCCACGACGCCTTCCAGCAGGAGAGCGAGGCCGCGGGCAAGTGGGTGCGCGCGCAGCTGACCTCGGCGCAGCTGCCGACTTATTTCGTCGGCGCGCAGGAGCACTTCGACACCCGCAAGGCGGTGCAGGACAAGCTCGGCGCCGACTTCAAGCTCAAGGCTTACCACGACCAGATCCTGTCCTACGGCGCGCCGCCGGTGCGCTTCGCACGCCAGCTGATGCTGGACCAGCCGATCGAGTGACCGTCCCGCGAGGGGACGCGCAAAGGCCCGGGGATTCCCGGGCCTTTGTCGTTGCGGCGCCCGCCAGCGCCGCCCGCGCCGCGCGCAGGCCTGCAAGCGATCGCCGGCCTGTCCGGCCACCGCGCCGCCGCGTTCATGCAGGCCGGTACCGCGCCGGGGCATGATCGGCCCAGGCAACCTGCCTCCAGGAGATCGCATGAACGTGATGCTTGCCGCGCTGCTGTCCACCGCCCTCACCGCCACCCCCGCGTTGGCCGCCGCGCCCGCCGTGCCGGCCGACTCGCCGCTGGTGGGCCAGTGGCTGCTGGACGTGGACAGCCTGCCGATGCCGCCGGAAGCGCGCCCGAAGCGCGTGGACCTGGTGTTCGCCGCCACGCCCGACGGGCGCTGGAACGAGCGTGTCCAGATCGTCGGCCAGGACGACAAGATCATGCATGCCGAATCCACCCTGGCGCTGGACGGCACCCCCGGCCGCGCGTCGGGCACGTACTGGGTCGACGTGCTGGCCGCCAAGATGCCGGCGCCGAACGTCCTGGTCATGCAGTTCGTCTACGAAGGCATCCCGCGCTCCACCCGGGTGTACTCGGTCAGTGCCGACGGCAACGTCATGACCGAGACGGAGTCCTACTTCAAGGACGGCACGCCGGTACTGCGGACGGCGTTGTTCAAGCGCGCCGGGCGCGCCCGCTGACCGCGGCCGCCGCCCTGTCGCGGACGCGGACCGCCACCGGCGCCGGCGCGGTTGACGCCCGCCCGCGCCGGCGCCAATGATCGGCACTCATCCCGCCGGCGCACGCCATGCAAACGATCGACTGGAACGACTTCAGCAAGGTGGAACTGCGCGTGGGCCGCATCGTGGCCGCCGAGCCGTTCGCCAAGGCACGCCGGCCGGCATACATCCTGCAGGTCGATTTCGGCCCGGAGATCGGCGTGCGCAAGTCCAGCGCCCAGATCACCGACCTGTATGCGCCCGAGGCGCTGGTCGGCAAGCAGGTGGTGGCGGTGGTGAATTTCCCACCCAAGCAGATCGGCCCGCTGATGTCCGAATGCCTGGTCACCGGATTCCACAATGCCCACGGCCACGTATCGCTATGCGTGCCCGAACACGATGTCCCGCTCGGCACCCGCCTGCTGTAACGCGCTTCGGAGAACCCCATGGACAGCGATTTCCTGTGCCGCTTCCTACTGTGGTCGCTGGCGTTCAACTACGCCGTCCTGCTGGCCTGGTTCCTTGCCTTCGTGACCGCGCGCGACGCGCTGCGGCGGTTGCACGGCCGCTGGTTCGCGCTGCCCGATGCCAGCTTCGACGCCATCCATTACGGCGGCATGGCCGCGTACAAGATCGGCATCCTGCTGTTCAATCTCGCTCCGCTGGCGGCGCTGTGGCTGGCGCGCCGCGGTGGCTGATCCGGTGCCTTCGTCGACCGCCAGGGTTTTCCCGCCGGGGACGCACATGACCGGCGCCATCACCGACCGGCGCAGCGCGCGCGGCGGGCGGCCAGCGCAGGGCGCGCCGGCGGCTTCACCAGCGAAGACCCGGCGGCGATGAAAGCCCGGGGGCGGGAGCGCGGGGCCGAGGTCCGCGGCAACGCCGGGGGCGAGGCCGGGCTGCTGGCCCGGGCCGACAGGATGCCCGCGGCCGGACGCGACAGGGTACGGCACATACATGCGCTGGTCATGGCCGCCGCAGCCGGCCTGCAGCCACGCACCGGGCAGGGCATGCCGGCGTGGGCGCGGGACGCCAGGGCGCGGCGCCTGTTGCAGGGCGCGGGCAGATTCGACACCGGTTACGCCAGCTGCGGCTTCAGCGACCAGGCGGCACTGGACAAGGACGGTGGCCAAGAGCCCTCGCCATCCACCGGTTCGGCGCTGCCGGGGCCGCCATGCCGACCGCACCGGTGCGCCGGGCCGCCGGCTGAACCGGCCCCGGCGCCCCGCTGATCCGCGGCGGCGCCACCCACCACCACAACCCACGGGGACAACGCATGGGCAAGGGACGTCTTGAAGCCTTCAGTGACGGCGTACTGGCGATCATCATCACCATCATGGTGCTGGAGATGAAGGCCCCGGAAGGCGCCACGCTCGACGCGCTGCTGCCGCTGGCGCCGTCGTTGCTGAGCTATGTGCTCAGCTTCATCTACGTGGGCATCTACTGGAACAACCACCATCACCTGCTGCAGGCCTGCAGGCGGGTCACCGGCAGCGTGCTGTGGGCCAACCTGCACCTGCTGTTCTGGCTGTCGCTGCTGCCCTTCGCCACGCGCTGGATGGGCAACAACCACCTGGCGCCGCTGCCCTCGGTGGCCTATGGCGTGGTCCTGCTGGCCGCGGCCATCGCCTACTGGCTGCTGCAACGGCGCATCATCGCCGCCGACGGCAGTGAATCGGTGCTGCGGCACGCGCTGGGCGTCGACTGGAAAGGCAAGCTGTCGCCGGTGCTCTACCTCGCCGGCATCGGCGCCACGCTGGTCGATGCGCGGCTGGGCCAGGCGCTGTACGCGCTGGTCGCGCTGCTGTGGCTGATTCCCGACCGGCGCATCGAGCACGAACTCGAACACTAGTGCGCGCATGTCACGCGCCGGCGGCTGATGCAGGCCGGGCGCCCGCGACCGCGGCCTGCACCCGTGTCGATGGCGGTGCATCCGCCGCAGGGGCGGCCCGGCCTGCGCCGGTCCCTTGCGGCGCCGCCGGTATCCGCGGGGGTGCGGTACCCGCGCGCCGGCGCATCGTCCGGCGGCCGGCCCGCTCCCCGCACACGCCGCGCTGGCAGGCGCTCAGGGAGGCGAGCCAGCTGCCGGCGCGGGCAGCCAGTAGCCCAGCACCGCCTGCAGCTCGGCAGTCTCCACCGGCTTGCGCAACACCAGATAGCCCTGTTCCTGGGCGTCGGCCAGTTCGGCCGAATCCAGCTCGCCACTGACCATGGCCCCGCGCGCGTCCGGCAGCCGCCCGAGCAGTTCGCACAGCAGCTCGAAGCCGTTCTCGCCCGAACGCAGCCGCTGGTCGCAGAACACCACGTCCGGCCGCAAACCGGACTCGAGCAGGCGCAGGGCCTGGCTGCCGGATTCGACGCAGGTCGCCTCGAGCCCCCAGGACCGCATCAGGGTCTGCCAGGCGCTGCGCACCAACGGATCATCGTCGACGACCAGGCAGCTGCCCGACCATTGCGGCAGCATCCGCGGTGGCGGCGGGTCCAGCGACCGCGGGACCACCAGCGGCGCCACCGCCTGCACCGCGTCGGGTTGGATCCAGAAACAGGACCCCCTGCCCTCGCGCGAGCGGAAACCGTGCCTGGCCCGCATCATGGCGCAGCAGCGGGCAACCACGGCCAGCCCCAGCCCGTGGCCGGCGCTGTCGATGTCCCAGGCGTGCTCGTTGCGGAAAAACGGCGAAAAGATGTCGGTGCCATCGCGCATCGCGATGCCGATGCCGGTATCCCAGACCTCGCACCGCCAGCCGCCCGCCCGCCGTCGCACGGCCAGCAGGATGCCGCCGCGGCGCGTATAGCGCAGGGCGTTGTGCAGCAGGTTGTTCAGCGCCTGGCGCAGCAGCGTGCCATCGGCCACCACCACGGCCGCGCCCGGGGGAAGCCGCACGCGCAACGCCAGCCCGCGATCGCGCGCCTCCTCGCGGAACAAGGTCGCGACGTTGGCGATCATGCCCGCCAGATCGACCGCCTCGGTGCTGATCTGTACCCGGCCACTCTCGATCCGGGACAGGTCGAGCAGCGCGTCGAACATCTGCGTGGCCGACTGCACGCCCTGGCGCAGGTCCGCCAGGGCACCATCGAGCGCCGGATCCCGGTTGCTGCGCGAGATCGACGCCACCAGGAAGCCCATGGCGTGCACCGGCTGGCGCAGGTCGTGGCTGGCCGTGGTCAGGAACAGGTTCTTGTCGTACAGCGCCTGCTCGGCCTGTTCCTTGGCCCGGCGGAAGTTCTCGGCCAGGCGCACGCCCTCCTCCTGCAGCACGACGTTCTGCACGAAGAAGCGCAGCGAGATCGCCGAATGCCGCAGGATGGTGAGGATGTAGACCAGGGCCAACGGCATCACGTAATGCCAGTGGTCCGGGAAGGTGTAGGGCACCAGCAGGGTCACGCTTCCCCAGCCGGACAGGAAGAAGCAGCGGAACACCGACAGCACCGGCGAGGCGTGCACCGAATTGCTGGCCACGATGGCCGCGATCGTCACCAGATACAGCAGCTGGAACTCGAAGGTGGCATGCGCGGCGGTCAGCAGCGGCGGCACCGCCATGCTGCTGCCGTATACCAGCGCCACGCCATGGATCAACGGCGACCAGCGGCGCAGCACCGCCTCCGGCGCATCCTGGATACAGGCGCGCTGGTAGCGCCGGTACAGCCCGCGCACGCCCCAGAAGCCGACGAAATACCAGGCCGACCACAGCACCAGGCCCAGCGGGTCCTGCCCGAGATGGGCGTACCAGGCGATGAACGGCAGGCTGACCACGACCATCGCGCCGAAGCCGTAATTGACCCGTGCGAAAGCCACCTCGAGCAGTCCCACCCGGCGCGCCGGGCTGATGTCGGCGTAGCCCGGCGGGCTGTCGGCAGCGGCCGGTGCGGACTGGCCCGGCTCAGACATCGATCCGCTTTCCGCGCAGCCGGGTTATCAGTTCCACGCGGGTGCGCGCGCCCAGCCGGAACAGGATGCCGCTCACATGCTCTTTGACGGTCTGCTCGGTCAACGACAGCTGCTGCGCCACGCGCTTGTTCGGCAACCCCTTGAGCATCAGCGCCAGCACCTCCCCCTGGCGCGGGGTCAGCCCCAGCTCGGCCGGACTCAGCGGCAGGCTGCGCGCATCACCGTTCCACCGGCCGGGTACCGATGCGTCGTCGAACCAGCCATCGCCGCGCAGCACCGCGGCGACCGCCGACGCAAACACCGCGGGCTCGGCGTGCTTGAGCAGGAAGCCATCCACGGCCAACCGGCGTACCTTGTCGCGTATGGCCGGATCATCGTCACCGCTGATCACCAGCAGGCGGACCGCGGGACAGGCGTCGCGCAGACGCGCCAGCAGCGACAGCGCGGTGCCGTCCGGCAGCCAGAAATCGACCAGCGCCAGTGTCGGCACCCCGACCTGTTGCAGGTGGGCCCACAGCGCATCGGCGCCGCAGATGCCCTCGGCGCGCGCGAACCCGCAATGCGTACGCAGATAGTCGGCAATACCGCGCGCGACCAGCGGATGATCGTCCACCACCACGGCCGAGGGTGGGTGCCAGGGCGTCATCGCGATGCCGGCGTGGCCGGACGAAGGCCGCGATTCACGTGCGGTGCCCGGGTGCTGCGCTTGCCAGCCATCTGTCCGTCCCCCTTGTCACGGCCGCCGCGTTCCGGGGCGCCCGCCGTCGCCCGCGCCAGCCAGGCAGCGCTTCAATGCATCGCGTGCCTTGAGTCCATCGTGCCAGGCGATGTCGGCGATCGACGCGCCCTGGTAAATCACCTCGAAATGCCAGTCGTCCTCCATCCCGGCCAACAGCGCCTCGATGCTCGGTACCGCGAACAGCAGCATCGGCGGCGCGGTTGCGCTTGTCTGCGCGTAGATGGCGTTCAAGGTGGCCGGCTGCAGATTACCCTGCCTGAGGGTAACGCGCACCGGCGTGCCGTTGCCGAGCCGCGGAAAGGCGTGCTCCTGGGTCAGGGGCGAAAAGCCCAGCAGCGCGCCACGGTAGCCGCCGCCCGGCCCGAACAGGGTCACCACGATGCCATCGCTGATGCCATCGACCCGTTCGCGCTTGACCCGCTTGCCGCGCAGGAACGAGGCCGCACAGTACTCGCCCGGGCGCGCGCCGGACCTGGCCTGCATGAACTCCCACCAGCCGGCGATGACTTTCTCCCGGTAGCGGATCGCCTCTTCCTTGTTCGATTCCAGGATGTCCGCGGAATTGATCTGCGCCCGCCGGGTTTCCATCATCGATCCCAGCACATCGAACGAAGCGGCGTCCACGCCGGAGGCGGCCGCGCACGGCACGCTCGCCAGCAGCAGTCCCGCGGCCAGCACCATGTTCCTGATCATCGCCACCCTCCTTTTTCCACTGTCGTGTACCGCCGCACCCGGCGCCGTGGCGGGCGCGCTCAAGGCCCGGCCGCCTGGCGCGCCAGCGCCTCGCACATGTTGCGGGTGCGTCCCAGGCCGGCGCCTTCGTAATCGGACCGGATCAGGATGTCGTCCACCTGCCACTGCCCCTGTGCGTCAGGCCGGGTCCGGAACTCCAGGAAGCACATCGCAAAGCCGCCCGCATCGCCACCCACCACGCCCTGGCTGCCGTAGGCCGTCACCGCCTCCCGCTCCCAGGTCTGGGTGTAGCGCAGGAAACGGGTGTCCCCGGCCTGGTGGAACTGCGGGTTGCCCATGAGCGCGACGACGTCCTGCTCGGGCCGGCCTTTCCAGAGCGGCAGCAGGCTGGATTCCAGCGGCGTCAGCGTGCGCCCGTCGGCGCCCCTGCCACCGCCGCGCGCGGCCTGCGTGTCGGCCTGGATCTGTGCCTGCAGCTGCGCGATGTCCCGGCCCACGTCGGCCTGGATCGACGCGGTGCCCGTTTCCAGTTCCCGCTGTTTGTGCTTCAGCTTCTCCATCGCGGCCTGGCGGTCGGCCTCGGACAGCGGCGTGGCCCACTTGCCGCTGGGGTCGGGACGCCTGCCGGCGAGGACTTTCTCCCACCAGAAATTCTCCCAGGCGAAGGCCAGGAACTCGGACGGCAGCGTCTCCGCCAGCAACGGCAGGTCCGCCGGCAAGCCCAGCGCGGCCATGCGCTTGCCGAACGCGCCGGCGTCGAACGTGCCACCGGCCTTGATGGCGGCATGCAGCGCGTGGTCGAAGGCGATGTGGTTGCAGGCGATGGCGCCGGCCCGCGAGAGCGCCGGGGCGGCGGAGCTGTTCCAGCCGGTGGCGGCGACCGGTTCGGTTTCCAGGTCCGCGCGTCTGAGCTGGTAGCTGCCGGGCCCGATGCGGAAGGTGACCGCATCGCCGGCGCGCACCGGCGGCACGCGGTCCCCCGCGCGCGCGCCGGCCTTGTCCAGCGGCGCGGCGTTGGGGCACTGGAACTGCAGCTTCATATGCACGAATTCGGGTTTGTCCGCGCTCTCGTACACGGCCGTCACGTCGATCTCGCGGATCTCGTGCGCGCCGCCGACGTCGGCGGGCGGCGTGCGATTGGCGATGACCCGGACATCCGCGAAATAGGCGATGCGATCATCCGCGGTGCCCTCGTACTGCAGCACCACGGCAAAGGCCCGCGCCTGCGCCGGCCACAGCAGCAACGCGGCAACCAGCGGCATCCACAACCAGCGCGTGGCGATCATTCGCACATCCGGATCCGGCCGATGACGGGAACGCGCGAGGCCGTCGGCAACCGCCAGGCGCGGCCAATTATGCGTAGCCGCCCCGTCCCGGGCGGAACCCTACCGCAGTAGGGTTGAACCACTCCGGCGGCGCTGGACATCCTGCGTCTCCTTTCAAAAACCGCATGGAAAAGGAGCTCCACGATGAACAAACCGATCGCGCTGGCCACGGCGGCCATCCTCGTTGCGCTGACATCGGCCTGCGCCTCGTTCTCGGTCACCGACGATGCCATCGAGCGCAACACCGCCCAGTCGCTCGGGCTGGCCAAGGGCACGTTCACCATCACCGATCGCAGCAACGACGGGGTCAAGGCGAGTTATCTGGTCAGGACCGACAGCGGAAAACAGTTCTCGTGCTACGTCACTGGCGGCATATCCGTGACCGGGCGCGCGGCATCCGATGCGATCTGCTCCGAGCTCGGCAAGGGCGGCATGAGCGGCAAGCCCGCGACCGACGGCGCGTGCAATGCGCTGCTGAAGGCCGCCGGCAAGTGCTGAGCCGCCCGCGCGGCGACGACACCGCCACGCCCCGCGCGGGCGGTGGTGCCCTCCCGCGGTGCCCTGGCTGATGCGCGGCATCGTCTGCCGGCGGCCCACGCCGGCAGACGCGACGCCGTAGCGGCGCGCGCGCTGGACCGCGCGCCGGCCGGCGGCGACGCGGCGGCCGCAGTCCGCCGTGCCGGCGCGCTTACGCCTCGGCGGCGACGAAGCCGCCGGTCTGGCGCGCCCACAGCCGCGCGTACAGGCCGTTGGCGGCGATCAGCCCGGCATGGGTACCGGTCTCGACGATGCGGCCGTGGTCCATCACCACCAGCCGGTCCATGCGCGCGATGGTCGACAGGCGGTGGGCGATGGCGATCACCGTCTTGCCGCCCATCAGTTCGTCCAGGCTTTCCTGGATCGCCGCTTCCACCTCCGAATCCAGCGCCGAGGTCGCCTCGTCCAGCACCAGGATCGGTGCGTCCTTGAGCAGCACGCGGGCAATGGCGATGCGCTGGCGCTGGCCACCGGAAAGCTTCACCCCGCGCTCGCCGACATGCGCGTCGTAGCCGCTGCGGCCCTCGCTGTCGCGCAGCTCGGCGATGAAGTCGGCGGCACGTGCCTTGGCCACGGCCGCGCGCAGCTGTTCTTCGCTGGCGTCGGGGCGGCCGTACAGCAGGTTCTCGCGGATGGAGCGGTGCAGCAGCGAGGTGTCCTGGGTGACCACGCCCACCTGCGCGCGCAGCGAGTCCTGCTGCACCGTGGCGATGTCCACGCCATCGATGAGGATGCGGCCACGCT
Organism: Stenotrophomonas acidaminiphila; assembly: GCA_002951995.1. Lineage (NCBI taxonomy): Bacteria > Pseudomonadati > Pseudomonadota > Gammaproteobacteria > Lysobacterales > Lysobacteraceae > Stenotrophomonas > Stenotrophomonas acidaminiphila. Next base: position 2,424,026 of record CP019797.1, read on the forward strand.
CGACGTCGTGGAACCGCAGCAGCAGGTTGACCAGGGTGGACTTGCCCGCGCCGGAGCGCCCGACCAGGCCGATCTTCTCGCCGGCGCGCACGTGCAGGTCCAGCCCCTCGATCACCCCGTGGTGCTTGCCGTAGTGGAACGACACGCCCTCGAAACGGATGTCGCCGCCGACCGCGCTCAGCGCCGGGGCACCGGGCGCGTCGTCCACGGTGGGCGGCAGCGAGATCGAATTGATGCCGTCGTGCACGGTGCCGATGTTCTCGAACAGCGCCGACAGTTCCCACATGATCCACTGCGACATGCCCAGCATGCGCAGCACCAGCGCCACCGCCACCGCCACAGAACCGGCGCTCACCGCGCCGCCGTGCCACAGCCACAGGCCCAGCGCCACCGCGGAGAACAGCAGCAGCATGTTCAACGCGTACAGCAGCGAGTAGACGCGCGTGGCCAGCCGCATCTGCGGGTGCACCTTGTCCAGGAAGCCGCCCATCGCCTCGCGCGCGTAGGCCTGCTCGCGCCGCGAATGCGAGAACAGTTTGACCGTGGCGATGTTGGTGTAACTGTCCACGATGCGCCCGGTCATTTCCGAGCGCGCGTCGGCCTGCTCGCGCGAAATACGCTCCATGCGCGGCACGAAATGCCACATCAGCAGCGCATAGCCGACCAGCCAGGCCACGAACGGCAGCATCATCCGCCAGTCGGCGGCGCCGGCCACCGCCAGTGTGCCGATGAAGAACACCAGCACGTAGTTGCCGATGTCGAACAGCTTGACCACCGTCTCGCGCACCGCCAGCGAGGTCTGCATCAGCTTGGTGGCGATGCGCCCGGCGAATTCATCCTGGAAGTAGCCCATCGACTGCCGCAGCAGGTAACGATGCACGCTCCAGCGGATGCGCATGGGGAAGTTGCCGAGCAGGGTCTGGTGCTGCACCAGCGAGTTGAGCAGCACCAGCAGCGGCAGCGCCACCACCACCAGCAGCCCCATCCACAGCAGGCGCCGGCCTTCGGCGTCGAGGAAGGTGGCCGGGGTGCTGGCGCCGAGTCGGTCCACCAGCGCGCCGACATAGGCATACAGCGCCAGCTCGGCCACGGCGATGCCGGCCGTGGTCAGCGCCATCAGCACCAGCCACTTTTCCGCGCCGCGCGTGTAGTGCCGGCAGAACGCATAGAGCCCGCGCGGCGGCTGCGCCGGCGGATCGGACGGGAACGGATCGAGGCGGGATTCGAACCAACGGAACATGGAGACGGGCCAGCGGACGGACGGGGCCTGTCATTGTCGCGTATCCCCGCGGCGCAGGGGGCTGGGCGGGCGCCGGTGCCCCGCCAGGCCTTGACGATGCCTGGCCCGCGCGGGCGGCAACCAGACGCCAATGGGCCGGGACGCAGGGGCAACCGGCCCGTCCACCGGTTCCGCATGCAGCACCGCGGGGAACCGCTGCCCTGCGGCACTGCATGGCTGGTGGACGGCACGTTCGCAGCCAGTACGCATCCCGATGGCGATGGCATGGCGCTTTCCACCCTGCCGGCTGGAAGCCGGGACCGCAATGAATCGATAATCGGCGCCGATGCGCGACGCCGCACCGGCGCCCGCGGACACGGCAGTTGAATCGACACTCATGGAAAGGAGACGGCAATGCGTTGGTGGACACTGCTTCTCATCGCGGCCGGGCTGGCGGGCGGCTACAACTGGTGGAGCCAGCGCGCGCCTGGCGGCGTCGCGCCGGCAACGGCAACGGCAGGCATCGACGGCTTCGTCGCGGTGGAAATGCCGACAGGCACACCGCGTGACACGGTGCTGGTGCTGGCGCCGCCCAACTGCCCGTCCGAGCAGGCACAGCGGGCCGAAGCCCTCATCCGCGAGCTGACCGACATCGGCATCCCGGTGAAGCACGGCAGTTCCTTTTCCTTCAACATCGAAAACCCCAGCCCGGAACAGCGCGCTGCCGTGGACCGCACCGTCGAGGTGTTCCAGCAGGGCGCGCCCGCGGTCTTCATCAATGGCATGGGCATGTCCAATCCCACCACGTCGCAGGTCGTGGCGGTCTACCGCAGCACCCGCGGCGGTTAGGCGCGCGCAGGAAGAACGCGACCGCCGACGGAAACCGGGCAACCCGGCCTGCCATCAGGCTGACGCCGGGCCGGTCCACGACCGCCCCGGCGCCGGCCACGGCGCACGGCCTCCATCACCGGCAGGCCACACGAACACGGCCCCACCGCGGCATGCGTACACACGAGCGGACGCGGGAGCGGCAGGCCCGCACGCCCTGCCGCGCATCGGCATGCCACGGTGCAGGCGCCGCTCCGGCACCGACCATCACGGCGTCGTCGGCACCAGCAGCAGGTCCTGGAAGTCGAAACTGAAGTCGGTGAGCGAGGAGACCGCCTGCATGCGCACGTCGCGTACCTTGCCGTCCGGGTCGAGACTGAAGTTGACGAAGGCGTCGGCGTTGAGCGAGCGGTTGTCCCAGCGCACGATGAAAGTGTCGTGCTGCCAGTGCTCCATCGTGCCGACCAGCTCGGCGGTGGCGCCGAAGCGCAGGCGCAGGGCACCGCCCTTCTGCTCGACGTGCACGTCCCCGTACCACGCATCGCGATAGGTGCCCGCATAGCGCGGCAGCGGCAGCGATGGCCGGCTCTTCGCATCGCGCGCGGCGAGGTGCTTCTGCCAGCCTGCGTCGGCATTGTCCTGCGCCTTGGCCACGCCCGCGGCGTAGGCGGCCACCCAGTCGTGCGCGGGCGCGCCCAGCATCGCGTCGAGCACGCTCATGGTGATGGCATTGAATGCCGCGCCGGATTCCTGGTTGGTGAGCACCACCACGCCCAGCTTCTGCTCGGGCACCAGGGTCAGCCGCGACACCTGCCCCGGCCAGCCGCCGGTATGCCAGACCAGCTTCTGCCCGCGGTAGTCACTCAGGCTCCAGCCTTCGCCGTAGCCGGCGAAGTTGGGCCTGGCCGGCGCCAGTTCCGGCACCGATGGCGCGGGCACCACCTGCGGGATCTGCATCTGCCACATCTGCTGCTGGGTCTTTTCCGAAAACAGCGGTGTGCCATCGGCCAGCCTGCCGCCGGCCAGCTGCACGTTCATCCACAACGCCAGGTCATGCACGCTGGAATAGAGGCCGCCGGCGCCGGCGTTGTTGGACCAGGTCAGCGGTGCCACCGGGCGCAGGTCCCTGAAGTCGAACTTGGCGTGGCCGACGGCGGCCTTGTCGCCGGGCTTCAGGTGGTCGGCGTTGTAGCGGGTACCCGCCATGCCGACCTTGTCGAAGATGCGCTGCTGCAGGAAATCGGCGAAGGACTGGCCGGATACCGTCTCGATCACCTGCTGCGCCACCGCGTAGAGGATGTTGTCGTAGGCGTAGCGGTCGCGGAAGCCATTCTTCAGCGGCACGTGCGCCAGCCGCGCCACCACCTCGGCGTTGCTGTAGGTGGTGGTCGGCCAGAACAGCAGGTCGCCGGCCCCCAGGCTCAAACCGCTGCGGTGCGAGAGCAGGTCGCGGATGCGCATCTCGCCGGTCACGTACGGGTCGGACATGCGGAAACCGGGCAGGTGGTCGACCACCCGGTCGCTCATCTTCAGCTTGCCTTCCTCGGCCAGCAGGTTCAGCGCGGTGGCGGTGAAGGCCTTGGTGTTGGAGGCGATCGCGAACAGGGTATCGGCCTGTACCGGTTCGGGCTTGCCGATCTCGCGCAGGCCCCAGCCGCGCTCCAGCACCACCTTGCCGTCCTTGACCACCGCCACCGCCACGCCCGGCACGTCGAACTGCTGACGCACCCGCTCGACCGTGGCATCGAGCTGCTGCAGTTCCGCCGGCATCGCCGCCTCCTGTGCGTCCGCCACCTGTGCCGCCATGCCCATCGCGAGCACCAGCCCGCTCCCCAGCCACTTGTTCAATGCGTTCTCCCTCGGGATCGATGCCGGCAGGCCGGCCTTCTCGCGATGGTAACGCGGCCACCGCCACCCTCGCCTTCCACGCCATCGGAGCCCCGCCATGGATCTCGCCGCCGCGACCACCACCACCCTCGTCCCGTGCCTGCGCTACCGCGATGCACCGGCGGCGATCGACTGGCTGTGCCGCGCCTTCGGCTTCCAGCGCCACGCCGTCTACCAGGACGGAGCCACCGTCCACCATGCGCAGCTGGTGTTCGGCAACGGCATGGTGATGCTGGGTTCGGTACAGCCCGGCGCCTGGGGCAGCCACATGATCCAACCCGACGAGGTGGGCGGCATGCAGACCCAGAGCACCTGCGTGGTGGTCAGCGACGCCGACGCCCATTACGCGCGCGCGACCGCGGCCGGCGCGGAGATCGTCATCGACATCGCCGACCAGGACTATGGCGGCCGCGGCTATGCGTGCCGCGACCCGGAAGGCCACCTGTGGTGGTTCGGCAGCTACGACCCGTGGAAGGCGCAGGCAACCTAGGCCGGCGACCGCGTGGCCGCGCGGCGCCGCGATGCAGGCGCGGCGTGCCGGTAGAATCGCCGCGATGACGCCCCGCCCCGCCGCCACCGCCGACCTGTTCGCCCGCGCGCCCGGGGCGGCCGCCGCCATGCCGGGCGTGCACGTCGGCATCGGCGGCTGGACCTACGCGCCCTGGCGCGGCGGCATGTTCTACCCGCCCGGGCTGGTGCAGCGGCGCGAGCTGGAGTACGCCAGCCGCCAGCTGACCGCCATCGAGATCAACAGCACCTATTACGGCACGCAGAAGCCGGCCATCTACGCCGGCTGGCGCGACGCCACCCCGGACGGCTTCGTGTTCTCGGCCAAGGCGCCCAAGCGCATCACCGGCGCGCGGCGGCTGGCCGGCACCGGCGCGCAGGTGGAGGACTTCATCGCCGGCATCGCCACACTGGGCGACCGGCTGGGGCCGCTGGTCTGGCAGTTCGAGGCCGGGCGCACGCTGGACCGCGACGACCTTGCCGCCTTCCTCGAACTGCTGCCACCACAGGTGGCGGGCCGGCCACAACGGCATGCGCTGGAGATCCGCGATCCGGCGGTGCTCGATGCCGCGCTGGTGGCGCTGGCGCGGCAGCGCGGGATGGCACTGGTGTTCACCGATTCGCCGGACCACCCCAACGCCGCCGACCTGTGCGCCGACTTCGTCTACGCGCGGCTGATGCGCAGCCGCGACGAATGCGCCAGCGGTTACCCGCTGGCGGAACTGGCGCGCTGGGCCGCGCGCATCGGCGACTGGCGGCAGGGCCGCGACCCGCACGAGCTGCCGCACGCCAGCCCGGTCGTTGCCGCTTCCGCGCCACGCGAGGTGTTCGTCTATTTCATCGGCGCGGCCAAGCACCGCAATCCGGCCGCGGCACGCCAACTGCTGCACCTGCTGGGCGGAAACTGAAGCATCCACTGCAGCGCCGGCAACGCACATCGGCGACAATCCGCGGATGTCCAGTCCCGATACACGCAAGGCCCTGCTGCAGATCCACTTCTGCGTACTGCTGTGGGGCGTGACCGCCATCCTCGGCAAGCTCATCACCCTGCCCGCGCTGCCGCTGGTGTGGTGGCGCATGCTGCTGGTGGTGGCGATGCTGGCGCTGCTGCCACGGGTGTGGCGCGGCCTGTCGGCGCTGACGCCGCGGCTGGCGCTGGGCTACTGCGGCGTCGGCGCATTGGTGGCGTTGCACTGGCTCACCTTCTATGGCGCGGTGAAGCTGGCCAACGCCTCGGTGGCGGCCACCTGCATCGCGCTGGCGCCGGTGTTCACCGCCATCGTCGAACCATGGATCGCCCGGCGGCCGTTCCAGCCGCGCGAGCTGGCCTTCGGCCTGGCGGTACTGCCGGGCGTGGCGCTGGTGGTGGGTGGCGTGCCCCATGGCATGCGCCTCGGGGTGGCGGTGGGCGCCTTGTCGGCGCTGCTGGTGGCGGTGTTCGGCTCGTTCAACAAGCGCCTGGTCAGCCATGCCGACCCATTGACCGTCACCGCGCTGGAGCTGGGCGCCGGCACCCTCACCCTGACCCTGCTGGCACCGGCCCTGCCACTGCTGCTGCCCGCCCTGGCCAGTGACCTGTGGGTGATCCCCGGCCTGCACGACGGCATCCTGCTGCTGGTGCTGGCGGGCCTGTGCACACTGCTGCCGTTCGCGCTGGCGCTGGTGGCCCTGCGCCACCTCAGCGCCTACACCGTGCAGCTGGTGACCAACCTGGAGCCGGTCTACGCGATCGTGCTGGCGATGCTGTTCCTGGGCGAACAGCGCGAACTCACGCCGCTGTTCTACCTGGGCGTGGCCATCATCATCGGCGCGGTGTTCCTGCACCCGCTGCTCAACCGCGCGCGGCCCGCCCCCGCGGCCGGCGCGCAGCCGTGACAGCCGCCCTCATCCCGCGACCACCACCCGGTCGCGGCCCTGCGCCTTGGCCTGGTAGAGCGCCGCATCGGCACGGCGCAGCGTTTCCTGGGCTGATTCGCCGGCGCGCTGCGCCGCCAGTCCGATACTGATGGTGACCGGCAAACCCAGTGGCAGGTGCGCCACCGCCTGGCGCAGGTACTGGCACTGCAGTTCGGCCTGGGCCAGCGGCGTGCGCGGCATCAGGATCACGAATTCCTCGCCGCCATAGCGGGCTGCCATGCCGCGCCCGGCGAACTGCGCCCGCAGCACGCCGGCCAGCTCGACCAGCACCCGGTCGCCCTCGGTGTGGCCGTGGATGTCGTTGACCTGCTTGAAGTGGTCGATATCGACGATGGCCACGGCCGGCGGCACGCCGGCATCCCGCGCGATCGCCTCCGCCAGTGCCGAGGACAACGCGCGCCGGTTCGGCAGCCCGGTCAGCGGATCGGTGCGGGTCTGCTCGGACAGTTCCAGGTTCTGCTGTTCCAACTGCACGTAATACTGGGCCAGGCGCGCCTCGTACCAGTCGTGCTCGCTCTGGTGGTGGTCGATGCGGCGGCGCAGGCGGCGCATTTCCAGCAGCCGCGACACCTGCCGCGACAACGCCTGCAGTGCCTGCTTCTGGGTGTCGGCAAGCTGCCCGGGGTTCGTATCGAACACGCACAGCGTGCCCAGCGCGAAGCCATCGCTGCTCAACAACGGCGCGCCGGCGTAAAAGCGGATGAACGGGTCGTCGGTGACCGAGGGATTGCCACGGAAACGCGCGTCCTGCAGCGCGTCCTCGACCACGGTCAGGTCGGCCGGCCGCAGGATGGCATGGGCGCAGAACGCCTCCTCACGCGGGGTCTGCTCGCCGTCCATTCCCTGCAGCGACTTGAACCACTGGCGCTCGTCGTCGATCAGCGACACCGCGCCCATCGACGTGCCGCAGATCGCGCGGGCGATGGTCACCAGGTCATCGAACGCCTGTTCGCGCGGGTATCGAGGATGCGGTAACGCTGCAGTGCGGCAAGCCGTTCGGCTTCGTTGGTGGGAAGGGCGGGCTTGATCATCCAGGTCCGGGCCTGTGCCTTGCGCGTAGCGGAAACAGGGCGAGTCTAGCCTCACCCCGCCGCAGTCAGCGCGGCGAACCGGTCACACTTCACCACTCCCGCTGCTGCGGCAGCAGCCCGCGCAGTTCCTGCTCGGTGAGGTTGCGCCACTGGCCGGGCTTGAGCGCGCCGATCTTGATGTTGTCGATGCGCACCCGGCGCAACTGGGTGACGCGGTAGCCGAAGGCGGCGGCCATCAGCCGGATCTGGCGGTTCAGCCCCTGCTGCAGCACGATGCGGAAGCCGAACTTGGCGATGCGGGTGGCGCGGCACGGCAGCGTCATCTGGTCGTGGATGCGCACGCCGCGCGCCATGCCGCGCAGGAACTCCTCGGTGACCGGCTTGTTCACCGCCACCAAGTACTCCTTCTGGTGGCCGTTCTCGGCGCGCAGGATCTGGTTGACGATGTCGCCGTTGCTGGTCATCAGGATCAGGCCTTCCGAATCCTTGTCCAGGCGCCCGATCGGGAAGATGCGCTGCTCATGGCCGACGAAGTCGACGATGTTGCCCTTGACCGCGCTCTCGGTGGTGCAGGTGATGCCCACCGGCTTGTTCAGCGCGATGTACACGTGCCTGCGGCCGGTGCTCTTCTGCACCGCGCGCGCGCGCAGCGGCTGCCCATCGACGCGTACCTCGTCGCCCTCGCCAACCACCGCGCCGGTGCCGGCCACCGTGCCGTTGACGGTCACGCGGCGGGCGCCGATCAGGCGGTCGGCCTCGCGGCGGGAACAGAAGCCGGATTCGGCGATGTGCTTGTTGAGTCGGGTCGTCATCGACCCATTATCCGCCATCGCCCGGGGCGGCGGACAGCGCGGCGGTATCGTCGCCGGCGGCGACCACGCGGTCGCGGCCGCCGCGCTTGGCCTGGTACATGGCATTGTCGGCACGCCGCAGCAGCGCGGTCAGGTCGTCGCCCTGCGCGAGCATTTCCGCCAGGCCGATGCTGACCGTGACCACGAGGCCGTCGTGGCGCAGGTCGGCCGCCTGCCGCGCGATCTTCTCGCGCAACTGCTCCAGCCGCGGCAGCGCCACCTCGGCGCGGGTACCCGGCAACAGCACCAGGAACTCCTCGCCGCCCATGCGGATGACGTCGTCGCGGTCACGCACCGCGGCGAGCAGCGCATTGGCCACCGACACCAGCACCGCATCGCCGACCTCGTGGCCGAAGCGGTCGTTGATCTGCTTGAACAGGTCGATGTCGAGGAAGCCGATCGACAGCGGCAGGCCGTCCTTGCGCGCGCGCAGCATGTGGCGCTCGAGCTGGCGCAGGCCGGCGCGGCGGTTGGGCAGCCCGGTCAGCGCATCGGTGTCGGCCAGCTGGCGCATCTCGTCGCGCTGCTGGCGCAGGTTGCCGAGCCGGCGGTTGAGGCCGTAGGCATACATCATCAGGAACCAGGTCACCGACAGCTGCACCGCCTCGACCCGGAACCGCACCAGTTCGCGGCTGCCGGCCATGTCGGCCAGGGCCATCAGCAGCAACGGCGCCACCGCGGCGATGCCGTCCACCGCCTGGTAGTCGCCGCGGCGCAGCGACGCGATACCGGCCACCAGCGCCAGCACGCAGACCAGGGTGAAAGCGTGGTCCAGGGTGGCGGCCACCCATGCCAGCCCCGCCCACGGCAACAGCGGCGTGACCAGCGCCAGCAGCATCAGCAACAGCGCAAGGCGCCGCACCCACGGGCGCGAGCGCGGCCAGGTCTGCAGTCCGCCGCACAGCCGCCACAGCACCCAGCCCATCACCCCGATGCTCAACGCCGAGGCCGACACCATCCACCACGAGGCCAGGCTGCCCACCGGCAGCCAGGGTTCGGGGTAGCCACTCAGCCCGCTGAGCACCGACTGCCACACCACCAGCAGGGCGGTGGCCAGCGTGTACACCAGGAAATCGCGGTCGCGGGTGGTGAAGAAGCCCATCAGCGCCGACAGCGCCAGGGCAATGGCGATGGCGATGCAGGCGGTGCGCACCAGCAGGCGCATGGTGTCGATCTGCTGCACCGGGCTGGGCGCGCCGAGCTGCAGCGTGGGAATGAAGCGCGCCTTGAGCGGCTTTTCCCAGGCCACCCGGATCGGCTCCATGTCGCCGGCCTTGGGCACCATGACCATGCCGATGCCGGCGCGGAAACGCGAGTCGCGGGTGCGCGCGTCCTGCATGTTGCCGCATATCTGCCGGTCGCCGTGGGAGATCATCACCTCGCCGGCGAACACGTTGAACACGTCCACGGCCTGCGGCGCGCCGGACCAGCCGCCGGCCGGCGCCGGAATCAGGATGCTGTCGCCCAGCCGCTCCAGCACGCCGGGCGGGCAGGCGCGGATCGGTGTTTGTTCGGCGGTCGGTTCGCCGATCAGCAGGTAATCATGGTCGAGTTGCGGGCGCTGCGCGAAGCTGGCCAGCGGCAGCAGCAACAGCAGCAGCGACAGCAGCCTCTGTCCCACCCTCACCCGCGCCCGCGCCCTCGCCCCACACCCCGCGATCACCATCCCTTCCCCTGCGCACACCCCATGCGTCGGCGATTATCGCATGCGGCCATTGCGCCGCCGTCACGCCGCTCCTGCTGCCGGAATCGCCGCCGGCAGTGGCGCGCACGCAGCCGCCGCCATGGCGGCCGGCCGCGTGCGCCGTGGCTCAGGCTCCGCGCGGACCGCGCGGTTTGAAGCCGCCCGGGCGACCGCCCGGGGCGCGCGGGCCACCGGGACGCCCGGCAGGCCGGGGGCCCTTGCCGAAGCGCGGCTTGAACCCCGGCGCGGCGCCCTGCGCCTCGCCCGGCTCCACCCTGCGCATGCGCAGTTGCTGGCCGGACACCCACACCTTCTGCAGGTGCTGCAGGGTGTCCGCGGGCATTTCCGCCGGCAGGTCGAGTACCGAGTGGTCGTCGTGGATATCGATGCGGCCGATGTAGCGGCTCTCCAGCCCGGCCTCGTTGGCGATGGCGCCGACGATGTTGGCCGGCTTCACGCCGTGCATGTGGCCGACCTCGATGCGGTAGGTCTCCATGCCGAATTCCGGCGCACCGCGCGGCGGCATTTCGCGCCGCTGGCGTGGCTCGAAGGCGCCTTCGGCACGTGCCGCGCGCTCGCCGTCATCGGCCTGCGGGGCACGCTCGAAGCGCGGCTCGAAACGCGCCGGACGTTCACCGCGGTCCTCGCGCTGGCGCGGGAAACCGCCATCGCGCGCCGGGCGCTCGCCGCGGCCGGCCGGCGGCTCGCGGCGCTCGCGCACCGGCGGCGCCAGCAGGAACGGGGCGTCGCCCTGCAGCAGGCGCGCCAGCGCCGCGGCGATCTCCACCGCCGGCACGTTGTGCTCATTCTCGTAACGCTGCACCAGGTCGCGGTAGAAATCGGTGTCGCCGTCGGCCAGGGTCTGGCTGATGCGTTCCATGAACTTGGCCACGCGGTGGTCGTTGACCGCGTCCACGCTTGGCAGCTGCATTTCCTCGATCGGCTGCCGGGTGGCGCGCTCGATCTGGCGCAGCATGCCCTTCTCGCGCGGGGTGACGAACAGGATCGCCTCGCCGCTGCGCCCGGCGCGGCCGGTACGGCCGATGCGGTGCACGTAGCTCTCGGTGTCGTACGGGATGTCGTAGTTCAGCACGTGGCTGATGCGCTCCACGTCCAGGCCGCGCGCGGCCACGTCGGTGGCGACCAGGACGTCGAGCTTGCCTTCCTTCAGCTGGCCGATGGTGCGCTCGCGCTGGGCCTGCTGCATGTCGCCGTTGATGGCGGCGGCGGCCAGGCCGCGCGCCTGCAGCTTCTCGGCAAGCTCCTCGGTGCCGGCCTTGGTGCGCGCGAAGATGATCATCGCGTCGAACGGCTCCACTTCCAGGATGCGGGTCAGCGCATCGAGCTTGTGCATGCCGCTTACCCACCAGTAGCGCTGGCGGATGTTGGCCGAGGTGGTGGTCTTGGAGGCGATGGTCACCTCCACCGGCTCGCGCAGGTAGGTCTGCGCGATGCGCCGGATCTGCGACGGCATGGTCGCCGAGAACAGCGCGACCTGGCGGCTCTCCGGCAGCTTCTTGAGCACCGCCTCGACGTCGTCGATGAAGCCCATGCGCAGCATTTCGTCGGCTTCGTCCAGCACCAGCGTCTTCAGCTCGGACAGGTCCAGGGTGCCGCGGTCCAGGTGGTCGATGACGCGACCGGGGGTACCGACCACGACGTGCACGCCGCGGCGCAGCGCCGACAGCTGCTGGCCATAGGGCTGGCCGCCGTACACCGGCAGCACCCGGAAGCCGGGCATCGACGCCGAATAGGTCTGGAACGCCTCGGCGACCTGGATGGCCAGCTCGCGGGTCGGGGCCAGCACCAGTACCTGCGGCTTGGTGGCGGAAAGATCGATGTTGGACAGCACCGGCAGCGCGAAGGCGCCGGTCTTGCCGGTACCGGTCTGCGCCTGGCCGAGCACGTCGCGGCCTTGCAGCATCGCCGGAATGGTGGCGGCCTGGATCGGCGACGGGGTTTCGTAGCCGACGGCGGCCACCGCCTTCATCACAGCGTCGGACAGGCCGAGGTCTGCGAACAGCAGCGGCGCGGGGATTCTTGGGACATGGGGACTCCGGGGGCACCGCGGCGAACGCAGCGGGCAGGAAAATGGGGCGTATTGTGCGCCTTGCGCGGCCCCCTGTCGAAAGCTGCCGATGGCATCCGTTCAGCTGCCCTCCCGGGCAGCCCCCGGCAGGTGGCCGTCGCGGCCGGTTCCCGCCAGGCACGGGCGAATCCCGGCCCCGGCACGGCGCGCGGTAAGGCGGCCACCGGCGGCACCGTGGCGCCGGCGGCCGCCGCCGGACGCTGGCCCGTGGGGCGGCCACCGCGGTTGCAGCGGTTCACGGCCGCGGCAGGCGATAATCGCCCCCTTTCCCCGCCGGCCTCCCCATGCAGACCATCGATTTCGAACTGGACCGCGAGTACGTGGAACTCAAGCAGTTGCTCAAGCTGACCGACCTGGTGGCCAGCGGCGGCGAAGCCAAGATGATCATCGGCGAGGGCCAGGTCCGGGTCGACGGCGCGGTCGAACTGCGCAAGGCCTGCAAGATCCGCGCGGGCCAGCAGGTGGAGCTGGGCGACGTGCGGATCCGGGTGCGCTGACGCCGGCTGCGGGCGCTCAGCCCGCGGCGCGCTGGGTCAGGTGCGCGGCGATCATCTTCCTGAAGGGCGCCACCCCGTGCGCCGCCCGCAGCGCGGCACCGCGCAGCAGCCGTGCCGGCAGGCGGCTGTCGTTGTACAGCGCGGCAATGGCATTGGTCGCCTCGTACAGTGGCCGCGTCGCCAACCGGTGCCCCCGCTCGTAGCGCGCCAGCACCGCCGCCGCGCCGATGTCGGCGCCGCGCGCGGCCGCGGCCGCGACTTCCCTGACCAGCCGCTGCTGGCTCTGCAGCCCGAAATTGAACCCGTGCGCGGTCACCGGGTGCATGCCCACCGCGGCATCGCCGGCCAGCGCATAGCGGTGCCCGGCGAAGCGGTGCGCGTACACGCCCACCAGCGGATAGGCATGCCGCGTGCCGACCGGCCGCATCCGTCCCAGGCGCTGCTCGAAGAAGCCGGTGACGGCCTCGCCGAAGGCGGCCTCGTCCATCGCCATCAGTTCCTGGATGCCCTGCGGCGGCAGGGTGATCACCGCCGAGCACTGGTCGCCGGGCAGCGGCAGCACGGCCAGGGTGCGGCCGTAGCCGAACCATTCCCACGCGGTGTGCTGGTGCGGCAGCTCGTGGGCAAGCCGGCATACCAGCATCGACTTGCCGAAATCGCGCATCTGCGCGCCGATGCCCATCATCCGCCGGGTCGCCGAGAAGCGGCTGTCGGCGGCGACCACCAGCCGCGCCGACAGGCGGCGGCCATCGTCCAGCACCACCGTGTTGGCGGCCTCGCCGGTCTCGATCGCGGTCACCCTGGCGCCGTCCACCAGTTCCAGCCCGGCCTGGCCCTGCACCGCCTCCCAGGCGGCGCGGCGGATCAGGTGGTTGGGGACCAGCCAGCCCAGCGGATCGGCGTCCTCGTTGCCGGCGGCGAAGCCGAGCGCGAATGGCGATGCGCCGTTCATGACCCTGGCGCTGCACAGCGGCGAGACCTGCGCCGGATCGATCCGCTCCCACAGCCCCAGGGTGCGCATGATCTGCCGCGAGGCGTGGGTCAGCGCGATCTCGCGGCCATCGAAGGCCGGCTCGGCCAGCGCCGCGGCCGGTTGCAGTTCCACCAGGGTCACCGCCAGCCCGGTATCGGCCAGCCCGCGTGCCAGACACAGCCCTGCCGGGCCCGCGCCCACCACCAGTACATCGACAGCCCGCATCTTCCGCCTCCGCATTCCGTGTCCGGCACAGCCTAGGGCCGGCGACCGGCGGCGGCCTTGATCCGGATCATGTCAGGCCCAGGTCGCCGCGGCGCGGGTGTTCACAGGTCGCCGCGGCGCGGCTCCACGCCTGCCGTGGCCGGCGTCAGCGGCGGCCGCGGCGCGGCGTCGGCCGGCATCTCCAGCAGCGCGGTGTCGATTTCCGACAACGGGCTCTCGTCCGGGCAGGCCTCGTCGGGGAAGCCGAAATGCTCCTTCAGCGCCTGCCCGCAGCTGGTCACCGCGTCCAGCTCTGCGCCCTCGAGCTTGCACTGGCGGTCGAAGGCGATCAGGAACGCATCCTTGCGGCGCACGAAGTCGTCGCCGCACTTGCGCATCTGCTTGATCCGCTCCAGGTCGTCCTGCACCGCGTTGGTGCCATCCAGGCCGTACTGCTTGAGTTCCTCGCTGGTGAGCAGGCGCAGGCTGCGGTTGGGCACGGTCATCATCAGGTCGGCCACGCCCACCGCCACGCCGTTGCGCTGCAGGTAGTCCTTCACGTTGTCGTAGACCTCGTGCAGTTCCTTGTTGAGTTCGGCGCGCGAGGTGGCGGTGGAACTGATGCGCATCATCCGGTGGATGCCGACCTTGCCGGAGATCAGGCGGTTGTCACCGGCGGCGAGCACGAACACGCAGGCGCTGTGGCAGATGGAGCCCTCGCGCACCCAGATGGTCCAGCCGGATTCGCCGATGCTGTCGCCGGCCACGATCGCCGCTTCCACCTGGCCGCCGCTGGAGTCCAGGTCGAGCACCCGCTTGCCGATCTTCTTGGCGTCGGCCACCACCGCCAGCCGCGACACCATCGCGGCGAACGACGGGTTGATCTTGCCGGCGTAGCGCACCCGCAGCAGCCCGCGTTCGCGGCACGGCTCCAGCGCCGCGTCCAGGGTCTTGCGGTCCAGCGCCTCCAGCGCGGCGCCATCGCCGGCTTCGCCGGTGTAGTCGGTATCGCAGCTGACCCAGGCCTTGCCGTTCTCCAGCACCACCTCCGGCCAGGCCTTGTCCCGCGCCGGCTTCACCGGCGGCGGCGGCGGCGGTGCGTCGGCCGCGTTGATCGACACCATGTGGTCGCCATCGGCGGCCAGCGCCGCGGCCGGATCGGCGGCCGCCACCGGCCTGTCCTTGTCGCCCCCGGTGCAGGCGAGCAACCCGGCACCCAGCAACGGCAACCACCAGAATCTGCGCAACATGGACAACGATCGGATCCGGAGCAAGGCGCCGCGCGCCAGGGGCTACAGTCTAGTCCGCATCGGCAGCGGCGCCGCAATGCGCCCTGAACCGCGCGGCCCGGCCGCGCATTGATGTCCGGAAATGGCCAGTCCGGACCCGCCTTCGGGCCTAGACTGGCCCCATGAGCACTCACGCGCTGCCCAGCCACGACCAATGCGAACAGGCCCGCCTGGCCCGCGACGCGCGCTTCGACGGGCTGTTCTTCACCGCCGTGCGCAGTACCGGCATCTACTGCCGGCCAGTGTGCCCGGCACCGCCGCCGCGCCGCGACAACGTCAGCTATTACCCCACCGCCGCGGCGGCCGCGGCGGCCGGCTATCGCCCCTGCCTGCGCTGCCGCCCGGAACTGTCGCCGGACGACGCCAATTTCATGCAGGACCACACCCTGCACCGGGCGCTGGCGCTGCTGGACGAAGGCATCCTGCAGGACCAGCCGGTCGCCGCGCTGGCGCAGGCCATGGAGCTGAGTACGCGCCAGTTGCAGCGGCTGTTCGTCGCCCGGCTCGGCGCCACCCCCGCGCAGTTGCACGCGACCCGGCGCCTGCTGCTGGCCAAGCAACTGCTCACCGAAACCCACCTGCCGGTGACCGAGGTGGCGCTGGCCGCCGGCTTCAACAGCCTGCGCCGCTTCAACGACGCCTTCCTCGCCGGCTGTGGCATGCCGCCCAGCGCCCTGCGCAGGCGCCATGGCGCGGTGGCCGGCGGCGAGCCGGTGCTGCGGCTGGCGTACCGTCCGCCGCTGGATTTCCCCACGATGCTCGAGTTCCTGCGCAGGCGCGCGATCCCCGGCATCGAACGCATCGACGCCGACAGCTACCGGCGGGTGATCGTCGCCAATGGCCGCGCCAGCCTGATCCGGGTCAGTGCCGACCCGAAGCGGCCGGAGCTGCGCCTGCAGCTCGGCACCACCGACGCGCGCGCGATCCCGGCGATCGTGGCCAGGGTGCGGCGGGTGTTCGACCTGGATGCCGACCTGGCCACCGTGCATGCCTGCCTGGCGCGCGAGCCGCTGCTGGCGCGGGGCATCGCGCGGCGCCCCGGCCTGCGCATCCCCGGCGGCTGGGACGGCTTCGAAGTGGCCGCGCGCGCCGTGCTGGGGCAGCAGGTGAGCGTCGCTGCGGCCACCACGTTGGCGCGGCGGCTGGTCGAACGCTTCGGACAGGCGCTGGCGGACCTGCCCGACGGCCTGGACCGTCAATTCCCCACCCCGGAAGTATTGGCCGAGGCGCCGCTGGAAAGCATCGGCCTGCCGCGCACCCGTGCGGCCACGCTGCGGGCGGTGGCGCGGGCCTGCAGCGAAGGCCGGCTGCAGTTCAGCCGCGCCCAGACCCTGGAACAGTTCGTCCAGCAGGCCACCGCGCTGCCCGGCATCGGCCCGTGGACGGCCCACTACATGGCCCTGCGCGCACTGGGCATGCCCGACGCCTTCCCCGCCGGCGACCTGGTGCTGCAGCAGGTGCTCGGCGAAGGCCAGCGCCTGAGCGAGCGCGCCACCGAGGCCCGTTCGCAGGCCTGGCGCCCCTGGCGCGCCTATGCGGTCCTCCATCTGTGGCACCTGGCCGCCGAACCCGACAAGGAACCGACGCAATGACCCTCTTCTATGATCGCTTCAACACCCCCATCGGCCCCCTGACCGTCGCCGCCGACGCGGCCGGCCTGCGCCACATCCTGTTCGCGCACAACCGCCACGATGCCAAGGGCCGCGACCAGTGGCAGCACGCGCCGGACGCCGTCGCCGAACCCCGCCGGCAATTGCTGGACTACCTGCATGGCCGCCGCCGCACCTTCGACCTGGTGCTGGCCCCGGTCGGCACCGAGTTCCAGCGGCAGGTCTGGCACGCGCTGGCCGACATCCCGTTCGGCGGCACCTGGAGCTATCGCCAGCTGGCACAGCGCATCGGCCGCCCCAGTGCGACCCGCGCGGTGGGCGCGGCCAATGGCCGCAACCCACTGCCGATCGTGCTGCCCTGCCACCGGGTGATCGGCAACGACGGTTCGCTGACCGGCTTCGGCGGCGGCCTGCCGACCAAGGCCGCGCTGCTGCGGCTTGAAGGCGCGCTGCCCGACACGGTCGCCGCGCCCGCCCTGTTCGACTAGACCGCGACGACGAAGCACCCGGCGTCTGCCTGCTGTCATCATGGCGGGACTATCATTGGCGCATGATTCATTTCCGCACTTCCCTCGCGCTGTTCGGCGCCTGCCTGCTCGCCGCCTGCGCCTCGACCGGCCCCACCCCCGCTACTCCCGCTGCCGCCACGGCGCCGCCCACCGTCCTGCTGCTATCCATCGACGGCCTGCGCGCGGACATGGTCGAGCGCGGCCACAGCCCCAACCTGGCCCGCCTGGCGCGCGAAGGCGTGCGTGCGGTCGGCATGTCCCCGTCCTACCCGTCGCTGACCTTCCCCAACCACTACACCCTGGTCACGGGGCTGCGTCCGGACCACCACGGCATCATCCACAACAGCATGCGCGCCGAGGACCTGGGCGATTTCCGCCTGGACAACCGCGAGGCGGTGACCAACCCGGCCTGGTGGGGTGGCGAGCCGATCTGGGTCGGCGTCGAGAAGGCTGGCTACAAAAGCGCGACCTGGTCATGGCCCGGCAGCGAGGCCGCCATCCAGGGCGTGCACGCCAGCCAATGGCACGCCTACGACGAAAGCGTGCCGCTGCCCGAACGCATGCAGTTGGTGCTGTCATGGCTGCAGGGCGCGCCCGACGGCCACAAGCCGCGCCTGGTCGCGGCCTACATGGAGCAGGTCGACAAGGCCGGGCACACCTACGGTCCGGACTCGCCCGAGTACGCCGCCGCGCTGCAGCAGGTGGACGCCGCCATCGGCGAGCTGCTGGACGGCATGCGCCGCGACGGCCTGCTCGACCAGACCAACGTGATCGTCGTGTCCGACCATGGCATGGCCAATGTCGCGGACGGACAGGTGATCGCCACCGAGGACATGGTCGCCCCGGAGATCGCGCGCGAGGTATCGGTCGGCCAGTCGATCGGCTTCGCGCCGCAGCCGGGGCGCGAACGCGAGGCGGAAAAGGCCCTGCTCGGCGCGCACCCGCACTACGACTGCTGGAAGAAGGAACAGCTGCCGGCACGCTGGCACTACGGCACCCACCCGCGCATTCCGCCGATCGTCTGCCAGATGCACGAAGGCTGGGATGCGCTGACCCGCAAGAGCATCGCCCGGCGCCCGCCCGGCAACCGCGGCTCGCACGGGTACGACCCGGCGCTGCCCTCGATGCAGGCGGTGTTCGTCGCCCGCGGCCCCGCGTTCCGCCAGGGCGTACTGCTGCCCCGCTTCGACAACGTCGACGTCTACCCGCTGCTGGCGCGGTTGACCGGCATCACCCCGGCGCCGAACGACGGCGATCCGCAGGCGCTGCTGCCGGCGTTGCGTCACCCCGAGTAAACCAGTGCAGCGCGCCCCGAAGAAGCGAGGGGCGCGGGTGGAAGACACGCCCGGCGGCTGCACGTGGCACCCACCTGCATGTGGCTGCGCGGCGGTGCTGGTCCGCCGCAGCACCGGGGTCTGGCCAGCGCCCGGGCCAGGCCTGTGGGCGAGCCGGGGATTCGCATGCCCCCGAATCCAGAGGTTGGCGCGGAAATCAGCCGGCCGGCATCGGGGAAAAGCGCTTCAGGCCGGCGGCCCTGATCCGCTGCAAAGGCGCCTCCACGGCGTAGTAGAGGATCATTCCGGCGATGATCGAGGCGAGGATGCACGCGAGGAAAGCAGACACCGAATCACCCGCCATGGCCGACACCCTGGACATCACCAGCCAGTGGATGAGGTAGATCGAGAAACTGCATTCACCGATCCGGTCGAAAATCCTCCGCCCAAGCCCGGCTCCGGAAAGCCGATCCGCGCAGAAAAACAGGAATACCCCCAGATCAGGGAAATGAACACGAACTTGTCCCGCAGCCACGGGCCATAAGGCATTCCAAACAGGATGTTCCTGGTAACAGGCATGGCCAGCATGAGCAAAGCCACCGTCAACAGAATCACCAGCTGCACGCGACGCAACGAGGGCTGCTCGTCGCTTTGCGCATAAAGAACGGCACAGGCCACGCCAATGACGAAACTGGCGACATACCATCGCATCTGGACGCTGTTCTCGGGCGTCATCCAGAACGGATACAGGGCCTGGCAGGCCAGGACGATCAGGGCGCACGCCAGTACCTGCCCGGCGACGCCAAGCCTGCCGGCGTAGCCGACCCCCAGGACGATGACCGGCAGGAGGAAGTAGAACTTGAACTCCACCGGGATCGTCCAGAGGTGCGCGTACCCCTTGCGCATCAGTGCGGCATCGAACAGGTCGGCCATGGAATCGATGCCGGCGCTACCGGCAAAGAAGTAGATGCACACCGCGAGCCAGTACATCGGGACGATTCTGGCGAAGCGGCCGATCCCGTACTCGACCATGGACCTGCGGCTGATTCCGGAAGCGCTGATCTTGAGGGTCAGCAGAAAAGCGCTCAGGACGAAGAACAGCCATACGCCGATCTTGGCAAGGGGGCCGACGAAGGGGGTCAGGGCCTTCAGGCTGAAGCCCGCCGCATGCCCCACGAGGACCATGAAGCAAGCCATACCTCTTATCGCTTTTACCGCGGACAGCCCTCTTCTCATCCCCACCCAGCCCCCGGAAGCAGGCGCATTTATACCACGCCCCTTTCTGCAGCCGTTTTCGTCCATAAGGAAGGTTCAACCGCACTCGCGCGGGGGCTGTCCGCCCATGACGGCGCGCCTTCCCCAAGCGCCTGCAGGCTCGACATGGCCCGGCAGCAATCCTCCCGGTACGACAACGTGGGCGCCTTCAGGACGCGCCAGGGGACCATGCTGTCCGCCAATGACCAGGGGGTCACGGCGCAGACACCCGCCTCACGCGCGCAGCATCCCCTGGATTCCCCTTCCGCCGTGCAATGTGCACGGACAAAAAAAGCGGCGCAAGCGCCGCTTTTTCGCTGATGCCAGCCCGGGATCAACCGGCCTTGGCCACCGTCTTCTTGGCCACGGCCTTCTTGGCCGGTGCCTTGGCGACAGTCTTCTTGGCGACCGGCGCAGCTGCGCCCACGGCCACCTTGCTCACCGAATGCGAGCGCGCATTGCCATAGCTGGCGTTATAGCGCTTGCCCTTGGCGGTCTTACGGTCACCCTTACCCATGTCGTCAACTCCTTAGTGTGAAATCAGATTGCCCCGTACTGACACGGGTTCGGCGAGGCCGCTGTAGCAGCGCCCCCGCGCGTGAAGTGAAAGCCTACCATGCGCCCCTCAATGCGCGCAGCTGGCGTCGTGCACGTGCAGGTGGTTGAGCCGCAGGTTCATCAGGTGCGCCAGCCCCACCAGCACGCCGCCGAGCGTCATCACCACCGCGTGCGGCAACTGCGAATGATGCAGCCCGGCATGCAGCAACCCGGCCCACAGCAGCGCCAGGCCCGGCACCAGCAGCGCCAGCGCGCGCAGCGCGCGGTGGCGGCGGTAGCCCCATAGCAGGCTGAACAGGCCAAGGAAGGTCACGAACACCACCACCGCCTGTTCGACCCCGTCGCTCAACCAGAACGACAGGCCCAGCGACGGCGCCAATGCCAGCAGCGCCGGCAATGCCGCACAGTGCACCGCGCACAGCAGCGAACCGGCGGCACCGAAGCGGTCGAGGAACTGGCGGGACGATTTCAGCGGCATGACTTCCAGCAGGGGCGGTGGCGCGTTATGGAATAATATAACATTATCCATCGGCCCGCTTGAGCTCCCTGCTTCCCGTTTCCCGTCCCGGCCGCCCCTCGCCCCTCAATTGATACAAAGTAACAACACCATGACCCGACCCACCCACTCCCGCCGCCTTCCGCGTCTCGCCCGCCACGCCCTGTCCGTGGCGCTTGTCGCCGCCCTTCCGGCCGCCGCCCAGGCCGCCGACGAAACCGATGGGCAGAGCCATCACCTGACCGAACTGTCCACGGTCAAGGTCACCGCCTCGCCGCTGCAGAGCGATGCCGAATCGCTCGCCCGGCCGGTCGCGGTGCTGGCCGGCGAGGAGCTGGATGCACGCAAGGGCGCCACCCTGGGCGACACCATCGCGCGCATGCCCGGGGTGCAGACCAGCAATTTCGGCCCCGGCGTGGGCCGGCCGATCATCCGTGGGCAGGAAGGCCCGCGCGTGGCGGTGGTCGCCAACGGCGTCGGCAACATGGACGCGTCCACCGTCAGCGCCGACCACGCCACCAGCATCGAGCCGTTCCTGGCCGACCAGATCGAAGTGCTGAAGGGACCGGCGACCCTGCTGTTCGGCAGCGGCGCCATCGGCGGCGCGGTCAACGTGGTCGACGGGCGCATCGCCCGCGACCTGCCCGACCGCCCCCTGAGCGGCCGCGCCGAGCTGCGCGGCAACAGCGTCAACGACGAGCGCAGCGGCATGTTCCGGCTCGATGGCGTCAGCGGCGGCAACCTGGTGCTGCACGTCGATGGCCTGGTGCGAAACGGCGACGACTACCGCATTCCCGGCCGTGCGATCGACCCTGCGGTGCTGGATGACGACCACGACGATCACGCCGATCACGGTGACGAACTGGGTCCGCGCGGACGCCTGGAGAACAGCGCCATGCGCACCCGCGCCGGCGGCGTCGGTGCCACCTGGCTGGGCGAATCCGGTTTCCTCGGCGCCTCGCTGGGCACCTACCGCAGCAACTACGGCATCCCCAACGGCGCCCATGTCCACGCCGGCGACGATCACGACCATGACCACGACCACGACGACCACGGCGAAGAAGCGGCTGGCGAGCACGACGTGCGCATCGACATGGTGCAGAACCGCTTCGACGTGAAGGGCGGCGTCTACGATCCGCTGCCGTTCCTGCAGAGCGTCACCGTGCGCGCGGCCTGGACCGACTACGAGCACACCGAACTGGACGCCGGCACCCCGTCCACCCGCTTCACCAACAAGGGCGTGGAAGGCCGCGTGGAAGCGGTGCAGACCCCGCTGGCCGGCTGGAACGGCGCGTTCGGCCTGCAGTTCGGCGACAGCGACTTCGGCGCGCACGGCGAGGAGGCCTTTGTCCCCGGCACCACCACCCGCAGCCTGGGACTGTTCGTGCTGCAGGAAAAGCAGTTCGGTCCGCTCAAGCTGGAACTGGGCGGCCGCCACGACCGGGTCCGGTTGAGCCCGGAGGGCACCGCGCCCGACCGCGACTTCGGTGCCACCAACCTGTCGGCGGCCGGCATCTGGACGGTCAACGACCATGTCGACCTGCGCTTCGGCGTGGACCGCTCCGAGCGCGCGCCAACCAACGAGGAGCTGTACGCCGCCGGCGCCCACATCGCCACCCGCTCGCTGGAGATCGGCGACGCCAACCTGGACACCGAGCGCGGCCACCGCATGGAACTGGGCCTGCACGCGCACAGTGACCGCATCGACGTCTCGGCCGCGGTCTACCAGACGAAGTTCAAGGACTTCATCTATCTGGCCGACACCGGCGTGGTCGAGCAGGGCCTGCCGGTCCGGGTCTGGACCCAGCAGGACGCCACCTTCAAGGGCGCCGAGGCCGAGGCCATGTTCCATCTGGTCGAAGGCGACGGCGGCGACTGGGACCTGCGCGTGTTCGGCGACTACGTCAAGGCCGAACTGGACGGCAGCGGCAGCCGCCGTGCGGACATCGCCGTGCCGCATGGCGACCACAGCCACGCTTACAGCGTCGACCTCGCCAACGGCGGCCATCTGCCGCGGATCGCGCCGGCACGCGTCGGCGCCGACCTGCGCTGGGCCCGCGACGGCTGGCGCGCTTCGCTGGGCGCGATCCGCTACGGCAGCCAGCGCGACGTCGCCGCGAACGAGGCGCCCAGCCCCGGCTACACCCTGGTCGACGCGCACCTTGCCTACCGCTGGGACCGCAACGGCAGCAACAGCTACGAGCTGTTCCTGGACGGCAGCAACCTGGGCAACCGCCAGGTGCGCCCGCACACCTCGCTGCTGCGCGACTACGCACCGCTGCCCGGCCGCGGCGTCGCCTTCGGCATCCGCGCCTGGTTCTGACCGGCGCGCTGCCGACGACGGCATGAGGGAAGGGGCCGCAAGGCCCCTTCCGCTTTTCCGGCACCCGGTCGCCACCGCCGCGCAGGTGAACGCCCGCCCGGGCGGACACTGCGTTTCACGCCGCGCTCATTGCAAGCGGACATTTTTGTCCGGATCATATGCGCATGACCTCGATCCGTTCCGATGCCGCCGCGCGTCGCGCCCAGCTGCTGGACGCGGCCGACGCCGTGTTCGGCGAACACGGCATCACCGCGCCGCTGGACCTGGTGGTGGAACGGGCCGGCGTCGGCCGTGCCACGCTGTACCGCAACTTCCCCGACCGCGCCGCGCTGATCGAGGCGATGCTGCAGCGCACGGTGGAGAAGATCCAGGCGCACGTGGCCGAACTGGGCGAGCGCGATGACGCCCTGTTCGCGCTGCTCGAGGGCATGGCCCGGCGCATCGTGCACTCGCCGGCGCTGGCCGATTACTGGCGCGCCGTGGACCAGAACGACCCGCCGATCCGCGCCGCGCGCCAGCGGGTCCTGAAGCTGATGGAGCCGGCCCTGGAGCGGGCGCGGGCGGCGGGCCTGTGTCGCCCGGACCTGGCGCTGGCCGACCTGTCGCTGGTATCGAGCATGCTCGGCGCCGCGCTGCGCGGACGCACCCGCGCCGAGCGGGCCCGGCTCGCCAGCCGCGCACTGCAGTTGCTGCGCCCCGGGCTGGCCGCGACCGGGGGCGCCGGCGAATGAAACCGCTCAAGCCGATCCCGGACTGGGAGGAACACGAAAAACCCACCCTGCCCGGCTCCGCGTCGATGCCCTGGCATCCGCCGCACCGGCGCGCGGCCTACGCCGCGGTGGCGGTACTGGTGGCGATCACCGGCGGCCTCGGCAACGCGCTGCTCAGCGCCAACCTGCCGTGGATCCAGGGGCAGATGGGCCTGCAGCCCAGTGAAGCCAACTGGCTGGTGGCGTCCTACGTGATGGTCAACGTCACCGCCAACCTGCTGGTGTTCAAGTTCCGCCAGGAGTACGGCATCCGCCTGTTCGCCGAACTGGGCCTGGGTGTCTACGCGGCGCTGGCGGTGCTGCACCTTGCGGTGGGCGGGCTGGCGACGACGATCCTGGTGCGCGCCGCCAGCGGGTTCGCAGGCGCGGCCTGCACCACCCTGGGCACGCTGTACATGCTGCAGGCGCTGCCACGCAGGTACGTGGGCAACCTGCTGGTGGTCGGCGTGGGCCTGTCGCAGCTGGCGGTGCCGCTGGCGTGGCTGCTGTCGCCGGGCCTGCTGGACCACGGCGAGTGGCACAACCTGTACCTGTTCGAGGCCGGGCTGGCGCTGTGCGCGTTCGCCGCGGTGGTGATCCTGAAGCTGCCGCCGGGCATCCAGATCAAGGTGTTCGAGCCGCTGGACTTCGTCACCTTCGCCATCCTCGCCCCGGCGCTGGCGATGCTGGTCATCGTGCTCAACCAGGGCTACCTGCACTGGTGGTTCGACACGCCGTGGCTGGGCGGGCTGCTGGCCGCGGCGACGCTGCTGGTGCTGGTGGCGTTCCTGATCGAACACTACCGGCGCAACCCGCTGCTGCAGATCCGCTGGCTGATGGGGCCGACGATGCTGCGCTTCATCGCTGGCGCGTTCCTGATCCGCTTCCTGACCAACGAGCAGTCCTACGGCATGGTCACGATGATGCGCACGCTGGGCATGGGCCCGGAGCAGATGGCGCCGTTGTTCGCGGTGATCCTGCTCGGCGTGCTCACCGGCATCGCCGCCGGCGCGCTGACCTTCGGCCCGAAGGCGCTGATACCGCAGTTGCTGGCCTCGATCATCCTGCTCGGCAGCGCCGCTTTCCTCGACCAGCATCGCACCAGCCTGGACCGGCCGATGGATTTCGCGCTGAGCCAGTTCCTGGCGGCGGTGGGCAGCGGCATGTTCATGGGCCCACTGATGCTGATGGGCATGCGCCAGGCCATGGCGCGCGGGCTGGACCACATCGTGTCCTTCATCGTGGTGCTGTCGCTGACCCAGACCTTCGGCGGCCTGGCCGGCTCGGCACTGCTGGGCAGCTACCAGCTGCATCGCGAGCACGTGTATTCCAGCCAGCTGGTCAGCCAGCTGGATCCGACCGATCCGACCGTGGCCCAGCGCCTGCACGCGCAGCAGCAGGGCTACGCCCGCCTGGTCACCGACCCGGTACAGCGCCAGGCCCAGGCCGCCGCGGCGCTGGCGCAGGCCGCCAGGCGCGAAGCCAACGTGCGCGCGTTCAACGACGTGTTCGCGCTCAGCGGCTGGCTGGCGATCGGCTTCCTCGGCTGGCTGCTGCTGGAAGTGCTGTTCCGCAACCCCACCGTGAAAAAGGCGATCCGGCCGGCCACGGCCACAACGCCTTCCAAGTGAAACCAACGACATGAGCGACAAACAGCAGACACCCGGCGATGCCGACGCGCAGATCACCGACGCCAGCGATGGCGAAGTGGCGGCGGCGCCGGCACCGGTCTCCAAGTACAACACGCCCAGCCGCGCCAGCGTGGTGGTGATGGTCGCCATCGCCCTGCTCGGGCTGACCCTGATCCTGCGCGCCTGGCAGCTGTGGCCGTTCAACAGCAGCCACGTGCATACCGACGACGCCTACGTGCGCGGCCAGGTCACGGTGCTGGCGCCGCAAGTCAGCGGCTACGTGACCGACGTGCTGGTGAAGGACTTCGACCACGTGAAGCAGGGGCAGCCGCTGCTGCGCATCGACGACCGCAGCTACCGGCAGAAGGTCGACCAGGCCGAGGCGGCGCTGGCCGAGGCGCGCGCGCAACTGGCCAACTCCGACCAGAGCCAGGCGCAGAACCGCGCGCAGATCGCAGCGGCACGGGCCAACCTGTCCGCCGGCCAGGCCGAGCGGCGGCGCACCGGCACCGAACTGCAGCGCTACGAAACCCTGGCCGCGCAACAGCTGGTATCCAGCAGCGACCGCGACAAACTGCGCGCCAGCGCGCAGGCGGCCAGCGCCGGGGTGGCGCAGTCGCAGGCGGCCATCCGCATCGCCGAGGAGAACCTCACCGCCACCCGCGTCGCGCGGCAGGCGCTGGAAGCGCGCGTGGCCAGTGCACAGGCGGCGCTGGAGCTGGCGCGGATCGACCTGGACAACACCGTCATCCGCGCCCCGCGCGACGGCCAGCTGTCCGAGGCCTCGGTGCGGCTGGGCCAGTACGTCACCGCCGGCACCCAGCTGCTGTTCCTGGTGCCGGACAGCCTGTGGGTCGTGGCCAACTTCAAGGAAGGCCAGACCTGGAAGATGGCCATCGGCCAGCCGGCCACCTTCAGCGTCGACGCCTTCCAGGGCCAGCGCCTGCACGGCCATGTCGAACAGATCGCCCCGGCCACCGGCTCGGAGTTCGCCGTGCTCAAGCCGGACAACGCCAGCGGCAACTTCACCAAGGTGGTGCAGCGGCTGCCGGTGCGCATCGCCATCGACCCGGACCAGCCGCTGGCCGCGCGCCTGCGCCCGGGCATGTCGGTGGTGGTGGAGGTGGATACCGCACAGCGCTGAGCATCCCGGCCGGGCACCACGCCGCCGACACACCGGCATCCACCGGGCTGCGCTAGGCTGTTGCCTCGCCCCCGGTTCGGATATCCCGATGAAATCGCATCTGGCCCTCGCCGTGCTCGCCGCCTGCACGCCCGCCGGCGCCCTTGCCGCCGATACACTGTACTCGGGCGGCACCATCCTCACCGTCGACGACCGCCAGCCGCAGGTCGAAGCGGTGGTAGTGCGCGACGGACGCATCGCTTTTGTCGGCACGCGCCGGGCGGCGCTGGACTTCAGCCCCGCCGCACGCCAGGTCGACCTGCAGGGCCATACCCTCACCCCCGGCTTCATCGACGGCCACAGCCATGTCTCCGGCACCGGCCTGCAGGCGCTGTCGGCCAACCTGCTGCCCGCCCCCGATGGCGAGGGCAACTCGATCCCGGACCTGCAGCGGATCATGCGCCGGTTCCTGACCGGCACCGCCATTCCCGGCGGCTACAAGGTGCTGATCGGCTTCGGCTATGACGATTCGCAGCTGGCCGAACGGCGCCACCCCACCCGCGAGGAACTGGACGCCATCACCACGCAGATCCCGGTGATCCTGATGCACCAGTCCGGCCACCTGGGGGCCTACAACAGCAAGGCGCTGGAGGTGGCCGGCATCACCGCCGCCACGCCCGACCCGGAAGGCGGGGTGATCCGCCGCGAACCCGACTCCCGGGTGCCAAACGGGGTGATGGAGGAAAACGCGCACAACCTCACCCTGGCCAAGCTGATGCCCACGCTCGGCCTGGACGAGGCCATGACGATGCTCGAGGCCGGCCAGGCGCTGTACATGAAACATGGCTACACCACCGCCCAGGACGGCAATACCGATGCCGGCACGCTGGCGATGCTGCCGCTGGCCGGCAAGAGCGGGAAGCTGAAAATCGACGTGGTCGCCTACCCCAACATCGAGGTGGCGCTCAGCAACCCGGCGATGCAGGGGCCGTACTACAGCCGCCATTACACCGACCACTTCCGCATCGGCGGGGTCAAGATCACCCTGGACGGCTCGCCGCAGGGCAAGACCGCCTGGCTGACCCAGCCCTACTACAAGGTGCCCGAAGGCCAGAAGCAGTCCTACGCCGGCTACCCGATCTTCACCAACGCCCAGGCCGACGACCTGATCAACCGCGCCTGGGAACACGGCTGGCAGGTGCTGGCCCACGCCAACGGCGATGCCGCCATCGACCAGTTCATCCACGCCGTGAGCGCGGCCGAAAAAGCCCACCCGGGCAGGAAACTGCTGCCGGTGCTGATCCACGGCCAGACCCTGCGCAGGGACCAGGTGCCGCAGATCGCCCGGCTCGGCATCTTTCCCTCGCTGTTTCCGATGCACACCTACTACTGGGGCGACTGGCACCGCGAATCGGTACTGGGCCCGGCGCGTGCCGAGAACATCTCACCCACTGGCTGGGTACTGGATGCCGGCATGAAGTTCACCTCCCACCACGACGCGCCGGTGGTGTTCCCCGACGCGATGCGGGTGCTGGACGCCACCGTCAACCGCACCACCCGCAGCGGTCATGTGCTCGGCCCGGACCAGCGGGTCACCCCGCTGCAGGCACTCAAGGCCCTCACCCTGTGGGCGGCCGAGCAGTATGGGGAGCAGGACAGCAAGGGCTCGATCGAAACCGGCAAGCGCGCCGACCTGGTGGTGCTCTCGGACAATCCGCTGACCATCGCGCCGGCCAAACTGCACACCATCAAGGTGCTGCAGACGATCAAGGACGGCGAGGTCGTCTATCGCGCGGACGGGGCGGCGAAGTAAGCCGCCCCGTGCTGTCCCGCTGCCGGCCCGGGGCCGGGGCCGCGATCAGCCGGCGCACGCCGCGCACAACCCGTGTACTTCCAGGGTCTGTGCCTGCGGTTTGAAGCCCAGTTCGCGGGCGCGGTTCTCGAGCTGGCGCACGATGTCCCGGTCCTCCAGCTCGACCGCGCTGTGGCAGCGGTCGCAGATCAGGAACGGCACCGAGTGCTGGTTGCTGCTGGGGTGGTGGCAGGCGACGAAGGAATTGACCGACGACAGCTTGTGCACGAAGCCGTTGGCCATCAGGAAATCCAGCGCGCGGTACACGGTGGGCGGGGCATCGGCGCCCACGCCCTTGCCCTCGCGTACCCAGTCCAGCAGTTCGTAGGCCTTGACCGGCTTGCCGGCTTCGGCGATCAGCCGCAGCACGTTGGCGCGGATCGGCGTGAGCCGCAGCCCGCGCTCGCGGCACACCCGTTCGACCACGGCGATGAAATCCGCCGCGTCGTCGACATGGTGGTGGGGGCGGTGCAGCTGTGCTCGTGTCCGGTCATGTCTGCCTCGGCGGGATCAACCCTTCGGGACCTTGATGAGTGCGGCGTCGATGCGTTTCAAGGCTTCGTCGCGGCCGGCCAGGTACACCGTGTGCGAGATGTCCGGGCTGACCTGGGTACCGGTGATGGCCACGCGCAGCGGTTGCGCCACCTTGCCCATGCCGATCTCCAGCGCGGCGGCGGTGTCGTGCAGGGCCACGCCCACGCTCTCCGCGGTCCACTGCGGCAGCGCCGCCAGCAGCGCGCGCGCCTTGCCCAGCGCCAGCTCGGCACCGGGCTTGAAGTGCTTGGCCACGGCCGCCTCGTCGTATTCGGTCAGCGGCTGGTACCAGACCACCGCCTTCTCGGCCATTTCCTTCAGCGTCTGCACGCGCTCGCGCAGGGCGATGACCACGTCCACCGGCGCCGGGCCGGTGGCCAGGTCCAGGCCCAGCTTTTCCAGCTGGTAGACCAGGTGCGGCGCGATGCGCTCCGGCGCCTCGGTCTTGAGGAAGTGCTGGTTGACCCAGCCGAGCTTGGCCATGTCCAGGCGCGAGGCCTTGGAGTTGCAGTTGGTGACGTCGAACAGTTCGATCAGTTCCTGGCGGGTGAACAGTTCCTGGTCGCCATGCGACCAGCCCAGCCGTGCCAGGTAGCTCAGCAGCGCGTCGGGTAGGTAGCCGGCGTCCCGGTACTGCATCACGTCCGCCGCGCCGGTGCGCTTGGACAGCTTGGCGCCCTGCTCGTCCAGGATCATCGGCATGTGCCCGAACTTCGGCACCGGCGCACCGATGGCCTCGTACAGGTTGATCTGGCGCGGGGTGTTGTTGATGTGGTCGTCGCCGCGGATGACCTCGGTGATGCCCATGTCCCAGTCGTCCACCACCACCGCGAAGTTGTAGGTGGGGTAACCGTCGGGACGGAAGATCACCATGTCGTCCAGTTCGCTGTTGGCGATCTCGATGCGGCCCTTGATCAGGTCGTCGAATACCACGCTGCCGTCGAGCGGGTTCCTGAAGCGGATCACCCGGTTCGGGTCGTCCTTGAACGGCAGGCCCAGGTCGCGCGCGGCGCCGTTGTAGCGCGGCTTTTCCTGCCGGGCCATCGCGGCCTCGCGCATGGCATCGAGCTCCTCGCGGGTCTCGTAGGCGTAGTAGGCCTTGCCGGCGGCGATCAGCTGCTCGGCCACTTCCTTGTAGCGGGCGACGCGGTCGGTCTGGTAGACCGGGCCTTCGTCGTAGTCCAGGCCCAGCCAGTCCATCGCTTCCAGGATGGCGTCGATCGCCGCCTGGGTGCTGCGCTCGCGGTCGGTGTCCTCGATGCGCAGCACGAATTCGCCGCCGCGGTGGCGGGCCTCCAGCCAGCAGTACAGCGCGGTGCGGGCGCCACCGATGTGCAGGTAGCCGGTGGGACTGGGGCGAAGCGGGTGCGGACGGTCATGACGGGGGTGGAAGTGGGAATGGGCGCATTTTACCGCGTGATGGCTGCAACAAGCCGCTCCTGTCCTTTGCCCGGAAATCCGCCCAATCCGCCATGTGCGCGCAGGAGCCCGCGAGCGAATACGATGACGGGGACTTATTCCGGGGATATGGCCGGCCGCATCCGCGGAACGGAACGGTACCTCCCTGGACATTCCATCGCCGCCCACTCCGGAACCGCCCATGCGCCGATTCGCCTGGCTCCTGCTGCTTCTCACCGTTCCCCTGGCTGCCGGCGCCGTCGTGATCCGGCACGACGTCGACGATGCGAAGTACCGCGTGCCCGCCTCAGCCTTCCCGGCGCTGGTCGACATGCCCGGCGAGGGCCATGGCGTGCTGATCGCGCCGCGTTGGGTGGTGACCGCGGCGCATACCCTCCCGGCCCATTTCCCGCTCGGCCAGGTCGTGGTCGACGGGCGGCCGCGCGAGGTCGCGCGTGTCGTCGTCCATCCGGGCTACCGGACGCTGCCGCAGGCACTGGTCGACCAGGCCATGGCCAGCGGCGAGGCGATGCTGATCGTGGCTTTCCTCGCCACCTCCGACGACATCGCGCTGATCGAACTCAGGCAACCGGTGGCGGGCGTGGCGCCTGTCGCGCTCTACCCGCGCGGCGACGAGCCTGGCCGGACCATCGCGATCGTGGGAATGGGCGCTACCGGCACCGGCGCCACGGGGCACGATCCCGCCGGCCCCAACCGCACCGAGCTGCGCCGCGCGTTCAATATTGTCACCAGCGCCTATGACCGCTGGCTCTGCTATGTGTTCGACGAGCCACCCGCTGCCCTGCCCCTGGAAGGCATGCTGGGAAACGGGGACAGCGGAGGCCCGCTGCTCATCGAGGACGGCGGCCAATGGCGCCTGGCCGGCCTCGGGTCATGGAAGGTGATGGCAGGCGACGTGCGCACCGCGCGGCCGGGACGTTACGGCCAGACCGCGTGCAACGTGCGTGCGAGCCACTACGCCGACTGGATCCAGGCGGTGCTCTCCGGGCGCCCGCCGGCGCAGGCGGGAAGCTGAGCACCGCGCCGGCGGGCGTGGCCTTGGCGGCACACCCCGGCTTCCATCTCAGGGCCTGCGCACCACCAGCTCGCCGTGCACTTCGGTACCGTCGGACAGCACCAGCGACACCGGCACGCGCTGGCCTTCCTGCAGCGGGCCGCTGCCATCCATCAACATCAGGTGCAGCCCGCCGGGCTTGAGCTCGACGCCCTTGCCCGCCGCCAGCGGCAGGCGCTCGATCGCGCGCATGCGGCTGACCCCATCGACCAGCGTGGTTTCATGCACGGACACGTCCTTGAACGCCGGGCTGCGCACCGCGGTCACCGCCACGTCGGCCTTGCAGGTGTTGTCGATGCGACCGAAGCCACCGGCCATGTGCGCCATCGCCGGGAAACGGATCCAGCCGCCATCCAGGCGCACGCACGACGACGGCGCGGCCTGCGCCAGCGCACTGGCGGCGAAGCCGGCCATGCCCAACAGTACGCACGCGAATGGTTTGGTTATCATCGGACCCTCGACTCCCTGCCGTAATTCGAGGCCGCAGCATGACAACGCTCATCGACACGATCAACCACGGCCCCGTGCGCGAACTGCGGCTGGCACGGCCGCCGGTCAACGCGCTGGATACCGAGCTGTGCCGCGCGCTGATCGCGGCGATGAACCAGGCCATGGCCGAGGACGTGCAGGGCGTGGTGCTGTCCGGCAGCGAGCGCGTCTTCACCGGTGGCATGGACGTGCCCTACCTGCTGCGCCATGGCGAAGACCGGCAGCGGCTGATGGACAGCTGGCAGGCGTTCTTCGGCGCCGCGCGCACGCTGGCCGACAGCCGCATCCCGGTGGTGGCCGCATTGACCGGGCACTCCCCGGCCGGCGGCTGCGTGTTGGCGCTGTGCTGCGATTACCGGGTGATGGCGCGCAGCGTCGATCCGGCCAAGCCGCACCTGATCGGCCTGAACGAAGTGCAGGTGGGGCTGGTCGCGCCGGAAGGCATCCAGCGGCTGATGCGGCGCGTGGTCGGTGCGCACCGGGCCGGGGTGCTGCTGGCGGGCGGGCAACTGGTCAGCGCCGAGCGCGCGCTGGAGATCGGGCTGGTGGACGAACTGGCCGACGGCGCCGACGCCGTGGTCGCGCGCGCGCTGGCCTGGCTGCAGGCGCAGCTGACGCTGCCGCGGCAGCCGATGCTGCAGACCCGCGCCATTGCCCGCGCCGACCTGCACGAGGCGATGCAGCCGCAGCACATCCAGCTGGAGCGCTTCGTCGAGGCCTGGTATTCGGCCGACGCCCAGGCCGCGCTGCAGGCCCTGGCGGCCAGGCTGGGCAAAAGCTAGGAACGGGGTGGCGAGGAACCAGAAACGGAGAGCGGCACGGCACGCTGCCGCCGCTTTCACCCGGCTCTCGTTCCTCTGCACGCGTTTCTGCTCCAAAATGGCGGCCTGTCGAACCCCAGGCCCGCCCTCTTGTCCGCCAACGCCGACCCCGTGGTACCCGAACTGATCGACCTGCTGTCGCTGGAGCGGCTCGAGGACAACCTGTTCCGGGGCCAGAGCCGCGACATCGGCACCAAGTACGTGTTCGGCGGGCAGGTGCTGGGGCAGGCGCTGGCCGCCGCCCAGGCCACCATCGACAACGGCCGCCACGTGCATTCGCTGCACGCCTATTTCCTGCGCGCCGGCAACATCGACCACCCGATCATCTACGACGTCGACCGCACCCGCGACGGCGGCAGCTTCTCGGTGCGCCGGGTCACCGCGATCCAGCACGGCAAGGTGATCTTCTTCTGTGCGGCGTCGTTCCAGCAGGCCGAACGCGGCGCCGAGCACCAGCACAAGATGCCCGAGGTTCCGCAGCCGGAAGACATCGAGCCCAACCGCCCGCTGCCGCCGGAGGTGCTCGAACGACTGCCGGTGAAGGTGCAGCGCTGGCTCTCGCGCGGCGGCCCGTTCGAGTTCCGCCACGTCTACCCGCGCGATGAACTGCATCCGCCCAAGCGCCCGCCCTACCACCAGGTGTGGATGCGCCTGAACGAGCGCGTCGGCGATGCGCCGGAACTGCACCAGGCGCTGCTGGCCTATGCCTCGGATTTCCACCTGCTGGGCACCGCGACCTTCCCGCACGGCATCAGCTACTACCAGCCGCACGTGCAGATGGCCTCGCTCGACCACGCGCTGTGGTTCCACCGCCCGTTCCGCGTGGACGACTGGCTGCTGTATTCGCTGGACAGCCCCAGCGCGCAGGACTCACGCGGCCTGGCCCGCGGCCAGTTCTTCACCCGCGACGGCGTGCTGGTGGCCAGCACCGCGCAGGAAGGCCTGATCCGGGTCGCGCCGGCGGCCGGCGAAGGCGGCGGGGAGTAAGCATGCGCAAGATCTTCACCAGCCAGCGCGTGGAAAACGCCGAAGGCGTGGCCGCCCTGCTGCGCGAGGCCGGCATCGAGGTCCGCATCACCAACGGCCGCTCGTACCAGAGCAGGCGCCGCGGCCAGTTCAGCTATCTGGACAAGAAAGACGACAGCCAGTTGCCCACCGTCTGGGTGGTATGCGCCGACGACCAGCCGCGCGCCCGCGAGATCCTGCGCGACGCACGCCTGCTCGACACCACCCGCCGCGACCACCCGGTCGCCGAGTACGCATTCCGCGACCCGCCGGCGGCGTCCGGCAGCCGCAGCTGGGCCTGGCGCATCCGCATCGCCCTGCTGCTGGTGATCGCCGCCGTCGCGCTGGTGGTCATGCTGCGCCACCGCGCCGCACCGCCAGCCGCACCGACACCCGCACCGGCGCCGCAGGTGCAACCGGCCCCCGGCCAGGACAACGCGGACGGCTTCCGGGTACGCATCCAGCCCAGCCAACCGGCCCCGGCCCCAGCGCCAGCCGCACCGGCAACGCCACCGAAGCCTTGACCGGCAGGCGGGCAGTCACATTGGCCGGCGGGCTCCGTCCGGTAATGCAGACCACCGGGAGCCGCCCATGACCGCTGCCACGCTCGAATCCCTGCTGCACCACGAACTGCCCGCCGCCCGCGGCGGCTGCACCCAGTCCTATGGGCGCATCGTGGTGGCCTGCCAGAACACGGTGACCGCCATCGCCCTGGCCATGACCCGCGACGTACAGGCTAGCGAGGACATCGCCCAGGAGGCCTTCATCAAGGCCTGGCAGCAGCTCAACCAGCTCAGCAATCCGTCCAGCTTCCTGCCCTGGCTGCGGCAGATCACCCGCAACCTCGCCCGCGACTGGCTGCGTGCCAACCGCAACCGCCCGCTCAGCGGCGAAGCCGCCGAGATCGCCATCGGCATGGCCGCCGATCCCGCCCCGGCGCCGCCGAAGCCATGGCGCGGGTGGAGGAGGAACTGGCTGCCGAAGAGATCATCTCCACCCTGCCCGAGGACAGCCGCGAGGCGTTGCTGCTGTTCTACCGCGAGGGCCAGAGCTCGCAGCAGGTCGCCGCGCTGCTGGGCTTGAGCGACGCGGCGGTGCGCAAGCGCCTGTCGCGCGCGCGCGCCACCGTGCGCGAGGAAATGCTGCGCCGCTTCGGCGAGTTCGCGCGCGCCAGCGCGCCGGGCACCGCGTTCGCCGCCACCCTGTGCTCGCTGCTGATGGTGGCCGCGCCCGGCACCGCCAGCGCGGTGGTGATCGGCAGTACCGCCGGCCTGGCCAGCGCCGGCAAGCTGGGTGCCGGGGCCGGCGGCATGGGCGCCAGCGCGGTGGGCGGCGGCGCGGCGGGCGGCTCGGTCGGCATGCTGGCCAACACGCTGATGGCCGATGGTTTCCACTTCGGCCTGGCCGTGGGCGCCACCCTCGGCGGCACCGCGGCCGCCTGGCTGGGCGGGTTGTACCTGCTGCACTACGCCGAATCGGCCGCCGAGCGCGCGCAGGTGCAGCGCTTCATGCGCCTGCACACCGCCACCGCCGCCCTGTTCTGCGGGGGCACGCTGCTGGTGGTGCTGCTGCACCTGGGGCTGGTGGTGTCGCTGGCATCGCTGCTGGTGGGCATGTGCGCGATCAACTACCAGTACCTGGTCACGCTGCCGCGGATCATGGGCCCGATGCTGGCCCGCGACGCCGCCCGCCATGGCCGCAGCGGCCCCACACGTCTGTACAACAGCCTGTTCGGCCGCAGCGCGGTGGCGGTATCCAGCGTGCTGGTGGTCGCCTCGGTGCTGTACGTCCTGCTCACCCGCTGACCCGCCAAGTCCGCGGCCAATGCGGCGGGCGCGAAAAGCAGCGCCCCGCACGATGGCGGGGCGCTGTTTCATCGGGACTGGCTTACTTCGCCGCGGGTGCCGGCATCGGCTGCGGACCGCGCGTGCCCATCCGGGCACGGGCAGCCTCCAGCTCGGCAGGGCTCAACTTGCCGTCCTTGTCGGTATCGGCATTGCGGAACCATTCCTCGCGGCGCTGCTTGGCGCGCGCCTCGCGGTCGGCCTGGTCGATGAAGCCGTCCTTGTTGACGTCCATGCGCTGGAAGAAGGCCTGGTACTCGACGGCGCTGACGCGGCCATCGTGGTCGCTGTCCATCATCCACAGCATGCCCTGGCCTCCCGGGCAGCGATGGTGGCGGCCCATGCCGCGGTGGCCGTCGCCGCCACGGGCGTGCCAGCGCGGCATCTCATCGCGCGACAGCCTGCCGTCCTTGTTCGTGTCCCGTGCGTCGAAGCGCTGCGCCAGCCGCGGGTGCGCCGCGGCTTCCTGGCGGTCGATCGCGCCGTCGCCGTTGGCATCCATGCGCGCCGGCGCGGGCTTCTGCGTGGGCGCGGTGGCGGCCAGGGTGGCGCCGGTGGCGGAAGCGGCCAGCAGTACGGCCAGCAGGATCAGGGGTTTGCGGTGGGTCATGGTCGGGCTCCGGTGGTGGAAGATCGGGCGCATGGCTGCGTCCTCATGGCAATCAACGCGTGCCGGACGCCCGCGTTGACGCCGATACGGGGGTGTTCACGGCGCAGACAGCCCGCGCCGAACGCGCGTACTGAGACCGCCGGCCGCTATGCTGTGGCCATGGCCCTGCATGGCGACTCCCACGAAGAACTGCGCCTGTTCCAGACCGGCGAACACCCCTGCGGCTACTTTCCCGAGCGGCGCGCGCGCGACCTGGTGCTCGACCCGCAGGACAGCCGGCTGGGCGAGCTCTACCCGATGGCGCTGGGCTGGGGCTTCCGCCGCTCCGGCGACCTGGTCTACCGGCCGCACTGCCAGCAATGCCGCGCCTGCGTGCCGGTGCGGGTACCGGTGGACCGCTTCGCGCCCGACCGCAGCCAGCGCCGCTGCCTGGCGCGCAACCACGACCTCGAATGCCGGGTGCTGCCGGCCGCACGCACCGACGAGCAGTTCGCGCTGTACCGGCGCTACCTGGCCGCGCGCCATGCCCGCGGCGGCATGGACGACCATGGTCCGCACGAGTTCGACCAGTTCCTGATCGGCGGCTGGTCGCATGGACGCTTCCTGGAGATCCGCGCCCCTGGCGCCGCCGGGCAGCGCGGCCCGCTGCTGGCGGTGGCTGTCACCGACGTCACCCCGCTGGGGCTGTCGGCGGTGTACACGTTCTTCGATCCGGACCAGCGCGCACGCGGCCTGGGCACCTACGCGATCCTGCAGCAGATCGACTGGGCACGCCGCTGCCGCGCTCCCCACCTGTACCTGGGGTACTGGATCGACGGCCACCGCAAGATGGACTACAAGCGCCGCTACCGGCCGCTGGAGTGCTTCGACGGCCGCCGCTGGCTCGACATGGACACCGGTGCCGCGCCGGTCGCTTAGGCCATTACGCTGCCATCCCACCTTCATCGCCCGGGTGCGAGAATGCGGCCATGAACAAACACACCCTGCTCCTGGCCCTGACGATGCTCTGCGCCGCCTGCACCAGCACCGCCCCGGCCGCCGCGCCGGCAGCACCGGCCACGCCCCAGCTGCGGCTGGCGACCTACAACACCTCGCTGTATTCGGACGATGCCGGCGGCCTGATCCGTGAACTGGAAGGCGACAGCGCGCATGCGCGCAAGATCGCCGCGGTGCTGCAGCGGGTACGCCCCGACCTGGTGCTGCTCAACGAGTTCGATTTCGACGAGGCCCATCGCGCCGCCGACCTGTTCCAGCAGCGCTATCTGGAAACCGCGCAGGCCGGTGGCGGCGACCCGTTGCGTTATCCCTACCGCTACCTGGCACCGGTCAACACCGGGGTGCCCAGCGGCCTGGACCTGGACAACAACGGCAGCGTCGGCGGCAAGGGCCGCGAGCGCGGCAACGATGCCTGGGGCTACGGCCTGCACCCGGGCCAGTACGGCATGCTGGTGCTGTCGAAGTACCCGATCGACACCGCGGCCGTGCGCAGCTTCCAGCTGTTGAAGTGGAGCGCCCTGCCCGGCGCGATCCGCCCGATCGACCCGGATACCGGCAAGCCGTTCTGGAACGACGCGGTCTGGTCGCAGCTGCGGCTTTCGTCCAAGTCGCACTGGGACGTGCCGGTGCGCACCCCGCTGGGCACGGTGCACGTGCTGGCCGCGCACCCGACCCCGCCGGTGTTCGATGGCCGGGAAAAGCGCAACGCCGCGCGCAACCACGACGAACTGCGGCTGTGGAAGGACTACCTGGACGGCGGCGACACGCCGTGGCTGTGCGACGACCAGGGCCGCTGCGGCGGGCTGGCCGCGGACGCGCGCTTCGTGATCGTCGGTGACCTCAACAACGATCCGGTGGATGGCGATGGCCGCCACGACGCCATCGTCGAGCTGCTGGAACACCCGCGGGTGCTGCGCTACCCGACCCCGGCCAGCGCCGGCGGCGAGCAGACCAGCCTGGCCTATGCGGAGAAGGGCATCATGCGCCGCGGCGCGCCGCAGCATGCCACCGGTGATTTCGGCCCGCGCTCGGGCACGATGCGGCTGGATTACGTGCTGCCCTCGACCGGCTTCAGCTACGTCGACGGCGGCGTGTTCTGGCCGGCGGCCGACACCGCGGAGGCGGCGATCGCCGACGGCAGCGACCACCACCTGGTATGGGTGGACGTGCGCTGAGCCTGCCCGCAGGCAGCAGCGACTGAAGAAAAAAACGCCGGCGACCGCCGGCGTTTTTCTGTCATGCCGAGTGGCCGGTCAGCGCAGCTCGATGGCGATGGCCGCGGCCGCGTCGCGGGCGATGGCGCGGGCCTGGTCCACGTCCGCGGCCCGGGCCAGGGTGACGCCGACCCGGCGCTGGCCCTGCACCACCGGCTTGCCGAACAGGCGCAGCACCGAATCCGGGTGCGCCAGCGCGTCGGCCACGTTGCTGAAGAACGGCACGCCGTTGCCCTGCGCCAGCAGCGCGCATGACGCCGCCGGCCCGTAGTGGCGGATCAACCCGCCCTCGCCGGCATCGACCGGCAGCCCGAGGATCGCCCGCGCATGCAGCGCGAACTCGCTCAGCGCCTGCGATGCCAGCGTCACCAGCCCGGTGTCGTGCGGGCGCGGGCTGACCTCGCTGAACCACACCTCGTCGCCCTTCACGAACAGCTCCACGCCGAACACGCCCCAGCCGCCGAGGTCGTCGGTGATCGCGCGCGCCACCGCCTGCGCGCGCGCCAGCGCCGCGGCCGACATCGCCTGCGGCTGCCAGCTTTCGCGGTAGTCGCCGTCGCGCTGCAGGTGGCCGATCGGCGCGCAGAACGCGGTGCCGCCGGCGTGGCGCACGGCAAGCAGGGTGATCTCGTAGTCGAAATCGATGAAACCCTCGACGATGCAGCGCCCGGCACCAGCGCGGCCACCGGTCTGCGCATACTCCCAGGCCGGGCCGATGTCGGCCGCGCTGCGCAGCGTGCTCTGGCCCTTGCCCGACGACGACATCACCGGCTTGACCACGCACGGCAGGCCGATGGCCTCTACCGCGGCGCGGTACTCGGCCTCGGTGTCGACGAAGCGGTACGGCGACGTCGGCAGGCCCAGGGTTTCGGCCGCCAGGCGGCGGATGCCCTCGCGGTCCATGGTCAGGCGTGCCGCGCGCGCGGTGGGAACCACGCGCAGGCCCTGCGCGGCCTCCAGCTCCACCAGGGTCTGGGTGTGGATGGCCTCGATCTCGGGCACCACCAGGTGCGGCTGTTCGCGCGCGATCACCGCGCGCAGCGCCTGCGGATCGAGCATGTCGATGACATGGCTGCGGTGCGCGACCTGCATCGCCGGGGCATCGGCATAGCGGTCCACGGCGATCACTTCCACGCCGAAGCGCTGCAGTTCGATCGCCACTTCCTTGCCCAGTTCACCCGAACCGAGCAGCAGCACGCGGGTGGCGGAAGGCGACAGCGGGGTACCAAGCGAGGTCATCGGGGGATCCGGAGGGCAACGGGGGCGCACATTCTAGCCGCGGGCAAGCGACCGCCCCCCTCTTGCATGTTGATATCAATTTGATATCTTTCATCGCAACCACCACGGATGACGCGCCATGAAAGAGAAAGCCCTCGGTTCCCTGCCCGGCATTCCCAGCCTGCTGGGCTCGCTGCTGTTGATGCTGGCCGGCGCCGCCGCGCTGGTCTACGCGGTGGTCCTGGCCAAGTCCGGGGCCGGCGGCGCCGGCCTGCTGTTCGCCGCTGGCCTGGTGCTGCTGGTCGTGGGCCTGTTCCTGAGCTGCGGCCTGTACATGGTCCAGCCCAACCAGGCCGCGGTGGTGAGCCTGTTCGGCAAGTACGTGGGCACGGTCAAGGACAACGGCCTGCGCTGGAACAACCCGTTCTTCACCAAGAAGAAGGTCAGCCAGCGCGTGCGCAACTTCGAGAGCGGCAAGCTCAAGGTCAACGAACTGGACGGCTCGCCGATCGAGATCGCCGCGGTGATCGTGTGGCAGGTGGTGGACGCCTCCGAGGCGGTCTACAACGTCGACGACTACGAGAGCTTCGTGCACATCCAGTCCGAGTCGGCGCTGCGCGCGATGGCCACCAGCTACCCCTACGACCAGCACGAGGACGGCCAGCTGTCGCTGCGCAGCCACGCCAGCGAGATCTCCCAGCACCTGAAGGACGAGCTGGCCGAGCGCCTGGCCGATGCCGGGGTGCAGGTGCTCGACGCGCGCATCAGCCACCTGGCCTACGCCCCCGAGATCGCCCAGGCGATGCTGCAGCGGCAGCAGGCCAACGCGGTGATCGCCGCGCGCCAGCGGATCGTCGCCGGCGCGGTGGGCATGGTCGAGATGGCCCTGGCCGAGCTGCAGAAGAGCGGCCTGGTCTCGCTGGACGAGGAACGCAAGGCACAGATGGTCGGCAACCTGCTCACCGTGCTGTGCTCGGACCGCGGCACCCAGCCGGTGGTCAACACCGGTTCGCTGTACTGAGGCCGTCCGATGAATGACCTGCTCGCCGCGCTGATCGTCGCCCTCACCGGCCTGCCCGCCCTGGGCATCGCCGCCTGGAGCAGCCGCGATGGCAGCCGCCACGCGCGCGGCCTCGGGCTGCGCTGGGCGCTGATCGCGCTGAGCCTGTTCCTGGGCGCCACCGGCCTGTACCTGGCCGCCGGCAACCGCATGGCCACCTATGCCGTGGTGATCGCGCTGGTGGTGGTGGTCAACGCGCTGGGCGTGGCGCTGGTCCTGCACCTGCGCCGCGCACCGGCGGGGACGGGACGCCGGTGAGCGAGAAAAAGGCCTATCCGCTGCGCATCAACGCCGACGTGCTGGCGGCGGCGCAGCGCTGGGCCGACGACGAGCTGCGCAGCCTCAACGCGCAGATCGAGTACGTGATACGCGATGCGCTGC
Organism: Stenotrophomonas acidaminiphila; assembly: GCA_002951995.1. Classification (NCBI taxonomy): domain Bacteria; kingdom Pseudomonadati; phylum Pseudomonadota; class Gammaproteobacteria; order Lysobacterales; family Lysobacteraceae; genus Stenotrophomonas; species Stenotrophomonas acidaminiphila. Next base: position 2,465,026 of record CP019797.1, read on the forward strand.
GCAAGGCCGGGCGGCTGCCCACCCCCAGGAACGAATCCACCGAGGAAGAACCATGAGTACGCAATGGAAGTATCTCGTCGTCAAAGTGAAGACCGGCATGCTCGGCGACTTCAAGATGGAGACGCTGCAGGAAGAGCTGGACCGGCATGGCCGGCTCGGCTGGGAACTGGTCAACGTGGTACACGCCACGCCCACCATCTCCTCGCCCACCCTGGTCTTCAAGAAGGAAGTCTGAGATGAAGCGACTGCAGGCATGGATCGCCGGCATGGCGACCGCGGTCGTGATCGCGGCCGGTGCGGCGGCCGCCGATTCCCCCGCCGCGCTCGCCACGCGGCTGCTCGACCAGCTCGACGCCGGCCAGTACGCCGCGGCCGAGGCCACGTTCTCGCCGCAGATGAAGGCCGCGGTTCCTGCGCACAAGCTCAAGGCCATGTGGGAGTCGCTGCCCGTGCTGCTGGGCGCGGCGGGTGCGCGCGGCGAAGCGACCGTCAGCGAGGCCGACGGCTTCCGCATCGTGGCCATCCCGCTGGCCTACGCACGCGACAACGTGCTGGCGCGCGTGGTGCTGGACGGCGACGACCGCATCGCCGGCTTCCTGGTGCAGCCCCCGCCGCCACCGCCACCGCCGCCGGCCGCGGATGCGTCCTTCAGCGAACAGGCCATCACCCTGCCGGCGCTGGCGTCGGGCAAGCCCGGACTGCCGGGCACGCTGACCCTGCCGCGGGGCAAGGGCCCGTTCCCCGCCGTGGTGCTGGTGCATGGCTCCGGCCCGCAGGACCGCGACGAGACCATCGGCGGCAACCGCCCGTTTCTGGACATCGCCCGCGGTCTGGCCGCACACGGCATCGCCTCGCTGCGCTACGACAAGCGCACCCGGGCGCGGCCGCAGGATTTCAGCGGCACGTTCGGCATCGATGACGAAACCACCGACGACGCCGTCGCCGCCGTCGCCGCGCTGGCCGGCAATGCCGCCATCGCCCACGACCGCATCCACGTGCTCGGCCACAGCCAGGGCGGCCTGCTGGCCGGCCGCATCGCCGCCAGGAGCCAGGGCAAGGTGGCCGGGCTGATCCTGCTGGCGGCACCGGCGCGCCCGATCCTCGACCTGCTGGGCGAACAGAACCGCTACCTGGCCCATCTCGACGGCAGCGTCAGTGCCGAAGAACAGGCGCACCTGGACGCCCTGGACGCGGCGATCGCCAAGGTGCGCCGCGACCCGCGGCGAAGCTGCTGGAGCTGCCCGGCCACTACTGGCAGCAGCTCGAACGGATCGACCCGGTGGCCGATGCGCGCGCCAGCCAGCTCCCGGTGCTGTTGCTGCAGGGCGGCCGCGACTTCCAGGTGGTCGATGCCGACTGGCAGCGCTGGAAACAGGGACTGCAGGGGCCGCGCTACCGCTTCCACCTGTACCCCGCGCTCAACCACCTGGGCATCGCCGGCGAAGGCAAGGGCACGCTGGACGAATACAGCAAGCCCGGCCACGTCGATGCCACGCTGATCCAGGATATCGTGCGCTGGGTACAGGCGCAGGAATGACACCGCGGTGTCCCGATGCCGGCGTGATGATGCCGGCACCGGACACCCGCGGCCCATGACCACCGGAGCAGGAACCCACGAAATGGCGACTGCGACACCCCTGCCGAAGGACTATCCGCTCGCGCCACAGGGCGGCATGCCGCTGCTGATCCTGTGGGCCATCCTGCTGGCGGCGATCGGGCTGCCGCTGGCGTTCCTGGCCGGCGACAAGGGCGTGGCGGCACTGGCGAGCCCACGCGCCTGGCTGGGCCCGCTGCTGGTGTCGCTGACCGGCGTGGCGGTGAGCCTGGCCTACCTGCGCAAGCGCATCACGCTCGATGCCGGCGGCCTGGTGGTCCGCTCCACGTTCTATACCCGGAGCGTGGCCATCGGCTCGCTGCAGCTGGAGCGGGCGCGCATCGTCGACCTGGGCGAACACCGCGCCTTGAAACCGGCGCTCAAGACCAACGGCTACAGCCTGCCCGGCTTTCGCTCCGGCCACTACCGCATGGGCGATGGCAGCAAGGCGTTCTGCCTGATCACCGACCACAGCCGCGTGCTGGTGCTGCCGCTGCGCGATGGCGCGCAGTTGCTGCTTTCGCCCGAGCAGCCACGTGCCCTGCTCGACGCACTGAAGCAGCGCGCCGGCGACGGCGCGGCGTAGAAGCGGCCAACGCGCATCGCCGGCGGACACGCCTGCATGCGCCAGCGCCGGCATCGACAGCCCCGCGGCGATGGCCCAAGCTAACGCCATGCGCACCGCTCCACGCCTGCTGCTCAATACCCCGGATATCGAACTGTGGCCCGGCGGCCTGCTGCGCGCGCGCAGCAACCACGATGCACGGCTGCTGTCCCGTGCGCGCACGGTGCTGCGGCGCAAGCGCGACGGGCGCTACCTGGCCGCGCAGCTGCCGGAAGGACTGATGCCGATGGTCGAACGCCTGGCCCGCGAGCCGGGCATCGACGCGGCGCTGCAGTGCCTGGAAACCCCGCTGCCGCGCGGCGGTCCGCCCGCGCAGGCATCGCTGCCGCTGGATCGCCTCAACCAACGCCTGCAGCGCCTGGGCCTGGACCAGCGCTATGCCGCCGGCAGCGGCCTGCCGCTGGTGGCGGAGCCGGCCTGGCTGCATTTCGCCGGCCTGGACCGCTACCGGCGCGCGCTGTGGCTGACCCGCGGCGCCGCGCGCGCGTGGCAGCGGCTGCGCGCGGCTGCGGCGGTCGACGGCGTCGCGCTGGATGCGATCTCCGGCTACCGCAGCCACGACTACCAGCTGGGCATCTTCGAACGCAAGCTCGCCCGCGGCCTGCGCGTGGCGGAGATCCTCACCGTCAACGCGGCGCCGGGCTACAGCGAGCACCACGGCGGCAACGCACTGGACATCGGCACGCCCGGCGAGCCGCCGGCGGAAGAATCGTTCGAGCGCACCGCGGCCTTCGCCTGGCTGCAGGCGCACGCCGGGGAGTTCGGCTTCCACATGAGCTACCCGCGCGGCAACCCGCACGGCATCGTCTACGAACCCTGGCACTGGTGCTTCAGCGGCCCCACGGGGTGAACCCGGCAGCGGCGGCCGCTGGCGCACGCGCCGCTGCCGCGCGCGCAGCCCTGGCCAACCGCGGCGCCTGCGCGAGGTCGACCCCCGGCGTACGGCGACCCGCCCCGGCAGCGTCCGGCCGCCTTGGCATGCACCGCACCGGCGCACCCAGCGGACGACAGCGCTGATGCGGTGCTCAGTCCTGCGAGCAGTTGGTGTCCGCGCCGCCGTCGGCCATGTCGGCGATCCGCCACAGGTACAGGCTGGCCAGGGTGCGGTACGGCCCCCAGCACTGGCCACGGGCCTGCAGCTCGCGCGGCGTGGGCAGCCCCGCCCCGCCATCGACCCGCTGCGCACCCTTGCGGACGCCCAGGTCGTCCACCGGCAGGATGTCCGGCCGGCCGAGCCGGAACATCAGCATCATCTCCACCGTCCAGCGGCCGATGCCGCGGATCGGCAGCAGCGCCTCGACGATGGCCTCGTGGTGCATCCACGCCATCTGCCGGGTCGAGGGGATGTCCCCGGCCAGCTCGCGCCGCGCCAGGTCGCGCAGTGCCAGCGCCTTGTTGCCGGATACGCCGCAGGCGCGCAGCCCGGCGTCGTCGATGCGGGCCAGCGTCGCGGCGTGCAGGCGCTGGCTGCCGATCGCCGTTTCCACCCGGCCGACGATGGTCGCGGCCGCCTTGCCGCTGAGCTGCTGGAACACGATGGCGCGCGCCAGCGCATCGACCGGATCGAACGGACGCCGCCACCCGGGCGGCGCATCCAGCGGGCCGACGCGGCGGATCCAGCGCGCCAGGCGCCGGTCGTGGCGCTGCAGGTGCGCCAGCCCCTGCCCGAGGTCGAAACCGCGCGGGTGCCGGGGCACGCGGCTAGCGCCTCAGCGCGCTGAGCGCCAGCAACACCCAGCCGGCCATCAGCGCGGTGCCGCCGGCCGGCGCCAGGCGCGTCGGCCACCAGCCCAGCGCACCGCCGGCCACGCTGCCGGAGAACAGCAGCACGCCCAGCAGCAGCACATACAGCGCGGTACGCCCGGCGGCGTTCAGCGATGCCGGGCCGAGTATCGCCAGCACCGCGCCATGGCCGAAGGCGTACAGGGCCGCCGTCTCCAGGTGGGACCGCGCCAGCGGATCGCCCAGCGCATGCGACGCGTAGGCCGACATGCCCACCGCCGATGCCGCCAGCAGCGCCCCGCAGAACGCCAGCAGCGACGGCCTGCGCACCCTCCGTTCCAGTCCCAGCATCATCTTCCCCGGTTGGTCGGCCACCAAGGCGTGGCCATGTACATGCGGACGCCGGGCGCATCGCCTGCCCGGGCCGGCGTCCGCGTGCCACCGGGCAGCAGGCAACAAAAAACGCGCCGCTGGGGGCGGCGCGTTTTCTGTGCATCACTTCATTCTTCCGCGACGGGCCGGTTACTTGACCGACCAGTACACGTCGTAGGTGCCGTCGGTGGTGAACGCCTTGTCCACGCCGCCCTTCCACGATTCGTACGGACGGTCGGTCACTTCGTAGCCGGCAGTGGTCGCCCAGGCGCGCAGCGCGTTGCGCGCCACGTCCAGGCCCGCCATGTGGCCGGTGTAGGAAGCGAACGCCGAACGGTGCGCGTCGGCATGCACGTAGGTCACCGGGTTGCCGGACGGGATCTTGACGTCGAGCTTGCCACCGGTGGCGGCAACCGGGGCGGCCTCGGCCTTGTCGGCCTCGCCTTCCTTCTTGTCGCCGGCAGCGGCGGCAGCGCTCTTCCTGCGCACCGGCTGGGCCACGTCGAAAGCGTACTTCTCGGCGCCGAAATCGGTGGTCACGATGCGCACCGGGCCGGCGGCCTCCAGGCCGTTGGCTTCCATCGCGCGCTTGATCCACTCCTGGTTGTCCAGGATCGACTTGCGGATGCTCTCGTTGCTGCGGTCGATGTTGCCGGCGTTGACCACCAGCAGGTCCTCGACCGGAACGTCCACGACCTTCAGGTCGGTCAGCGGGGCTTCGGCGGCGCGGTAATCGACGTTCGGCACCGAGGCCAGCATGTTGGCCATGCGCGACAGGCCCAGCTTCAGGTCGTCGCCGATGTGGCGGCTGACGTACAGGCCGGCGTAGCGGCCGAACAGGTCGAACCCGTAGTTGACCGAGTAGTCCTGGGTGATCTTGACGTTGCGGTCGTTCTTGCCGGTCGGCTCCAGGGTGAAGGTGGTGACCTTGTCCTTGCCCTTGGTCTGGTCCTCGATCGCGATCACCACGCGCTTGTTCTGCTCGGTGTCGGTGATTTCCCAGCTGCCCTGGCCCAGCGCGCTGTCCTTGGACGAATACTCCAGGCGGGCGCCCTTGCCGGCGTCCGGACCGCTGTACTTCAGCTCGATGCCCTTGTCACGCAGCACCAGCGGGTTCCAGTCCTTGAAGCGGCGCAGGCTGTTGACCGTGTCGTACACGATCGTCATCTTGCGGTTGGTTTCGATGCTTTCGGAAATGTGGCGCTCGCCCGGCAGGCACACGCCAATGATGACGAACAGGCCAGCCACGATCCCCAAGGCGATCAGGAACTCGATAATACGGGTCATTCAGGAGTCTCCGGGGCCGATCCCACGGCCGGGTTGATTGAAGCGAAGCCCCCATCCTATCAGGCTTTGCGCAGGTTGTTGACGGATTTGGCGCACCGGTTTCCGTGTCCGGTGCAGGCATGCGGGCCGAAGGCCGTAAAGGCTGCCACCCCGCCGCCGGGGCCCTGCACGATGCCATGCGCGGGCCGGGCTGGCGAGGGGTGCGACGCCGCTTATTTTCCCTCTACCGGCGGCCTCCGCACCAGTCGTTCCATGAGATTCATTCGAAAGCAGATTCCGCCATGCCGGCATCCGCCGGCGCGGCAACGCCCGCCGGACGCAGCCGTATGGCCCGGGCGCGCGGCGCGGTGGCCGCTCACACCAGTTGCAGCTCGAACGCCTTGAGCACCGCCCGGGTGCGGTCGCGCACGCCCAGCTTGCTCAGGATGTTGGACACGTGGTTCTTGATGGTGCCCTCGGCCACGCCCAGTGAATTGGCGATCTCCTTGTTGGAAAAGCCGCTGGCCATCAGCCGCAGGATCTCGGTCTCGCGGTCGGTCAGCGGATCGGGCCGGTCGAGGCTGACGAACTCGTTGCGCATGTGCTCCAGCCCGGACAGCAGGCGCTGGGTCACCGCCGGCTGCACCAGCGAGCCGCCTTCGGCCACGGTGCGGATCGCGCCGACCAACTGCTCCAGGGTCACGTCCTTGAGCAGGTAGCCCTTGGCACCGGCCTTGAGCCCGGCCAACACCAGCTGGTCGTCGTCGAACGTGGTCAGGATGATCGCCGGCGGCAGCTGCCCCAGCCGCGACAGGGTCTGCAGCGCCTCCAGCCCGGACATCACCGGCATGCGCATGTCCATCAGGACCACGTCCGGCGCCACCTGCGGGATCATTTCCACGGCCTGGCGGCCATCGGTGGCCTCGGCCACCACTTCGATGCCGTCGTCCAGCGCCAGCAGCGAACGGATGCCCTGGCGTACCAGGGTTTGGTCATCGACCAGACAGACGCGGATCATCAGTTCACTCCTTGCGGCCCGGAGGCCAGCATCATATGGGTTGCCACCGGCAGCGAGGCACGAAGGTGGAAGCCTTCGCCGCGCCGTGCCGACACGTCCAGTTCGCCGCCATACTGCGCCAGGCGTTCGCGCATGCCGCGCAGCCCGTTGCCGGGCAGGATGTCCTCCACCTCGCCACCGACGCCGTCGTCGCGGGCGTCGATCACGATCCGCCCCTGGGCGCGCTCGACCCGGATCCACAGGTTGCGGGCGCCGGCATGGCGCACCGCGTTGGTGATCACTTCCTGGGTGCAGCGCAGCAGCACGTGGGCGCGCTCGGGGTCTTCCACGCTCAGCGGGTCGTCCATGTCCAGGTGGATCTCGAGCGAAGGCACCCGCTCGGCCAGCGGCCGCAGCGCCGCGGCCAGGTCGATCGCCCCGCTCTCGCGCAGCTGGCTGACCGCCTCGCGCACGTCGGTGAGCAGCAGTTTGGCCAGGGTGTGCGCCTGGCGCACGTGTTCCTGCGCCTGGCCCTCGGTGATGTGGCCGGCCACTTCCAGGTTCAGGCTCAGCGCGGTCAGGTGGTGGCCGAGCAGGTCATGCAGTTCGCGCGAGATGCGGGTGCGCTCGTTGACCCGCGCGCTCTCGGCCAGCAGCAGGCGGGTCGCGCGCAGCTCGGCGTTGAGCCGGCGCTGCTCCTCGCGGGCCTGGGTCTGCTGCCGCGCCACCAGGCTGGTCACGAAGATGAACATCGAGAACCCGGCATACAGCAGCGACTGCAGCAGCGCCTCGAACAGCGGCAGCCCCATGATCAGGTGGTAGACCGGCAGCACCGCCAGCTGGCTGAGCACCAGCCAGACCACCCCGACCCGCTTGCTCAGCAGCCACGGGATCACCCCGGCCGCGACCATCAGCAGGATGCTGCCCAGCCCGGTGACGCTCAGGTAGCTCACCGCCAGTCCGGACAGGGTCAGCACCAGCAGGGCCAGGCGGTCGTACCAGCTGGTGTGGCCACCGGCGGTCAGCCCGCGGGTCAGCCAGAAGTAGCACACGCCGAACGCCAGGTACGCGGCCAGCAGCCAGGTGGCTTCGCCCAGGCTCGGCGGCAGCTCGCCCTCGGCCGGCGCGTACTGGGTGTAGAGCAGCGGCAGGCTGACCAGGCCCCAGGTGAACAGGCCGGCCAGGCGCAGGACGCGGGTATGGCTGAGATATCCCAACATGGGTGCATGGTAAGGACCACGGCGGCTTTGCGCCCTCCCACGGAAGTCATGCCCGGATGGCGCTCGCCCGGTCCGGCCGGCCATGCGATAATCGCCGGCCAGCCCCCACCCCTCACTCGGGGCCGACCGCTTCACCCACGGAGTCACAATGTCGATCGTCATCCGCGACGTGCGCGAGCACGAGCTCGATTCCGTCCTGGCACTGAACAACAACGCCGGCCTGGCCATCCTGCCGCTGGATGCCGCCAAGATCCGCCGCTTCTACGAAACCGCCGAATATTTCCGCGTCGCCGAGCGCGACGGCAACATGGCCGGCTTCCTGGTCGGCTACGGCAGCAGCGCCGAGCACGACAGCTGCAACTTCGCCTGGTTCCAGCAGCGCTACCCAGCTTCTTCTATATCGACCGCATCGTGGTCGCCAGCCGCCGCCGCGGCGGCGGCGTCGGCCGTGCGTTCTATGCCGACGCGCAGAGCTACGCCGAGCTGCGCTACCCGCAGATGGCCTGCGAGGTGTTCCTGGACCATGGCGCCGACGCCGCGCTGCTGTTCCATGGCAGCTTCGGCTTCCGCGAGGTCGGGCAGAACACGATGCCGGCCGTGGACGTGCGTGCCAGCATGCTGCTCAAGGACCTGTGCAGCTATGAGTGGGTCAAGGAAACCTATGGCGACAACCTGCCCGACGTTCCGTGGGCGGGCCACACACGCCGGCCCATGCAGCAGCGGCCGACGGGAACCTGAGATGGCAGTGAATCCGGATTACGAACAGGCAGGCGAACTGAAGATCGGGCAGGTGGGCATCGCCAACCTGCGCATCCGCACCCTCGACGTGGAGCGGCTGGTACAGGAAATGCGCGAACGCGTGGCGCGCGCGCCCAAGCTGTTCGGGCGCGCGGCGGTGATCCTCGATTTCGGCGGCCTCAGCCGCGTTCCCGACCGTGCCAGTGCACAGGCGCTGCTGGACGGGCTGCGCGATGCCGGCGTGCTGCCGGTGGCGCTGGCCTATGGCACCAGCGAAATCGAGCAGCTCTCGGTCCAGCTCGGGCTGCCGCTGCTGGCCAAGTTCCGTGCCCAGTACGAACGCGCCGATGCCGCCCCGCCGGCACCGGCCCCGGCGCCCGCTCCGGCCCGGCGCGCGCCCGAACCCGCACCGGCACCGGCACCGGCCGCGCAACCCGGGCGCATGCAGCTGGGCGCGGTGCGTTCGGGCCAGCAGCTGTACGCCGAGAACTGCGACCTGACCGTACTCTCAACGGTGGGCGCCGGCGCCGAGGTGATCGCCGACGGCAGCATCCATATCTACGGTACGCTGCGTGGCCGCGCCCTGGCCGGCGCGCAGGGCAATACCGGCGCCCGCATCTTCTGCCGCGACTTCCACGCTGAACTGGTCGCGATTGCGGGACGCTACAAGGTGCTGGACGATATTCCCGACAACCTGCGCGGCAAGGCCGTGCAGGTCTGGCTGGAGCAGGACCAGATCATGATCGCTGCGCTGGATTGACGCGCAGCCCACCACGGAACATTCAGGAGAAATCCTTTGGCTGAAATCATCGTAGTCACCTCCGGCAAGGGCGGCGTCGGCAAGACCACCTCCAGCGCCAGCATCGCGTGCGGCCTGGCCCGGCGCGGCAAGAAGGTCGCCGTCATCGACTTCGACGTCGGCCTGCGCAACCTGGACCTGATCATGGGCTGCGAACGCCGGGTGGTGTACGACTTCGTCAACGTCGTCCACGGCGAGGCCACGCTGAAGCAGGCCCTGATCAAGGACAAGCGCTTCGACAACCTGTACGTGCTGGCCGCCTCGCAGACCCGCGACAAGGACGCGCTGAACAAGGAAGGCGTGGAGAAGGTGCTCAAAGACCTGGCCGCCGACGGCTTCGACTTCATCATCTGCGACTCGCCGGCCGGCATCGAGAAGGGCGCGTTCCTGGCGATGTACTTCGCCGACCGCGCCGTGGTCGTGGTCAACCCGGAAGTGTCCTCGGTGCGCGACTCGGACCGCATCATCGGCCTGCTCGACTCCAAGACCGCCAACGCCGAGGCCGGCAAGAGCGTGCCCGCCTTCCTGCTGCTGACCCGCTACAGCCCTGCGCGCGTGGAAAGCGGCGAGATGCTCAGCATCGGCGACGTGGAGGAAGTGCTGGGGCTCAAGGCGATCGGCGTGATCCCGAGTCCGGCGACGTGCTCAACGCCTCCAACAAGGGCGAGCCGGTGATCCTGGACACCGAATCCATGGCCGGCCAGGCCTATGAGGACGCGGTGGGCCGCATCCTGGGCGAGGAGCGCCCGATGCGCTTCATTTCGGTGGAGAAGAAGGGCTTCTTCAGCAAGCTGTTCGGAGGGTGACGATGGGACTGTTCGACATCTTCAAGGCGAAGAAGAGCACGGCCGAAACCGCCAAGAACCGCCTGCAGATCATCATCGCGCAGGAGCGCAGCACCCGCGGCGGCCCGGACTACCTGCCACTGCTGCAGCGCGAGCTGCTGGAAGTGATCAAGAAGTACGTCAACATCGACGCCGACGCGGTCAAGGTGGACCTGGTCAAGGACGGCGAGCACGACGTGCTCGACATTTCCGTGGCCCTGCCCGAAGGCCCGCAGGGCTGATGCCGCGAGCCGGGACCGGCCGACGGTCCCGGCCCCGCCTGTGACGATGTCGACTCCGCCGGCCAACGCAGCCGCCGCCATCCTGTGCGTGGGCGATATCGCCTGGGACGCCGCGGCCACCCTGCTCGCGCGCCACGGCCTGCGCCTGAACCGGGTCGAGGACGGCGCGAAGATCCCCGGCAGCTACTGGGCGAACCCGAAGCCGGGATCATCGCCAGCGACGTCTACGTGCGCACCGACACCCCGGTGCACTCGATGCTGCACGAGGCCTGCCACCTGATCGTGCTGCCACCGGAGCGGCGCGCGCTGGTGCATACCGACGCCACCGACTCGGTGCCCGAGGAAGACGCCACCTGCTACCTGCAGATCGTGCTCGCCGGGCAGCTGCCCGGGGTCGGCAGCGCGCGGCTGATGGCCGACATGGACGCCTGGGGCTATACCTACCGCCTGGGCTCCACCCGCGCCTGGTTCGAGCACGATGCCGACGACGCCCGGCAATGGCTGCTCGAACGCGGCCTGCTGCCGGCCTGAAGCGGCCGCCCCGGGCCGTGGCGAAAACACACCCGCGGCGCACGCGTGCCGTCGCTCCCGCGCGGCACCCGGCTACGGCCGCGACGCGCCCATGTCCAGGATCACCCGGGTACCGCGTTCGCGGCCCGAGTGGATGTCCAGTTTCCAGCCCAGGTGCTCGCACAGGCGGCCGATCAGGTCCAGGCCGATGCCGCTGCGCATGTTGCGTTCGCCGCGCGCGGTCTTGGCGTAGGCCGCGGCCACTTCCTCCGGGCTCATGCCGTGGCCCGGGTCCTCGATGGTCACCACCGCATGCGGCGTCAGCCACAGGCGGATCACACCGCGGTCGCTGTTCTCCAGCGCGTTGCGCAGCAGGTTGCCGACCGCCGCCTGCACCACGCCCACCGGCGCGACGATCGTGCACGGCGTGGCGTGCATCACTTCGACCGACAGCTCCTTGCCGCTGGCCAGGTAGGCATGGTCGGCCACGATCTCCGGCAACAGCTGCTCCAGCGCCAGCGGCTCGCTCAGCGCCGCCAGCCGCGCCGGGTCGCGCGCCAGCAGCAGCATCAGCTGGATCAGCTGCTCCATGCTCGACGCGGTGCTGCGCACCCGCTGCAGCTGCTGCTGCGCACGCGGCGGCAGCCCGGGCTGCTCCAGCGCCAGTTCGGCGGCGCCGGTGATCACCGCGATCGGCGTGCGCAGTTCGTGGCTGGCGGTACTGATGAAGGCGCGTTCGCGTTCGACGAAGCGCTCGTTGCGCTCCAGGTAATCGTTCACCGAATCGGCGATCACCTCCATTTCGCTGCTGCCGCGGGCAGCGACCTGCACGCGCTGGCCACTACGCTCGGGCTGCAGCGCGGCGATATCGGCGGCCAGCCCGGCCAGCGGGCGCACCAGGCGGTTCATGCCGACCCACGCCATCAACAGGGTGACGACCACCATGGCGATCCCGGCCAGCACCGCCCAGCGGGTGATGAAGTGTTCCAGTTCGGCGAAATCGGTGATGTCCAGTACCAGCATCGTGCGCCCGAAGTCGCTGGTCTGGCGCACCATCACCGCGCTGCGGTGGCCTTCCAGCCGGACCCCGTCGTGCAGCCCCGGCGCCAGGTGCGCCAGCACGTCGGGAATGCCGTGGGCATCATGCTCGCTGAAGAAATGCAGGGTGTCCGAATCCTGCCAGCGGTAATCCGGGTCGGTACGCTTGTTTGCGATCACGCTGTCCAGTTCGGAGTTGAGCAGCGCCCGCCACACCGAGTGCTCGGCGCGCTCGTGCACGTAGTTGGCGGCGCTGAACACCACCAGGGTCAGCAGCGCCAGGTAGCTGGCCAGCCAGACCAGCAGCTTGCGCCGCAGCGTCCGCCGCTTCATCGCACGTCGCCCGCCGCCGCGCCGGCCATGGCCGGTGCGTCCGGCGCGCACAACCGGTAGCCCACGCGCGGCAGGGTATGCAGCAGTTTATCGGCGAACGGCCCGTCGACGCTGCGCCGCAGTTCGTAGATGTGCGAGCGGAGCATGTCGCCGTCGGGCGGCTCCTCGCCCCACAGTGCGTACTCCAGCTGGTCGCGCGGCACCGCCGCCGGGCTGGCGCGCATCAGCACTTCCAGCAGCTTGCGGCAGGCCGGGTACAGGTGCAGCAGGCGGCCGCCGCGCTGCACCTCCAGGGTAGCCAGGTCCAGGCGCAGGTCATGCACCTGCAGCACCTTGCGCGGGTTGCGGCCGCGCGTGCGCGCCAGCACCGCGTCCAGCCGCACCTCCAGTTCCGGCAGGGCAAAGGGCTTGGTCAGGTAGTCGTCGGCACCGGCGCGGAAACCGGCGATCTTGTCCGGCAGCTCGTCACGCGCGGTGAGCATGATCACCGGCACCTCGGAGCGGTGTTCCTCGCGCAGCCGCCGCAGCACTTCCGGCCCTTCCATGCGCGGCAGCATCCAGTCCAGCAGGATCGCGTCATAGGCATGGGTGGCGGCCAGGTGCAGCCCGGTCACGCCATCGGGGCGACATCGAGCACATGCCCGCGTGCCTCGAAATAGTCGAAAAGATTGGCGATCAGGTTGCGATTGTCTTCGATGACCAGCAGCCGCATGTGCAGAACCCTTGGAATGGCGCCTCGCCGGCGGATGCGCGCCGGCGCCATCGGCGGCGGCGGACGGACCGGCGGTACCTGGCCATCGTAGCCCCAGCACTGGTCGGAGCGACGTCGAAACAGGTCACAATGCGCGCTACGACGCGCTTCCCACGCCGGCGGCGCGATCCTCCCCGTCCACTCCCAAGACGAGCCCAGCGTGCGCCCGACCCGCCTTCGATCCCCCGCCTCGTGGTACCTGTTGCTGGCGCTGGTGGTGGCCAGCCTGCTGGCCGGACTCGGCATGCGCGAGCCCTCCCCGCCCGACGAGCCGCGGTTCGTGCTGGCCGCGCGGCAGATGGTGGAGACCGGGCAGTGGCTGCTGCCGCACCGCGGCAGCGAGCTGTATGCCGAAAAGCCGCCGACCTTCATGTGGATCCAGGCTGCCACCTACAAAGTGCTGGGCCACTGGAACATCGCCTTCCTGCTGCCGTCGCTGCTGGCCGCGCTGCTGACCCTGTGGCTCACCTGGGACCTGTCGCGGCGGCTGTGGAACCGGCGCGTGGCGCGCTACGCGGTGCTGGCGCTGTTCGTGTGCATCCAGTTCGGGCTGATGGCCAAGCGCGCGCAGATCGACATGGTGCTGGTGGGCATGACCACGCTGTCGCTGTGGGCGCTGCTGCGGCACACGTTGCTCGGGCCCGACTGGAAACTGCTGGCACTGGGCGCCTTCGCTGCCGGCGTAGGCACGGTGACCAAGGGCGTGGGCTTCCTGCCGCTGCTGGCGCTGCTGCCCTGGGCCGCCTGGCGCTGGCGCCACCCCGGCGCGCCCGGCGCCGGGCGCGGCTGGGGCTGGTGGCTGCTGCTGCCGCTGTTCATTGCCGGTACCGGGGTGTGGCTGGCGCCGCTGGGCATTGCCCTGCTGAACAACCCCGACCCCGGCCTGCAGTCCTACGCCCACGAACTGCTGTTCAAGCAGACCGGCACCCGCTATGCCAATGCCTGGCACCACCACCAGCCGGCCTGGTACTACCTGCAGGTGATCGCCACGCTGTGGCTGCCGGGCAGCCTGCTGCTGCCGTGGCTGGTGCCGGCCTGGTGGCGGCGCCTGCGCCGGGCCGACCCGCGCTACATCGTGCTGCTGGGCTGGGCACTGCTGGTGCTGCTGTTCTTCAGCGCCAGCCCCGGCAAGCGCGAGGTCTACATCCTGCCGATGCTGCCGGCGCTGGCGGTGGCGGCCGCGCCGCTGCTGGCCGGCCTGCTGCGCCGTAGCGGCGTGCGCTGGGCGCTGCTGCTGTACGTGGCGCTGCTGGCGGTGGCGATGCTGGCGGTCGGCTACGACGCACTGCAGCACGCCGATGGCTGGGCGCAGCGCAGCGCGGCCAAACGCGCGATCGACCCGGCGGTGGTCCCACGGGTCGGCGCCTGGCTGCTGGGCTTCGGCATTGCCGCGCTGGTGCTGGTGGCGGCGCTGCGCCTGCGCCGCGCCGGGCTGGCCGCGGTGCTGGCCACGGTGCTGCTGTGGACGATGTACGGATTGGGGCTGATGCCGGCCCTGGACCCCTACAGCTCGGCCTCGGCGGTCATGGACAAGGTGCGCCAGCGCATCGGCGACGGCGAACTGGGCATGGTCGCCTGGCGTGAGCAGAACCTGCTGCAGACCCACCCGCAGGCGATGGACTTCGGCTTCAAGCGGCCGTGGCCCGAACAGTGGGAGATGGCCGGGCAGTGGGTGGCCGCCGCCCCGGAACGGCGCTGGCTGTTCGTCCTCAAGCAGGCCATGACCCCCTGCGCCGACCCGGCCGCGGTGATCGACATCGGCAGCGCCAACCGCAACCAGTGGCAGTTGCTGCCGGGCACCGCGCTGGATACCGCCTGCGTGGCCGCCACCCACGGCCAGGTCGCGGGAACGGCCGGCGAAACCGACGAGGACTGAACGCGGCGCGGGGTTAACGCCGCGGCAACGGGGCTCCGACCAGTCTCCGACATGGCCGCCACCACCATGCGGCCATTCATCGTCGAAGGCTCCGCATCCGTGCCTGCCATCCCCTCCCCGCCGCCCCCCTATGCGCTGCCCGCGCCCGGCCTTGCCGCCACCCGGCGCGGCTTCCTGGCCCGCCACCTGCTGCTCCCGCTGCTGCTGTCCATGGCCGCCAGCTTGGTGTTGATGGCCGGCAACGGCGACCAGTGGCTGGCCGACCAGCTCTACCGCTGGGAGGGCGGCCGCTGGGCGTTCCGCGACGCCTGGTGGACCACCCACGTCATCCACCGCGGCGGCAAGAACCTGAGCACCGTGGCCGCGGTGCTGGTGATGCTGGCGCTGCTGCGCGCCTGCGTGGATACCCGCTGGAAGGCGCTGCGCCGGCCGCTGCTGTACCTGCTGCTGGCGGTGGGCCTGTCCACTGGCGTGGTTGCCCTGCTCAAGTCCATGACCCACATGGATTGCCCCTGGGACCTGGAGCGCTACGGCGGCCTGCGCCCGTTCATCGGCCTGTTCGAGCCGCGCCCGGTGGTGCTCGGCCACGCCGCCTGCTTCCCGGCCGGCCATGCCAGCGCCGGCTACGGCTGGGTGGCGCTGTACTTCTTCGCCCTGCAGGTACGCCCGCGCTGGCGCTGGGCCGCGCTGGCCGCGGCGGTGGCCACCGGGCTGCTGTTCGGCATTTCCCAGCAGCTGCGCGGCGCGCACTTTTTCTCGCATGATGTGTGGTCGCTGGCGGTCAGCTGGACCGTGGCGGTGCTGCTTTACCTGTTGATGTTCCCACCGGCCAAGGCCACCCCGTTCAAGGAAGAAACCCACGCATGAGTACGGCTTCACCGCATCTGCCGACATCGACCAGCGCATTCGCACGGCTGCGCCGCTGGCGCCCGGAAATCTCCACCGAAACGCTGATCCTGCTGTCGAGCGCGTTCTTCGCCTTGGCCTGCAACGGCCTGTTCTGGCGCGACGCCCTGGCCACCAACCCGGCAGCGCGCTGTTCGCGGTGTCGCTGTTCGCCCTGCTGATGGGCGTGCATGCGCTGCTGCTGGGCCTGCTGGTGTGGCGCTGGAACGCCAAGGTGCTGCTGACGATCCTGTTCGTCACCACCGCCTTCGCCACGCACTACATGAACAGCTTCAACGTCTATCTGGACGCGGACATGCTGCGCAACGTGCTGGCCACCGACCACAAGGAGTCGCGCGAGCTGATGACCCCGGCGCTGCTCCTGCCGCTGCTGGTGTATGCGCTGGTGCCCTGCGTGCTGCTGTGGCGGTTGCGCCTGCGCCGCCGCAGCTGGAGCCGCGCCCTGCTGTGGCGGCTGCTGTTCCTGGTGGGCGTGGTGGTGGTGTCCGGTGCCGGCACGCTGGCCTCGTTCCAGAACGTATCGGCGCTGATGCGCAACCACCGCGAGGTCCGTTACCTGGCCACGCCGGCGAATTACCTGATCGCACTGAAGCAGAACCTGGTCAGCTCCAACCCGATCAAGAACCAGCCCAAGCTGCCGCTCGGCACCGATGCCAGGGCCACGCCGCGCGCGGCCGACAGCAAGCCGCGCCTGCTGGTGCTGGTGGTCGGCGAGACCGTGCGCGCGCAGAACTGGGGCCTCAACGGCTACGCCCGCCAGACCACGCCGGAGCTGGCCAAGGCCGGGGTGATCAACTTCCCGGACATGCATGCCTGCGGCACCAGCACCGAGGTATCGCTGCCGTGCATGTTCTCGCCGTTCGGCCGCCACGACTACGACGCCAGGAAGATCCGCGCCCACCAGTCGCTGCTGCACGTGCTCCAGCATGCCGGCATCGCCACGCTGTGGCGCGACAACCAGTCCGGCTGCAAGGGCGTGTGCGAAGGGCTTGAGACCCAGCGGATGGACGACGCCACCAAGCCCGGACTGTGCGCCGATGGCCGCTGCATGGACGAGATCCTGCTCGACGACCTGGCCGCGCAGGTGCGTGCCCGGCCGGGCGACCGCGTGGTCGTCCTGCACCAGCTGGGCAACCACGGCCCCAGCTATTTCCAGCGTTACCCGGCGGCGTTCCGCCAGTTCGTGCCGACCTGCGACACCCCGGACCTGGGCAAGTGCAGCCGCGGCCAGATCGTCAACAGCTACGACAACGCCATCCGCTACACCGACCATTTCCTGGCCCGCACCATCGCCACCCTGCGCGACATGCAGGACTACGACACGGCGATGATCTACCTCTCCGACCACGGCGAATCGCTGGGCGAAAAGGGGCTGTACCTGCATGGCGTGCCGTACGCCATCGCGCCGGACGAACAGACGCGGGTACCGATGGTGATGTGGTTCTCCCCGCAGTTCGCCGCCAGCCGCGGACTGGACCTGCAGTGCCTGCGCGAGCGCGCGCGCCAGCGCAGCGACCACGACAACCTGTTCCCCTCGGTACTGGGGCTGATGCAGGTCACCACCTCGGTGTACGAGCGCGAGCGCGACCTGTTCGCCGGGTGCGCCGGCTAGCAGCAGCCCCCGCGGGAGCGACACCATCGTTCCCGCGGCAAAGCGCCGCAGCTTCCCTCCAGCAACACGCCAGGGCCGCCTTTCCGCGATGGCTGCCCTGGGCGCTGCTGCCGGCGGCCTTCGCCGCGCTGCCCGCGATCTTCGTCAGGCGCGGCCAGCAGCAGGTCGATGCCGACCTGGCGATGCTGCCGCGTGCCATCGCCATCGTCACCGTGCCGGGCCTGTTCGCGGCCACCGCCGGCAAGTGGAGCAACCCGCTGGCGCTGCCCGGCAGGCCCCTGCCATGGCGGCTGCTCCCGGCGCTGGCCACCGGTGCATGGTGGTTGTGCTGTTGCCGTGCCGTGCAGCGCGCAGTTCCGCCTCGCAGGGGGCGCCCGTGGACACGCCCGGCGTGGTGCTGGTGGCGATGTTCGCCATCTCTTTCCTGCACGCGCGCCTGGCCGGGCGCGAATGGCGGGAGTTGCGATGATCGGCGGCGGCGTGCTGCTGATGGCACTCAAGCGCTGACCCACCCCCTTGCCGCGGCCGCCGCGGCCCTCTAGCCTTCGCCGATCGAATACCACCGGGGAATCGCGTGAAACAACGTCACCTGCTGTTGGCCCTTGCCGTGAGCGCCGGCGTGCTGTCGCTGGCCGCCTGCAAGAAGGAAGCCGCCACCGACACCGCCGCACCGGCGGCACAGGCCGCGCCGGCCGAAAGCGCCGACCAGTTCGTCGCCCGGATCAATGCCGAGTTCAAGGCCATGTACCCGGAAATGACCTCGGCGCAGTGGCTGTCGTCCACCTACATCAACGACGATTCCGCGCGCGTGGCGGCCAAGGCCAACGAGCGCTGGCTGACCACGCTCAACGGCTGGATCGAACAGGCCGGCAAGTATGAAGGCCAGCCGATGAGCGAGGACACCCGGCGTGCCCTGCACCTGCTCAAGCTGATGACCGCCATGCCCGCCCCGCGCGACCCGGCCAAGCTGGCCGAGCTGGCCGCCATCGCCACCAAGCTGGAGGGCGACTACGGCGCCGGCACCTACTGCACCGGTGAAGGCGACCAGCAGAACTGCCGCCAGCTCGGCGAACTGGAACAGGTACTGGCGCGCTCGCACGACTACGACAAGCAGCTCGACGCCTGGCAGGGCTGGCACTCCACCGCCGTGGCCTCGCGCAAGCCGTACCAGCGCTTCGTCGAACTGGTCAACGAAGGCGCGCGCGAACTGGGCTATGCCGATGCCGGGCAGATGTGGCGCAGCGGCTACGACATGCCGGCCGAACAGGTCGGCCCGGAAACCGACCGCCTGTGGGAGCAGGTCAAGCCGCTGTACGAACAGCTGCACTGCTACACCCGCGCCAAGCTGGACAAGGAGTACGGCAAGGACAAGGCCGAGGTCGGCGGTGGCCTGATCGCCGCGCACCTGACCGGTAACATGTGGCAGCAGGACTGGAGCAACCTGTGGGACCAACTGCAGCCCTACCCCGGCGCCGGCAGCCTGGACATCACCGCCGCGCTCGAGAAGCAGCACCAGGGTAACCTGAGCGCGGCGCTGGCCAAGGCCGGCGCCAACGCCGACGTCGCCGCCCGCTTCAAGGCCCAGCGCGAGGCCGAGCTGGCCACCGCGCGGCAAATGACCGAGCGCGCGCAGGACTTCTACGTGTCGCTGGGCATGCCCAAGCTGCCGCCGAGCTACTGGCAGAACACCCAGTTCATCAAGCCACTGGACCGCAACGTGGTCTGCCACGCCAGCGCCTGGGACATGAACATGGGCGGCGACGGCAAGGACGTGGGCCCGGATGTGCGCACCAAGATGTGCATCACCCCCACCGAAGAGAACTTCACCACCATCTACCACGAGCTGGGCCACATCTATTACGACCTGGCCTACAACCCGCTGCCACCGCTGTTCCAGGGCGGTGCCAACGATGGCTTCCACGAAGCCATCGGCGACACCATCGTGCTGGCGATGACCCCGCAGTACCTGAACTCCATCGGCCTGGTCGACAAGCCGCAGGAAAGCCGCGAGGCCACCATCAACGCGCAGATGCGCATGGCCCTGAGCGGCGTGTCGTTCCTGCCGTTCGGGCTGATGATCGACCGCTGGCGCTGGGGCGTGTTCGACGGCTCGATCAAGCCCGAGCAGTACAACCAGAAATGGTGGGAACTGAAGGCGCAGTACCAGGGCGTGGCCCCGGCCAGCGCGCGCGGCGAGGAATTCTTCGACGCTGGCGCCAAGTACCACGTGCCGGGCAACACCCCGTATCTGCGCTACTTCCTCGCCCGTATCCTGCAATACCAGTTCTACAAGGGCCTGTGCGACGCCGCCGGTTACACCGGCCCGCTCAACCAGTGCACCTTCTACGGCAACAAGGAAGCCGGGCAGAAGTACTGGGCCATGCTCAGCAAGGGCGCCAGCCAGCCGTGGCAGGCCACCCTCAAGGAACTGACCGGCACCGAGAAACTCGACGCCGCCCCGATGCTGGAATACTTCGCCCCGCTGCAGGAATGGCTCAAGCAGCAGAACGAAGGCCAGATGTGCGGGTGGCAGGCCGGTCCCGCGCAGCCGGTGAAGCCGGCCGCGCCATGACCCTGGCATCGGTCCAGGCATGAAGACGAAGGGCGCCGGCAAGGCGCCCTTCGTTCGCATCCCCATGCATGCAGCGCATGCCAACGCGACGCTCCCTCAGACGCCCCATGACCGACTTACCCGCAAGCGGACCACCCGCCCTGCCCGCGCCCAACCCACGCCCGGGCCGTCCAGGGACACCGTGTGGCTGCTCACCGGCCTGATCGCCAGCGTGCTGGCCGCCGTGGCCATCAGCGTGATCGGCATGGTGGTCTACCCGCAGTTCGCCGACACCTTCACCGCGTTCACCCTGCGCGGCACCGACCTGCCACTGCCGACCCGGCTGGCCACGCGCTTCTACCCCGCCATCTGGCTCGCCCCGGCGCTGGTGCTACTGATCCGGCTGTGCTGGCCGGGCAAGGCCAGCCGCGCGATCGCCGCGGGGTAGCCGGACTGCTCATCCTGATCGTGGGCGTGCCGCTGGCGCTCGTTTCGGCCTACCTGCCGATGATCCAGCTCATGTCGGCGTTGTAGGCACGTCCGGGGCCCACCTCGCGCCGCCTGGGGCGGGTGCCAGGCGCAGGAAAAAAGGCCGGCAGCCCGACAGCAAAGGATCGAAGGGCAAATGCACTACAACGAAGGGCGCCGATGGCGCCCTTCGCGCATTCTGCATTCAATGCTCCCGCATACAGCGCGCATCGACGCTCCGCATTTCCCGGTTACACCCGCAGACCACGGGGTGTGATGGTTACAGCGCGATGCTTGCAGCATGAAACCGGCGCGGCATTCCCTGTGCGCCCTTTTGTCCTTCCAGGCGCATGGAATGAAAGAGAAACCACAGATTGCGTGGTGGTGGCGAAGTCGGCCATTATCCGTACTACGCCGCGTCCAGGCGGTCGAACAGGTGTCAGGTGGTTGTGGACATTTCCTCGCTCACCAATACAACGATAGAAGCGATTCACACCTTCGCTTGCGATCCCGTTCACCCCGCATGGGTAAACGAGCTCACGACGCCAATTGCAACGGCAATGGCCGTAATGCAACTTTCCGATGGACGCTTGGTACGGATCGCACCCTGCGAGGTGGAGCTGGATCCGGGCAAGTACCCATCGCTCGGCCTTGATGTCATGGAGTGTGATGCCCCCAGCCTCCAATGGCAGGCTTCCAGTGGCAGGACCTACGTCATGCAGCGCCTTCCCGCCGCCGCAGCCTTCGTTCCCTTTTCCGTACAGTCTGTGGCGGAATCAGACCCGCTTGGGGAGGGCGCTGTGAGTGAAATCGTCCTTGGCAGCCGCAGCGGCTCACGCATTGTCTTCCGCCACATCATGCCGCCAATGACACTCGGCATAGCGCTGGCGCGTCCCGGCCAAGTACCTGACAGTTAATTCAAGCCGAATCCGATTCACGGGTCCGCTTACCTTGGGCATCAAGCCTCATGAAACCAATCCTGGTTGCTGCCCTCTTGAGCCTGCCAGTCGCGTGCAGTCACCTGACGTCCAACGATACCAAGGAGATTGCGTATCAGCGCCTGTCCTCCTGCCACGACGGTCCATCGCTTGCATGGGAGACGCTGAGGTCTGCGCTAAAGGTATCTGAGCATCCCTGGGGCATATTTCTCGTCGAAGTACGTGATGAAACGCGCAACCTATTGTGGGCCGTTATTATCCAACCGTCGGGCGAGTCGGAAGTTATGCAAATGGCTATTGATGGCTGAGGGCTGCCGCCTAGCAATTTTTTCAAGCCGGTGCCATTTCGCACGGTTCAATCCAGGTGTCAGGTTGCTTTGGGAGCTTGCATGTCGTCACAGAACAATCCCTATGCGGTGGGTGAATCCGTCGTTGGCACCGAGCGCATCGTCGGCGAAGCCGCCTCCGCTGGCCGCCGTTTTCTGACGTTCATAGTCGACTTCCTCGTCATCCGCGCAACCTTCTTCGTCGGCGAAGTCGCCTACGTAGTCGTCTATGGGCCGGAGGCATACGACGCAGCAACCAGCTCGGTCTGGTCATCTGTGGCATTTGTGCTTCTGTACGTCCTCTACTACTTCGCATTGGAGTCCATCTTTGGACGCACACTTGGAAAAGTGCTCCTGGGCACGAGGGTGGTGACCGAATCTGGCACCACACCGTCGTTATCTGCGGTCCTTGTTCGAACCCTTTCCCGCCTGATCCCCCTTGAGCCCGTATCTTTTACACTCGCCGACACGTGGTGGCACGACTCGCTCAGCAAGACCAAGGTGTTGCGCGTCCGACGAGCAAGCTAGCGGTCCATCCAGGCCGAAGCCGCCTCATGGTTCGGCTTGATTCAAGCCACTCACTTCTTACCCGATCTTTCGCAATCTTCAGGAAGTCTTCGACTTGGACATACCGCGATTCTTCAACATCACGGAAAGTGCGCACCGAATCCATAATCCGTTCACGCCAGACAAGTTCGTTGCCCTTGGCGAGGCACTTCGCCTGAAGTCCGGAGAGCGCGTGCTTGATCTTGGTAGCGGCTCGGGCGAGATGTTATGCACCTGGGCACGCGACCATGGCATCGTCGGTACCGGCATCGACATGAGTTCGCTGTTCACCGCACACGCCAGACAGCGCGCCGAAGAACTCGGCGTCACCCATCAGGTCAATTTCATCCACGGCGATGCAAGCGGCTACATCTCCGACGAGAAAGCCGACGTGGCGGCTTGTGTCGGTGCCACCTGGATTGGCGGAGGCGTCGCTGGCACCATCGAGCTTCTGGCCAGGAGCCTGCGTACTGGCGGAATCATCCTGATTGGCGAGCCTTACTGGCGGCAGTTGCCGCCGACAGAAGATATCGCCAGAAAGTGCTTTGCCAGCGCAATCTCCGACTTCCTCATTCTTCCAGAGCTTCTCGCATCCTTCGGCAGGCTTGGTTACGACGTTGTTGAGATGGTTCTGGCCAATCAGGATGGCTGGGACAGATACGAGGCCGCCAAGTGGCTTACGATGCGCCGCTGGCTTGAGAAGAACCCCGACGATGAACTGGCGGATGAGATCCGCTCCAAACTCAGCACGGAGCCTGGGCGCCACGCAACCTACACGCGCGAATATCTGGGCTGGGGCGTGTTTGCGCTCATGCCAGGAATCAATCCCAGGTAGACCTAACCATTCATTGAAGCAAATGTCTTCCTCATGATGATGGTGCCTTGGATTATCGCCCCCCGGAGCTAAGCCGGCTGCTGGTCCGGTCTGCACTCGCCTGGCCAAACACCTTACCCGTGTGATCACTGGCTTCAGCACGCTCGGTGTCACGCGGCTTACCATCAACCACGCAATGCCGACGTAGCGCACAACCAGGTTTACCGGACAGCATTCTGGCCGGCGATCGGGGCCTGGCCCTGGCCCGATCTGATCTGCGGCCAAGCCGTTCCTTCATGCCGGGCGCATGGAATGCGTCGGCATGGTTCACACATCAGGCTCCACAGGGGAAATCATGCGCAACTCACTAATCGTCCTGGCGTTGCTCTGCTCATCGTGCGCATCCACCGGCCCCGAGCGCACCTCGTCACATGCATCCATCGGCCAGGAGGGAACCTCCATCCAGACCGCCGTCCCCATCAAAGCCACGAACAGCGCGGAGGGGGTTGCCGCCGAGTACGCCTGGATTGCCCGGAAGCACTCCGGCTTCAAGCGGGAGAAGCAGTCACTCCTGCTGGAAGGCAACAAGGCCTACGACCTGATCGAAATCACCACGGCGGACGGCAAGCGCATGGCCTACTATTTCGACGTCACATCCTTCTTCGGAAAGTGGTGAGGCGCCAGCCGGCGCAGCCTGGTACCCCAGCCTGCTCCAGGCACAAGGCGACGCGGGGCGCGCGCATCACCGCTCGGGCCCGCCCCCTGGCGCCGGGTGGAAAGCAACGCATCGCGCATCTCCAACGGAGGGCACCATGGGACTTCTGATCTTCAGCATGAACCTCACCCTGGACGGCTGCATCGACCACCGCGAGGGCATAGTCGACGACGAGACGCATGCCTTCTTCACCCGGCTGATGGACGAGAGCGGCGCCATGCTGTGGGGGCGTGTCACCTACGAGATGATGGAAAGCCACTGGCCGGCAGTGGCCCGCGGCGAGGTGGAGGCGCCCGCGTCGATGCGCGAGTGGGCGGTCAAACTGCAGGCCAAGCCGAAGTACGTGGTATCGGCGAAGCGAACGGATTTCTCCTGGGCGAACAGCCACCGCGTCGCCGGCGATCTGCGCACGGGCGTGCAGCAACTGAAGGACGCCACGCCGCGCGGAGTGCTCCTGGGCAGTGGCATGTTGGCGAACGCGCTGGACCGGCTGGACCTGATCGATGAGTACCGGTTCCTCGTCCACCCCAGGATCGCCGGCCATGGCCCCACCCTGTACGCGGGTGGGCTGCCCGCCTCGCGACGACTCGAACGGGTGTCGGCGCAGCCACTGCGCTGCGGCGCGGTCGCCCTGCACTACCGTCGCGCATGCTGAGCCGGGACCTGACCGTGGCGGCTCGACGCCCATTGCCATCGCGCCCCCTTCGCGGCCCGGCCCGGTGCTGACGGCAGGCATCCCATGCGCAAGGCACAGTTCGCCGCCGTTTTCTCCCTCGCATTCTTCGCGCTTGCAGGCGGGTGCCTGATTCTTGCGGGGCACGGATTCACCACGTCGAGCAAGCGCGGCCATTGGTCGGTCTTCGTACCCGCCCCACAGGCCTATGTGATGGCGGCCATCATGTTCGTGCTGTCATTGCTGGGCGTGGTCTGGCTGCTGCAGCAGGCACGCGCCCCGCACCGGGTGTGGCTGATGGCCGCGGCCGGGTATGCCGGCACTGCCTTCCTGCTGACCAGGGCATGGGCGCACTGGCTTCACTGATTGCCGTCCGCGCGTGCGCCCGTTGCCTGGATGACGAACGCGATCATCGCCGTGGATGTCCGCCAACGGGCGGCGCTTTGCGTGCGAGTGCCCACACCCGGGGTGTGCAGCTTGGCGCCCGCCGGAAACACGTCCAGCCGTGGGCCATCGCCCATGCCTGGGCAACGCCGTGCCGATATTTCCCAACCCGCTGGGCTCGTCAACGCTGATACCCGGGACAGGCCAAACCTGAGTCGTTCCAGCACCTGTGCCAACGCCGGCAGCTTCCGCAGCGCGACGTGGCGCGCGGGTATCCGGCGGCTCCCGGAGAAGGAACGGGTTACGCGTCGTGGCGATCCCCATGCCGCGGTCGCGGGCTTTGCCGTGTGACGCAACAGAGGGCCGGCGCTGGCACGCAATGCCCGGGCATCTGCTGCCGGGCTCCGGTGTGCGCCGGCCCGCGCGACCGCCCGGCCCGGTTGGCGTTAGTCTGCCCCGACCACTCGCCCTTCAACTGCCCACATGTCCACCCGCCCCCGAACCACCTGCACCGGCAGCTGCCACTGCGGCGCCGTCCGCTTCGAGATCACCAGCGACTTTCCCGAGCTGACGACCTGCGACTGCTCCATCTGCCGCCGCAAGAACGCGTTGATGGTGAAGGTGCACGAAAGCGACTTCCGCCTGCTCGCGGGCCAGGAGCAGCTGTCGGCGTATCAATTCCACACCTTCACCGCCACGCACTACTTCTGCCGGACCTGTGGCATCTACCCGTTCCATCGCAAGCGCGTCACCCCGGACCACTACGGCATCAACGTGTTCTGCCTGGAGGATTTCGACCCGGCCGGCATCCCGGTGCGGGCCACGGTGGGCGCCGGCATGGCATAGCCCGGCCAGCCCACCGCCGCGCGCTGCCGGTGGAAACAACAAGGGCGCCACCCGGCGCCCTTGTCCGTTCACCCGCATCAACAACTCAATGCGTGGCCACGGCGTCCTTCGCGCCGAGGCCCAGCTCCGTGGCCAGGTTGCGCTTCCAGGTGTCGAAGTCGATGCCCTGCTCCGCCACCTCGGCATGCGCGGCGTCCTTCAGCGCGTCGGAGTACATCAGCCGCACCGGGGTGCCGCTGCGTTCGTGCAGCTCGGCAGCCTGCATGATCAGCGCCAGCACGCGGGCGGCGCTGGAGGTTTCGCCGGCGATCCTGCCGTCCATGCCCAGCACCCACTCGCCGTCGCGGCGGACGATGCCGGCCAGCAGGGTGCGCTGCTGGTCGCGCAGTTCGGCGTGCGGTTCCACCGCGGGCTTCGGCGCCGGGTTGGCCGCGGCCTGGTTGCGCTCGCGCTCGGCCAGCTTCTTCTTCGCCTCGCGGCGGCCCTTGGAATGGATGGACATGGTGGCAGCTTCCGGTGGCGGCCATGCTGGCCGGTAGGGGGAGAATGACGCAGTCGGGGTGAGGCGGGAATGGAGGCCGGCTAGACGTGCATGTGCGGGCCGGCCAGGTGGCGCTCGCGGCGGTGTTCCCAGTACCAGAACGCGAAGCCCAGCAGCATGAATCCGGCCATGCCCAGTGCCAGGTGCAGCGGCCTGCCGCTGAGCAGCGGCGACACCACGCCGGCCACCAGGGTGCTGATCATCAGCTGCACGAAGGCCTGCAGCGACGAGGCCAGGCCGCGCTGCTGCGGGTACATGTCCAGCACCGCCAGCGCCAGCACCGGGAAGATCAGCGCCATGCCCAGCCCGCCCAGGAAGATGGGCAGCACCGCCCATGGCAGCTGCAGCTGCACCACCGAGGCGGCGTAGGCGATGTTCAGCGCCGCCGACAGCGCACAGCAGGCGAAGCCGATGCTGATTTGCCGCACCGGCACGGTACGCCCGGCCATGCGCCCGGACAGGAATGCGCCGGTGGTCATGCCGCCGATGGTGGGAATGAACAACCAGGCAAAGCCGCCCTCGCCCAGGCGCAGGTGCTGCATCACGAACACCGGCGCCGAGGAGATGTACAGGAAAATGCCGCCGAAGTTGACGCTGCCAGCCAGCGCCAGGCGCAGGAAGCGCGGGTTGAAGCCGATGCGCAGGTAGTCGCGCAGCAGGCCGCGCGGCGACAGCGGCGTGCGCGCCGCGGCCGGGTGCGTTTCCGGCAGCCAGCGCGCGGTAGCGGCGACCAGCAGCAGCGAAAAAACCACCAGGAACCAGAAGATCAGCGGCCAGTCGCCACCGCCGAGCAGGATCCAGCCGCCGATGATCGGGGCGATGGCCGGGGCGATGCCGAAGATCATCGACACCTGGCTCATCAGCCGCTGCGCGTCCGGGCCGTGGTACAGGTCGCGGATCACCGCGCGGCCGACGATCATGCCGACGCCGGCGCAAACGCCCTGCAGCGCGCGGAACACCAGCAGCGTGCCCAAGTGGGTGGACAGCGCGCAGCCGACCGAGGCGGCGGTGAACAGCACCAGCCCGCCCAGGATCACCCGCTTGCGCCCCCAGGCATCGGACAGCGGGCCGTGCGCCAGGCTCATCAGGCCGTAGAACAGCAGGTAGACGCTGATGGTCTGCTGCACCGCCACCTCGTCCACCGCCAGCTCCCGCGCCAGCAGCGGGAATGCCGGGAAGATGGTGTCGATGGAAAACGGCCCGAACATGGACAGCCCGGCGAGCAGCAGGGCCAGGCGGCGGGTGGACGGCGAAGCGGTGGTCATGGGGTATCCAGCGGGGCGTGCGCGGCGACGCACGACGGGCGCCGGCCCTGTGCGGGCGGCGCCTGGGAACAACGGGAAGCCGCACATGATAGGCCCGCCGCCGCCGCGACGCCACGCGCACCGGTGCCCGGCACGCGCCGGCGGCGTGGCCCGTTCAGCCGGGCGA
The DNA here is from genome assembly GCA_002951995.1 of Stenotrophomonas acidaminiphila. NCBI lineage: Bacteria > Pseudomonadati > Pseudomonadota > Gammaproteobacteria > Lysobacterales > Lysobacteraceae > Stenotrophomonas > Stenotrophomonas acidaminiphila. The sequence goes on from CP019797.1 coordinate 2,492,684, forward strand.
CCGCGCCGGCCGCCCGGGGCAACGGCTATAATCGGCGCGCTACACGGTGGGAGAAGCGGTTCATCGCTGCCGAAGGCGCAAACGCCCGCAATCGCTCAGGCCCGATACCACCTGCGTCAAAACTCTGGAGAGACCGGTTCAATCCGGCGCCGAAGGTGCACGAGGCGCGCGACCCGCAGGTCGCGCCTTCCAAACTCTCAGGCAAAAGGACAGAGGGGCACGAGGCGAGCCACCGGCTTGCCGGCCGTGGTGCCGCGTGCGCGGAACCGCTGCCGGAGGGCATGCGGCCGCCGCCCCAGCCCCGCACGCCACCTCCGGACGTCCGTCATGCACCAGAACACGCCTTCGCTGCGCGAACTCGAACACGCCTCCGCCTTCGTCGACCGCCATATCGGCCCCAACGATGCCGAAATCGCGCAGATGCTGCGCGTGGTCGGCCATGACTCGCTCGACGCGCTGACCGACGCCATCGTCCCCGGCGCAATCAAGTCGCCCGCCCCGCTGGCCCTGCCCGAGTCGCTGACCGAAGTGCAGGCGCTGGCCAGGATCCGCGCCATCGCCAGCAGGAACAAGGTGCTGCGCAGCTTCATCGGCCAGGGCTATTACGGCACCCATACGCCGAACGTGATCCTGCGCAACATCCTCGAGAACCCGGCCTGGTACACCGCCTACACCCCGTACCAGGCGGAAATTTCGCAGGGCCGCATGGAAGCGCTGATCAACTTCCAGCAGATGGTCGCCGACCTGACCGGCATGGAGATCGCCAACGCCTCGCTGCTGGACGAAGCCACCGCCGCGGCTGAAGCCATGACCCTGGCCAAGCGTTCGGCCAAGTCCAAGTCGGACGTGTTCTTCGTGCATGACGCGGTGCACCCGCAGACCCTGGAGCTGCTGCGCACCCGCGCCGAGCCGATGGGCATCACCCTGCGCGTGGGCACCCCGGCCGAAGCGCTGGACGCCGACTGCTTCGGCGTGCTGCTGCAGTACCCGGACACCTTCGGCCACATCGGCGACCACAAGGCGCTGGTCGAGGCCGTGCATGCCCGCCAGGGCCTGGTGGCGGTGGCCACCGACCTGCTGGCACTGACCCTGATCACCGCCCCCGGCGAATGGGGCGCGGACATCGTGGTCGGCAACAGCCAGCGCTTCGGCGTGCCGTTCGGCTTCGGCGGCCCGCACGCCGCGTTCATGGCCTGCCGCGACGCCTACAAGCGCTCCATGCCGGGCCGCCTGATCGGCGTGTCGGTCGACGCCGAAGGCAAGCCGGCCTACCGCCTGACCCTGCAGACCCGCGAGCAGCACATCCGCCGCGAGAAGGCCACCTCCAACATCTGCACCGCGCAGGTGCTGCTGGCGGTGATGGCCTCGATGTACGCCGTCTACCACGGCCCGGAAGGCCTGACCCGCATCGCCCGCCGCACCCACCGCCTGGCCACCCTCCTGGCCGCGGCGCTGCGCGGCAACGGCGTGGACGTGGGCGAACACTTCTTCGACACCCTGCACGTGCGCAACGTCGACGCCGCCGCGCTGCAGGCCAAGGCCGTGGCCGCCGGCTACAACCTGCGCGTGATCGACAGCGCGGCGGTGGGCATCAGCCTGGACGAAACCGCCACCCGCGAGGACATCGTCGCGCTGGGCGCGCTGTTCGGCGCCCGCGTCGACGTGGACGCGCTGGACGCGGCCACCGCCGACGCGCTGCCGGCCGGCATGGTGCGCCAGTCCGCGTTCCTGACCCACCCGGTGTTCAACACCCACCACAGCGAGCACGAACTGCTGCGCTACCTGCGTTCGCTGGCCGACAAGGACCTGGCGATGGACCGCACGATGATCCCGCTGGGCTCGTGCACCATGAAGCTCAACGCCACCGCCGAGATGATCCCGGTGACCTGGCCGGAGTTCGCCAACATCCACCCGCTGGCCCCGGCCGACCAGGCCCAGGGCTACAAGGAACTGATCGACGGGTTGGAAGCGATGCTGGTGGAATGCACCGGCTACGACGCGGTGAGCCTGCAGCCGAACTCCGGCGCGCAGGGCGAATACGCCGGCCTGCTGGCGATCCGCGCCTACCACGCCTCGCGCGGCGAGGGCCACCGCGACATCTGCCTGATCCCGGATTCGGCGCACGGCACCAACCCGGCCTCGGCGCAGATGTGCGGCATGAAGGTGGTGGTCACCAAGACCGACGCCAACGGCAACGTCGACGTCGAGGACATCCGCGCCAACGCCGAGAAGTACAGCGACCGCCTGGCCGCGATCATGATGACCTACCCGTCCACGCACGGCGTGTTCGAGGAAGAGGTGGTGGAGATCTGCCAGATCATCCACCAGCACGGCGGCCAGGTGTACACCGACGGCGCCAACATGAACGCCCTGGTCGGCGTGGCCAAGCCCGGCAAGTGGGGCTCGGACGTATCGCACCTGAACCTGCACAAGACCTTCTGCATCCCGCACGGCGGCGGCGGCCCGGGCGTGGGCCCGTGCGCGGTCAAGTCGCACCTGGCGCCGTTCCTGCCGGGCGCGCTGGTCGCCGACGGCCTGCGCACCCAGGGCGTGGGCAACGGCGCCATGGTCTCGGCCGCCACCTTCGGCAGCGCCTCGATCCTGCCGATCAGCTGGATGTACATCGCAATGATGGGCGCGGCCGGCCTGCGCAAGGCCACCCAGGTCGCGCTGCTCAACGCCAACTACATCGCCAGGCGCCTGGCCCCGCACTACAAGACCCTGTACACCGGCCGCAACGGGCTGGTGGCGCACGAGTGCATCCTCGACGTGCGGCCGCTGGAGAAGACCTCCGGCATCGGCGCCGAGGACGTGGCCAAGCGCCTGATCGACTTCGGCTTCCACGCCCCGACCCTGAGCTTCCCGGTGGCCGGCACGCTGATGGTCGAGCCGACCGAAAGCGAATCGCAGTACGAACTGGACCGCTTCATCGACGCGATGATCCAGATCCGCGAGGAAATCCGCGCGATCGAGGACGGCCGCCTGGACCGCGAGGACAACCCGCTCAAGCACGCCCCGCACACCGCCACCGCGGTGTCGGCCAGCCAGTGGACCCACGCCTACCCGCGCGAGCTGGCGGCGTTCCCGCTGCCGTCGCTCAAGCAGTCCAAGTACTGGCCGCCGGTGGCGCGCGTGGACAACGTCTACGGCGACAAGAACATCATGTGCGCCTGCATCCCGGTGGATGCTTACAAGGAAGACGTCGAGGCCTGACCGGGCCGCGACACCAGGTAAAGGCAACGGCCCGCGCAAGCGGGCCGTTCGCTTTGCGTGCGTACTTCCGACGGGCACATGCGGCGCGCGCCTACGGCCGGCGCACCCGGTAGTCCGCTTGTCCACCCCGCCACCAAGTGATAACGTTCGTTATAACAAGCGGCGGAGTCCCACCATGAAGCTCAAGATCACCAGCATCGGCAACTCGTCCGGCATCATCCTGCCCAAGGAACTGCTTGCACGCCTGCGCCTGGAAAAAGGCGACGAGCTGCATGCGCTGGAAACGCCCGACGGCATCCGCCTGACCGTATTCGACCCGGAGCTTGCCGCACAGATGGAGGTGGCCGAGGCGATCATGCGCGAAGACCGCCAGGTGCTGCACAAGCTGGCGCAGTGAGGCGGCCATGATCCGCTGGATCAGCAAGCCACTGGCACTGGCCATCCACGACCGCCAGCTCGCCGAACATGGCGGCGGCAGCGGCGTGCGCGACGACGCCCTGCTCGACTCCGCGCTCGCGCGCGCGCAGCAGCTGCACGCCTATGGCGAGCCACCGCCGGACCTGGCCGATCTTGCCGCCAGCCTGGCCTACGGCCTGGCGCGCAACCATCCGTTCGTCGATGGCAACAAGCGCACCGCGCATGTCTGCTACCGCGTGTTCATCGCCCTCAACGACGGCCAGCTGACCGCGACCGATGAAGAGAAGTACATCGCCATGCTGGGCCTGGCCGAAGGCGCCACCAGCGAAGCCGAGTTCGCCGCCTGGCTGCGCCCGCGCATCCGCATCGACGCCGGCGGCCACGTGCAGGAACCGCGCGCGGGCTGCGCCGGCTGAAGCGCGGCACCGCCGCCGCGCACCGGCCCATCACCGGCCCCAGCAACCGCTCTTCTTCAACCCGGCATCGGCTTGTGGCGTGCGCCCCACGCGCAGCCCGCCTCTTTGCCCGCATAGCCGCAGGCTGGATTCCCGCACCGCAGCGCCGCGCCGGACGTCACTCCGGCGCGGCGGTTTCCTGCTGCCGCGCCGCGATCATCGCCCGGTACTGGCGCGGGGCCATGCCCACCTCGGCCTTGAACTTGCGGGTGAACGCGCTCTGGTCGGTAAAGCCGCAGGCCTGGCCGATGCTGGCCACGCTGTCCTGCCCGTGCAGCAGGTGCAGGGCAATCTGGATGCGCAGGCGCGTGAGCACCTGCTGCGGCGTCATCTGGAACACCTTGCGGAAACTGCGCTCCAGCTTGCTCAGCGAGAACCCGGTGATGTCCAGCAGGGTCTGCATGCGCACGTTTTCGGCGTAGTGCGTGTTGAGGTAATCCAGCGCCAGCCGCAGCGGCTCGTACTGCGATTCCAGCCCGCCGCGCTGGCCCAGGTCGCGCGAAATGCCAATCAGCCCCACCACCCTGCCGTTCTCCACGATGGGCCGCTTGCAGGTCAGGCACCAGCCCGGCTGGCGGTTGGCGAACAGCTGCAGCTCCATCACGTTCTCGATCACCTCGCCGCCCAGCACGCGCGCGTCCTGGGCCACGTAGGCCTCGCTCATGCCCGCCGGGTACAGCTCGTCGGCGCGCTTGCCGATGACCTCGCCGCGCGACTTCACCCCCAGCCGCTGCATCATCGTCTTGTTGACGTGCGTATAGCGGCCCTGCACGTCCTTGGCGAAGAACAGCACGCTGGGAATGGCGTCGAACAGGGCTTCGATCTCGGCGGGGTCGATACGCATCAAGCATGGGTCCGGCAGCGGAGCAGTCCCCGCATTCTAGCCAAGCCCCCGCCAGCGCCGGGCACGGGCCGGCATAACACACCGGCAACGGCCGCTTCACCTTCTCCCCGCACCGCCCGGCCTATACCTGCAGGCCCACACCCACGGGAGTACCGCCATGACCCAGGGCGACAAATCCAGCTACACCGACAAGCAGAAGCGCCAGGCCGCGCACATCGAAAAGAGCGAAAAAGCCCGCGGCGCCAGCACCCGAACCGCCGAACGCATCGCCTGGGCCACGGTCAACAAGCACGATGGCGGTGGCAAGAAATCCGGCAGCGGGCGCAAGCACCACACCAGCCACTGAACGCGCCACTGCGGGCCGGCCCTGTGCAGCCATGCGGCAGCGGGCACGTAGTGGCCCTGCCCCGCGGGCCGTGGCCGGGCAGCCCGGCTCAGCGCGTCGCTGGCGTCGCCGCTGGTGCCGCAGGCGGTGCCGCCACCGCGGCGCCGCGCGCTCCCCTGGGCGCGGCCTGCACCTGCCGCACCGAGGTAATGGGCACCGCTTCGGCGCGGCGCTGCGCCGGCCACCACAAATAGACAAAGGCGCTGCTGGTACCCAGCAACCGCGCCTGGCCCGGCCGCGGCGCGGCGTCGCCGATCATATGCACCTGTACCGGCGTGCCGCGGCCCTTCTCGCGCACCAGTTCGCCCTTGGTCTGCATGTACACCGCCGAGCCCATCAGCATGAACGACGCCACCACCAGGCTCACCCCGGTGATGGGGTGGATGCCAATGCCGTCCCAGGTCATGATCCGCGCCTGCGGAAACGCCATGCGCGCCCACCAGCGCCGCCGGCGCAGGTCGGCCACGTAGTCCGGGTAACGGCGGCGCAGCGCCTCCGGCCAGCTCACCAATACCGCCAGCAGCACGCCGATGGCGAAGATCAGCACACTGCCCGGGTCGCGCAGGCCCGCCACCAGGTAATCGCTGGCCTGCAGGTAATCGGCAATGGTGATGCCGAAGCCGTGGTAGAACCACGCGCTCGACCACAGCCCCAGGAACCCCACCAGCACATACGCCGCTGAAAACATCAGCGCCGGCTCGCGGCACCCGCGCCGCCACAGGTTCAGCACCCACGATTCATCGCCCGTGCCCACATCGGGAATCGGCGACCAGTTCATCGGCGTGGCGGGCGGCGCGCCGCCTGGCGCCGCCTGTTTGTCGTCGTGCTCTGCGTGCGTCATGCGCTCCCCCTTGTGCTGCGGCAGCATCGCCTATTTGCCCCGCCCGAGGGAAGCGACGCCGGTCCCCGACACGCAGGCGCGCGCGACGCCCTGCTCGCCGGCATCCACGCCAGCGGCTGGTACACCTACTTCGACCACATCAACGCCGCCAGCGACGAAGGCGGCTTCGCAACGCACCTGCAGCAACTGGCCGCGGCCTGAGCCCACGCCGGCGCATGGCCGTTGGCCGTGCGCCCCGCGTGCTGCGCCCCCTCAGTGCAGGGAATCGCCGTATGCCAGCTCCGCCTCCGCCCGCACCGGGTCCCGCGACACCCTTGCCGGCAGCGCACGCGGCACCGCATACACCGCCCGCGCCTCCTCCACCCGCAAGCGCGCATCCGCGCCCGCCACCAGCCGCTGCGTTTCCACCGCATCCAGCACACCGCGCACGGCCGCCGCCGCATCGAACACCGCACGCCCCATCGACGGCAGCGTGCCGCGCGCCCACCCGGCGGCATCGCCGGTGGCCAGCACATCGCCCTGCGCGGCCAGCGTGCGTACCCAGCCATCCAGCGCATCCACCTGCGCCAGCGTGACGCCGAAGGCGTAGCCCTGCGCCTGATCCGCGGCATCGCGCGCGGGCGCGTCCACCTGCGTCGCCGGCCACGACACCTCATCCAGCACCAGGTCCACCTGGTCGCCCAGCAGCTCCAGGCAAAACGCCACCTCGGCCAGGCGCACCTCGCCCGCCGGCTCGCCCACCGCACCCGCCAGCGGCTGCATCAACCGCAGCAGGAACTTGATGTGGTCGCTCAGCCGCACCAGCCGCTGCTGGCTGTCTTCGGGCAGGTAGTAGCCCGGCCGCTCATCGTCCAACGTGTGCTTTGCCATCGTTGCCGCCTCCTTCCATGAAGTGGCCGCCCGCCACGAACGGCGGACGGGAAGTCGGGAGGCTCGAAACCGCAGACAGCCGGCGGGCTTATTTCCCCGAAGGGTGTTGTATTCACCGCCCTCCCGACGCAAGCATCGCGTCGGTTGCGCCTGCAAAGCATGCAGGCACAAAAAACCCACCGGTTTGTCGGAGGTGGGTACCGCTGTCTGCGGAGTTTCGAGGCTCCGTGCAGCAAGACTGCTACTGAAACTCCGGCGAGTCAAGGCGAAGCACGGACAGAATCGCTTAGCCGATAAACGGTCGCAAGCGTCGGAGTGCCGCGCCGTTCAGTACCAAATTGCCGCATCCAATCCAGTGGCGTCAGGTATCACCTCGGCCGGCAGTGAACAGGCCACGCCATCCCGAATCCGCTCCGCAGTCCACAACGCCGCCAGCGCATCGAGAACATCGTCTGCTTTGGCCTCACGCCGCGGAACAGCGCTCAGCAAATCCGCAATCGCCGCTTCACCAAATGCAGCAGCAAGCAGCGCGCTTCTGGCCGCGATGCCTGTAGACGTGCGCTTACTGGCAACAAGACCCTGCCCCGCACCACCAGCCAGCGCCGCGAACGAAACCTCTGGATGCACCTCGCGCACCATGCGGCGCACCTGTGGGTTGCTGTGCAGCAACTCGTCCCACTCGCGGATCTTGGACAGGATCGCAAAGGACTGCGCACCGAAACCTCGACCATCAATTTCCCGATGACGCTGAGAGGCCTCTGGTTGGTTCTTCGCATCCAAGATGCCCCGCACCGGCGTCGAAAAAATGCTACAGGCGCGTCGACCGCCGACGAAAGACCGGGCAAGAGCATCCGCCAAGCGCCCGCCGCTGTCAGACAGGCCTATGGGAATATCCACCGCGATTACTCCGGCCTGTTGATGCGCATGAACCAGCGCACGCGCATCACCATGGACTTGCCACGCCAACTCGCGCTGCATTCTCCAGACAGCGATCCAGCCAGAACTAGCGCCATCCACCCCGACGCATTCCCCCATTCGCTGTTCCATACCCCTCCCGATTCGCCCACATGCTCTTCTATACTGCGATGACGGTCACAGGCAAGGAGCCAAAGTGGATGGGGGAACTCCAACAACTGCAGGCCCACTTGCGTAGCTTTGCGAAGGAGAGGGACTGGACGCTCCGATATATGCAAAGCTACTCCTACGAACAACTACAACTAAGCTGACTTAGAATGTTTGAAACACGCACCTACGATGATCCACTCGTTCTCCCGCCTGCAATTCGGGCACGCTGGGAATTCCTTGAAACCAGCTCTGCTGCCGCGGTTTTGCGCTCCGTCTGCCCTGGCGAATGGACTGACATCCTCGATGTACTAGAGAACTTCCATCTTGATCCAGCGCAGTGGCTAAAAAGGGGTGGAAATCGAGGAGACATTGCAAAAATTATCGACGACATGTTCGCCCAGCGAGGCTGGCGCGAGATCAGAGTCGATTTGCACACTCAGGGCATCCTCTACACCAAAGACGGGAAAGAAGCAGGACGGCTACCTACCGTAGAGCAAGAAGGCTACCTAGTAGATAACTTCAAGGGACGCGTAGCCCTTGATGTAGAGTGGAATGCAAAAGACGGCAACCTAGACCGCGACTTATCCGCGTATAGGGCGTGGCATGAAGCCGGCGTTATCTCTGCAGCCGTTCTTATCACCCAAGATCGATTGAGCCTCAAAAACCTCGCAACCGCGTTGTGGAATGAGCATCAAGAAACTCTTCCTGAAGCAGAGCGCAACCCCAAATTGCCAATCGATCTGAACACCTCGACCACAACCAACTTAGAAAAAGCAGCACTGCGTGTCCGCCGCGGAGTGATGGGCACATGCCCTCTCTTAGTTGTCGCGGCCACCCAAGCTACTTGGAACGGACAACCTTACGCATAGGCGGGACATCTAATTGCCCTCCACGGTATGTCGTCCACGTGGACGCATTGGAGTCTCCACGGCAGCCAGAAGCGCACGGACGCGCTGAATGGAATAGCCCGTTGCCGCGGCCAACTCCCTCACACTTTCGCCTTTTAGATAGCGATCGCGGAGTTTACGACCTATCGCCTCTGCACGATCATGTTCGATATGTTCATTCGGCTTCAGCTGAGGAAGAATCGGACCTCCCGCATAACCCTTGTGCACTACGCCGCGCGGAGTGATGTCATCGGCGGCTTCGTTCCCCCAGAGAGTCCATCCTGGTCGGCCATGGCGAGCAAACATTTCTAAGCGAGGGCCTGGCGAGCACGATTCAATAAGCTCGTATTGTTCATCAGGCTTGCGGGAATGCTCTCTCTTACGAGTCTCAATCATATTGACCTGAGAGCGTCCAGGCGGAAGAGTTCGCATAGAACCACGCACGCCGAACAGCAACAACTCGGTCACATTTCGAAAATAGAAGCCTACGCCTCGGCCGTCCGGGCCGCCATCCATACGACGCTTCGCCCACACGATATTACTTACATATCGGAACCCCCATGCTTCCATGACTGCTAAGCCGTCGACCAGCAACGCATTGGGCACCCAAAGATACAGATGCGCGTCACGCGCCACCACGTCTCTTACTGGCAGTCCCTTGATTGCGTCCAGCGACATCGTTGAATAGCGGTCAAGCCGTCGATGCTCGGGCGCAACCTTCCCAGTGCGATTGGCAAATCGCCAAGGCGGATCGGCGAGAACAGTGGCAAAACCGCCAACCACTTTGGGCAGCGGCGCGGGAGCTTCTTCGGGGCGTAGAGGGGTACTAGACATTGGAACATCTTACACTGATATAGATCTTTTAAAAGATCTTTATTGATGAGAGACAGCCGATCAGGAGCCTTCAGGCCTGACCCCTAAACGGGCTTCAACGCTAAACGAAAAGAGTCGCATTGAATGAGATCGCGCGCGCTCCTTTTTAGGAGAGAACGAAAGTAAGCAGTTCATGAAGAAGCCCCGCTTTCGCGGGGCTTCTCATCGAGCGGGCCGCACCGACCTAAGTCAGCAAACCGCCTCAACCCCACGGATCCTGCAACACCATGGTGTGGTCGCGGTCCGGGCCGGTGGAGACGATGCTGATCGGGCAGCCGGCCAGTTCTTCCAGCGCGCGCAGGTAGGCGCGGGCGGCGGGCGGCAGCTGGTCCCACTCGGTGATGCCGTGGGTGTTCTCGCTCCAGCCCGGGAATTCCAAGTACACCGGGGTGCACTCTTCCCAGCCCTGCGCGTCCAGCGGGGCGTATTCGGTGCGCTTGCCGCGGTACTCGTACGCAATGCACACCTTGAGCTTTTCCATGCCGTCCAGCACGTCCAGCTTGGTGATGCACAGGCCGGTGATGCCGTTGATGGCCACGGCGCGCTTGAGCGCGACGATGTCCATCCAGCCGCAGCGGCGCGGGCGGCCGGTGGAGGCACCGTATTCGGCGCCGCGGTCGCGGATGCCCTGGCCGATTTCGTCGTCCAGTTCGGTCGGGAACGGGCCGCCGCCCACGCGGGTGGCGTAGGCCTTGGCGATGCCCAGCACGTAGTCGATGGCGTCGGCGCCCACGCCGGCGCCCGCCAGCGCGCCGCCCACGGTGGTGTTGGAGCTGGTGACGTACGGGTAGGTGCCGTGGTCGATGTCCAGCAGCGCGCCCTGCGCGCCTTCGAACAGCACGCGCTTGCCCTGCTTGCGCAGGTCATGGCAGATGCCGGCCACGTCAGACTTCATCGGCTCGACGTATTCGCCGAACGCCAGCGCTTCGGCGTAGACGCTGTCGAAGTCCACCGGCTCCACGCCCAGGTACTGGGTGAGCACGAAGTTGTGGTAATCCAGCGCGGTGCGCAGCTTTTCGGCCAGCTGTTCCGGGTAGTGCAGGTCGGCGATGCGGATGCCGCGGCGCGCCACCTTGTCTTCATAGGCCGGGCCAATGCCGCGGCCGGTGGTGCCGATGGCCTTGCCACCGGCGGCCTTTTCGCGCGCCTGGTCCAGGGCAATGTGATACGGCATGATCAGCGGCGCGGCCGGGGAAATCTTCAGGCGCGAGCGCACTTCCACGCCGGCCGTTTCCAGTTCTTCGATTTCCTTGCGCAGCGCGGCCGGGGAAATCACCACGCCATTGCCGATCAGGCACAGCGCGTCGTCGCGCAGGATGCCGGACGGAATCAGGTGCAGGACGGTCTTCTTGCCGTTGATGACCAGGGTGTGGCCGGCGTTGTGGCCGCCCTGGAAACGCACGACGGCACCGATTTCCTCGGTGAGCAGATCGACGATCTTGCCCTTGCCTTCATCGCCCCACTGGGCGCCGAGAACAACAACTGATTGACCCATGGCGGGTGAACTCCTGAGTTGGCTGCGGCCATCGGGGCCGCGGACGGGACCGCGCGGGGCCGGCGGGCCTGCCGGGGTGGCGCTCCATCGGGGAGTGCCGGGCAAACGCCAGGGCCTTACACGGAAAAAGCCGAACGGGAGTGCCCCGGCCGGCTTTTCTGGATTATCCGGGTTTTGCCTGACGGCTACCACCCCCGCCGGCCCCGGCCGGGGCGGGCGGCCGGCCGCGGTTCAGTGGCGCAGCCACCACAGCGCGGCCAGGCCGATGGCCAGCAGCACCGCGCCGGACTGGCGCAGGGCCGCGGCGGGCAGTTCCAGCAGGCGCGCGGCCATGCGCTTCCACGCCAGCGGCGCGGCGAACAGGAACAGGCCTTCGAGGACGGCGACCAGGCAGAGCGCGGAGAAGAGGTCTTGCATGGGGATGGCGAGGCGGGGGAACACCGCGGCCGGGGGCGCATTGCAGTGCAGCGCCGCGGCCGCGGCTTCCTGTTTCCTGTAAGGGCCCGGCCCCTGCCCTCCCCCGGCGGGAGAGGGGCGGGGCGGCGCGGGCCCGGGCTCAGCGGTCGTTCTTGAGGTACTGCAGGAACGGGTCGTTCTTGTCCAGCACGATCACGCCGTTGCCGTCGGTCATGGAGGCGCGGTAGGCCTCCAGGCTGCGGTAGAAGGCGTAGAACGCCGGGTCGGCCGAGCCGGCCTTGCCGTAGATGGCCGCGGCCTGGGCGTCACCCTCGCCGCGCAGCTGCTGGGCGTCGCGCTCGGCCTCGGCCACCAGCACGGTGCTTTCGCGGTCGGCCTGGGCGCGGATGGTGAGCGACTGCTCTTCGCCTTCGGCGCGCAGCTTGGCCGCTTCCTGCTTGCGCTGGGCGCGCATGCGCTCATAGACGTCGGTGATCACCTGGCTGTCGGTGGGCAGGTCGATCTGCTTGATGCGCAGGTCGATGATCTGCATGCCCAGCGTCTTGACCGCCTCGTTGATGCCCTGCAGCTGCCCGGCGATGAGTTCGCCGCGGTCGCCGGACACCAGCTGCTGCAGGGTGCGCGCGTTGATCTGGTTGCGCAGCGAGTCGGTGATGATCGGCGCCAGGCGGGCGTTGGCCACCTTGCCGTCGCCGCCGGTGGCGCGGTAGTAGGCGCGCACGTCGGAGATGTAGCCGATGGCGAAGAAGTCGACGCTCACGTCCTTCTGCTCGGCGGTGAAGTAGCGCGCCGGGGCGGTGTCCAGCACCTGGAAGCGGCGGTCGAACACGCGCACCGTTTCCACCAGCGGCACCTTGAAGTGCAGGCCGGGCTTGATGTCCGAGCGCACCACCTTGCCCAGGTTGAGCACCATGGCGGTCTGGTCTTCGCGCACCACGTACACCGAGCCCAGCAGGCCCAGCAGCACGGCGACCAGCAGGCCGATCACAAGGGAATTCTTCATCGGCCGGCCTCCTCACGGTTTGCCGAGCGCGAACCGGAACGGTCCGCGTTGCGAATGCTGTCGGTGGCGGCCGGCAGCGCCGGCACCGCCATTTCCGGGGTCAATTGCGGGGCGTTGGCGGTCTTGCCGGCGTCGGCCGGCATCGGCACGTAGATCAGCTGGCGGCCGTCGCCGCCGATGACCTTGCGGTTCTCGGCCAGCACGTCCTGCACGGTTTCCAGCCACAGGCGCTTGCGGGTGACTTCCGGGGCGTTCTTGTACTCAGCCTGCAGCAGGGTGAAGCGGCGCGCGTCGCCTTCGGCGCGGGCCACGATGGCCTGCTTGTAGCCTTCGGCGGTGGTGCGCGCGCGCGAGGCCTGGCCGCGCGCTTCGGGCACCACCTTGGCGGCGTAGGCCTGGGCTTCGTTGATCAGCCGTTCCTTGACCTGCTGGGCGCCGTTGACCTCGTCGAAGGCCGGCTTCACTTCTTCCGGCGGGCGCGCGTCGGGCAGGGTCAGGCCGGTGACCACCAGGCCGGTGCGGTAGGCCTTGAGCGAGGCTTCCAGGCGCTGTTCGGCGGCCACGGCCAGCGGGCCGCGGTTGTTGAGCACGGTGTTGAGGTCGGCACGGCCCACCTGCTCGCGCACCGCGCTCTGCGCCGACTGCTCCAGCACCTGGTCGGCGTCGATGGTGCCGAACTGGTACAGGCGCGGGTCGTCCACGCGGTACTGCACGTTCAGCGCCACGTTGACGATGTTCTCGTCGCGGGTGAGCACCGGCACGTTGCTGCTGAAGGTCTTGATCTGGGTGGCGTTGACCTTGACCACCGATTCGATCGGCCACGGCAGCTTGAAGTTCGGGCCCGGCTGCAGGATGCGCGAGAACTGGCCGAAGCGCAGCACCACGCCGCGCTGCTGTTCGCCGATCAGCTGGAAGCTGGACAGCAGCACCAGCAGCGCCACGCCCAGCAGTACCCAGCGCCAGATGCCGCCGTCGAACAGGTCGCGCAGCGGGCCGGGCAAGCCGCCCCATCCGCCGCCGCCATTGCCGCCGCGCGGCGAGCGCGATCCGCGCCGGTTGTCGGCGGGGCCGCCACTATCGTTGCCGCCAGGTGTGTTCCAGGCCATGCATGCTCCATCTGTCAGGGCCTGTCCGCGGGCGTTCCCGCAGTCCTGGCCGTGGTCAATCGAATCCGGATTCTACTAGATGGGGCAGACCTGACGTTTCGCAACCGCTATCTTGGTTGTCTCCCGTTCCGCCGCAGGCCATGCCATGTCCGCCCCCGCCCCGTTCACCGCCTTCCGCATCCACAACGACGACGCCGGCTACCGCGCCGGGCTGGAGCAGGTCGCCCTGGACCAGCTGAGCCCGGGCGAGGTGGTGGTGCGCGCCCGCTGGTCCTCGGTCAATTACAAGGACGCGCTGGCCGGCACCGGCCAGGGCAAGATCCTGCGCCGGTTCCCGCTGGTGGGCGGCATCGACGTGGCCGGCGAGGTGGTGGCCTCCCGCGACCCGGCCTTCCGCGAGGGCGATGCGGTGCTGGCCACCGGTTGCGGGCTGAGCGAAACCCGCGACGGCGGCTACAGCCAGTATGTGCGGCTGGAGTCGAAGTGGGCCATCCCGCTGCCGGCCGGACTGAGCCTGCGCGAGGCCATGGTGCTGGGCACGGCCGGGTTCACCGCCGCACTGGCCCTGCTGCGCATGACCGACAACCGGCAGACCCCGGCGCACGGCCCGCTGGCGGTGACCGGCGCCACCGGCGGGGTCGGCTCGCTGGCGGTGGATATCTTCAGCCGCGCCGGCTTCGAGGTGCACGCCATCAGCGGCAAGGCCGAAGCCAGGGACTACCTCACCACGCTCGGCGCCACCCAGGTGCTGGGCCGCGAGGCACTGGCCACCACCCGGCCGATGGAATCGGCGCGCTTCGGCGGCGGCCTGGACAATGTCGGCGGCGCCATGCTCACCAGCCTGCTGGCGCAGACCGCGCCCTACGGCAACGTCGCCTCGGCCGGGCTGGCCGCCAGCGCGGAACTGGACATGACGGTGATGCCGTTCATCATCCGCGGCGTGTCGCTGCTGGGGGTGGCCTCGGCCGGCACCGCGCGCGACATCCGCGAACAGGTGTGGCAGCACCTGGGCGACGACTGGAAGCCGCGCCACCTGGACACCATCTGCACCCGCGAGGTGGGCCTGGACGGGTTGCCGGAGGTGTTCGCCACCATGCTGGGCGGCGGCTCGTTCGGGCGCACCCTGGTGCGGATCGACTGAATGCGGCGCCGCGCGCGGCGTGGCGGGTTGCTTCGCATCGCAGCGGGCACGACACTATGGCCGCGACATCATCTTGGGGAAGAACGTGGCGCGTATTCTGATCGTGGACGATTCGCCGTCGCAGCTGCTCGGCATCCAGCGCATCGTCGAAAAACTGGGGCATGAAACCTTCACCGCCACCGACGGCGCCGCCGGCGTGGAAGCGGCCAAATCGGTGCTGCCCGACCTGGTGCTGATGGACGTGGTGATGCCCAACCTCAACGGTTTCCAGGCCACGCGCACGCTCAAGCGCGAGGCCAGTACCGCGCACATCCCGGTGGTGCTGGTGACCACCAAGGACCAGGACACCGACCGCCTTTGGGGCATGCGCCAGGGCGCCAAGGCCTACATCACCAAACCGTTTTCGGAAGACGAGCTGTCCGAGGTGATCGCGCGGGTGTTCGAAGGCGGCGGCGACGCGCCCGAAGCCTGATCTGTGGATGGGGCGGCTCGCCCCGCATGCTGTGGATGTGGGCTTGCATCGCACGCTGCCCCTGTAGATGCGGGGCTTGCCCCGCATGCGGCTTCCCCCGGCAAGGCCCCGTGTGGGGCAAGCCCCACACCTACGACGCCGTGGCCCCGACCTGATGCGGTCGGGCGGCGACGTTCCCGAAACCTGGCCTGTGGATGCGGGACTCGCTCCGCATGCTCGATACGAGGCTTGCTCCGCATGCTGTGGATGTGGGCCTCGCCCCGCATGCTCGATACGAGGCTTGCTCCGCATGCTGTTGATGTGGGCTTGCACCGCATGCCAGATACGGGGCTTGCTCCGCGTGCTGTGGATGCGGGACTTGCACCACGTGCTAGATGCGGGGCTTGCTCCGCGTGCTGTGGATGCGGGCATGCACCGCACGCTTACCCTGTAGATGCGGGGCTTGCCCCGCATGCGGCGTTCCCCGGCAAGGCCCCGTGTGGGGCAAGCCCCACACCTACAGGGCCGTGGCCCCGACCTGATACGGCCGCAGGGGCGCCCTCACGGGCCGCGCCTGCCGCTGGCGATACGTCAGATTTTCTCGCCGAAGGCCTTGGCCAGCGCGCGGTAGGCCTTCTGCTGGGCCTCGTTGGTCGCCACCGGGGCGATGACTTCCAGCTCCACGATCTGGTCGCCGTCGGGCTTGCCCGGCAGCCCGCGGCCGCGCAGGCGCAGCTTGCGGCCGCTGTCCGAGTCGGCCGGCACCTTCAGCTCCACCGCCCCGCCCAGGGTCGGCACGCTGATGCTGGTGCCCAGCGCCGCCTGCCAGGGGGTGACCTGCAGGGTGTAAAGGATGTTGCGGCCGTCCACCTCGAACTGCGGGTGCGCGGCGTATTCCACTTCCAGCATCAGGTTGCCGCCACCGCTGCCCTGCCCGGCCAGGCGGATCACCTGCCCGGGGCGGATGCCCTTGGGCACGCGCACGTCCAGCTGGCGGCCATCGACGTTGATGCGCAGCGTGTCGCCGTTGTAGGCCGCTTCCAGCGGCACCGACAGCTTGGCGCGGGTATCGCGCGTGGGCTGCGGCCCGGCGTTGCCGCCGAAACCGTCGAATCCGCCACGCGCACGGCCGCCCCCGCGCTGGCGCGCGAACAGGCTTTCGAAGAAATCGCTGAAGCCGCCGCCGGCACCGGCGCCGCCGAACACTTCCTCGAAGTCGAAGCCCTGGCCGCCGCCGAAGTTGGGCGGCGCGTGGAACTCCTCGCCGGGCCGGTAGCCCTGGGCGCGCAGCTGGTCGTAGGCCTGGCGCTTGGCCGGGTCGCGCAGCGCCTCGTAGGCTTCGTTGACGGCCTTGAACTTCTCCTCGGCGCCGGCTTCCTTGCTCACGTCCGGGTGGTACTTGCGCGCCAGCCGCCGGTAGGCGGTCTTGATTTCGGCATCGCCGGCCGTGGGCTCCACGCCCAATGTCGCGTAGTAATCCTTGAATTCCATCCAGACACCCTTTCGGAAAGAGTCGGGCCCGCCGCCTTGCGGCGAACGGGCCGATACGGGTTCGGCTGCCGCCGTGGCGCCATTCTAGCGGGCCACGGCGGTGCCGATGTGTGCGCGGCGCGTGCTTACGCGGTGCCGCCGGCGCTGGCCACCTGGATGCGGCGCGGCGCGGCCTCGGCGCGCTTGGGGATGCGGATTTCCAGCACGCCGTCACGGCTGCTGGCGACGATGCCTTCGGCGTCGGCGCTGTCGGGCAGCGCAAAGCGGCGTTCGAACGTGCCGTGGCGGCGTTCGATGCGCGAGAAGTGCGGGCCTTCCACCGGCGCCGGCGCGCGGCGCTCGCCCTTGATCGACAGCACGCCCTTGTCCATCTGCACCTCGATCGAGGCCGGGTCCACGCCCGGCAGGTCGGCGTGCAGCACGAACTGCGTGTCCTGTTCGCGGATGTCCACGGCCGGCACCCAGGTACCGGCCGGTGCGGCGTCGCCGGGCATGTCCAGCAACGGGGCGAGCAGATGGCGGATATCGGACTGGGTCGGCCACTGGCGGTAACGTACGATGCTCATCATCTCCTCCTGCAGGGATGCGGGCGGGCGGCCGGAATGGCGCCCTGCGCCCATGCACGGGAAATGCTGCGTGAAGGCCGCGCTTTCAAGCCGTTGACGCGGCCCTCAACCCCCACTCACTAAACTTCGATTCAGACTCTGGAGAAGCCCATGACCATCCACGTCGGCGACCGCATCCCGGAAGTGACCCTCAAGCGCATCCGCGAGGGCATGGAAACCATCGACACGCAGGCGCTGTTCGATGGCCGCAAGGCGGTGCTGTTCGCGGTGCCCGGTGCGTTCACCCCGACCTGCTCGGCGCGCCACCTGCCCGGCTACATCGAGCGCTTCGAGCAGTTCCGCAGCCGCGGCATCGACGTGTTCTGCATGGCGGTGAACGACCCGTTCGTGATGCAGGCCTGGGGCAAGGCGCAGTCGGTGCCGGACGGGCTGCTGATGCTGTCCGACGGCAATGGCGACCTCACCCGCGCCCTGGGCCTGGAAATGGACGCCAGCGGATCGGGCATGGGCATGCGTTCGCGCCGTTTCGCGCTGTACGTGGACAACGGCATCGTGCGCGCCGTGCACGTGGAGGAACCCGGCAATTTCGAGGTGTCCTCCGCCGAGTACGTACTGGCCCACCTTCCGGAGTAGCGATTCCCTTCCACCAAGGAGCACGCCCGCCATGAGCAAGCAGCCCGCCAGCAAGAAAGCCATGACCGTCCCGGCCAGCGGCATCAGCGACCGCAAGACCCTGCGCGCCAACGCACGCAGGAGCATCGAGGACGGCGCGATCACCCCGACCTATGCCGCCGACCGCAAGATGGTGATCAAGCTGCTCAACGACGCCCTGGCCACCGAATGGGTGTGCGTGCTGCGTTATTACCGCCACTACTACATGGCCAAGGGCATGCTCGCCGACGCGGTGAAGGCCGAATTCTTGGAGCACGCGCAGCAGGAGCAGGCGCACGCCGGCATGCTGGCCGAGCGCATCGTGCAGCTGGGCGGCGAGCCGGACTTCAACCCGGACACCCTCACCGCCCGCGCCCACGCCGAGTACAAGGAAGGCGGCAACCTGCGCGACATGGTGCGCGAGAACCTGATCGCCGAGCGCATCGCCATCGACAGTTACCGCGAGATGATCAACTTCGTCGGCGACAAGGACACCACCACCAAGCGCATCCTCGAGCAGATCCTGGCGCAGGAAGAAGAACACGCCGACGACTTCGCCGACCTGCTCGACGGCTGGATCGGCGAGTAACCGCGGCGAAACGCGCCTTGGCGCTTTGTGCGGAAGAGCGTGCGAGGCGAGCCTCGCACCTACGTGGGCACATCGCGCAACGTGCCGCACGCCGGGCGGAGGGGCCTGCAGGCGCCGGCGGCGGGCGCCGCGGCGGCCAACCATGAAGCATATGCCGTGGCTGGATCGTCCAATGGCACCGCAGGGCCTTCCCTGGATCGTCCAATGGCATCCAAGCGCCGGAGCGGCCGAGGACACCGTAGGTGCCGGGCTTGCCCGGCACAGGGGCCTTCCCGATATCGGGCACGAAGAGCGTGCGAGGCAAGCCTCGCACCTACGCGGGCACAGCGCGCACCGCTCAGTGCGCCACGCGGAAGCGGATGCGGGTCCAGGCACCGTCCGCGGCCAGTGCGGTGAGGCTGTGCTCGCCCGGTTCGTCGAAGTCGCGCACGAACGCGCGCGCGCCTTCTGTCTGCGCGATCCAGCGCCCGTCCAGCAGCCACTGCACCGTGGTTTCGCTGCCGATCGCCCGTATCTGCAGGCGCGGGCCGTGCACCGCGCCCGGCGCGCGCGCCACGGTGGCGCGGTCGGTGAGTCCGTCGATGTGTAGGGCGGCATCCTTGCCGCGGCCGTCGTCGGGGCAGTCCGGCGACAGCGGTGGCAGCTGCTGTGCCTGGCGCTGCGCCTGCGACAGCCATGGCGAGGCCAGCGCCGGCCAGCGCGCGACTTCGCGCGCCTGCCGCTGCGGGTGGCCCTCGCAGCCGGCCGACAGGCGCTGGCCGCTGCGCGCATCCACCTCGAAGCGCACCTGCCCGGACTGCCACAGCCGCGCATCGCGCTCGGCGAAGGTCGGCGGCACGGTGCCGTCCAGCGCCAGCGCGTCGAGCCGCCGCTGGCACAGCGCCGGCGGCGTGTCGGTGGCGGCCAGGCCCAGCGGCCAGCACACCGCCACCTCGCCAACGCTGGCCGGCATCGGCGGCGTGTCGCTGTCGCCGGGCTGGCGCGGCAGGCTGTCGATCACTTCGAACATCAGCGGCAGCGCGGTGACCGCGCCGTATTGGCCGGGCAACGGCGTGCCGTCCGGGCGCCCCACCCACACGCCGACGGTGTAGCGGCGGGTGCTGCCGATCGCCCAGGCGTCGCGGTAGCCATAGCTGGTGCCGGTTTTCCACGCCACCGGCGGGCGGCTGCCGGTGTCGAAGGTGCCCAGCCCGTAACCGGGGCGCGGGTTGGACTGCAGGATGTCGCGCACGATCCACGCCGCGCCCGGCGACACCAGCCGGCGTTCGATGCGCGGGTCGTCGGCGGTGTAGCGCACGCGCCCGGCGATGCCCTGGCGGTTGAGCGCGGCGAAGGCGCCGACCAGGTCCTCCAGGCGCGCGCCGGTGCCGCCCAGGATCAGCGCCAGGTTGGGCTGCACCCCGTGCGGGAAGCGCAGCTTGATGCCGGCGTTGCCCAGCCGCGCGGCGAAGCGCGACGGGCCGACGCGGTCGAGCAGGTCCACCGCCGGTACGTTCAGCGACAGCCGCAGCGCGGTGGCCGCGCCGACCGGGCCGTTGAACGCGGCGTCGAAGTTGCCGGGGCGGTAGCCGCCGAAGCTCTGCGGCGCATCGACCAGCAGGCTTTCGGAATGGATCAGCCCGTCGTCCAGCGCCATGCCGTACAGGAACGGCTTGAGCGTGGAGCCGGGCGAGCGCCAGGCCTGCACCATGTCCACGTGGCCCAGCCGCGCCTTGTCGGCGAACGCCACCGAACCGACGTAGGCGCGCGCCTCCAGCGTGGCGTTGTCCATTACCAGCAGCGCGGCGGAGGTGCGCTCGGGCAACTGCGAGAAATACGCGGCCACGCGCTCTTCCAGGGTGCGCTGCAGGCCGCTGTCCAGGGTGGTCTGGATCTGCGCCGCGCGCGGTTGCGCACTGTGCAGCCGCTGCGCCAGCAAGGCCGCGTGCAGCGGCTGCTGCAGCGAGCGTGCAACCACCGGCTCGATGCGCGCATCGGCCACCGCTTCGTCCGACCAGGCGCCCAGCTCGGCCATGCGCGCCAGCACCTTGTCGCGGGCGCGGCGCGCGGCCTCGGGGTGGCGGTCCGGGCGCAGCCGGCTCGGCGACTGCGGCAGCACCGCCAACAGCGCGGCTTCGGCATGCGACAGCCGCGCCGCCGGCTTGCCCAGGTAGGCCCAGCTGGCCGCTTCCACGCCTTCGATGGTGCCGCCGTAAGGCGCGCGCTCCAGGTACAGGTCCAGGATCTGCGCCTTGTCCAGGTGCGCCTCCAGCTGCAGCGCGCGCAGCAACTGCTTGGCCTTGCCCCACGGCGTGCGCGTGTGCGGGTCGAGGATGCGCGCCACCTGCATGGTCAGGGTGGAGCCGCCGGAGACGATGCGGCGCTCGGCCAGCATCTGCCCGCCGGCGCGCAGCAGCGCCCACGGATTGATGCCGGGGTGCCGCCGGAACCAGCGGTCCTCGTAGGTCAGCAGTGCCTGCAGGTACAGCGACGAGACGGTCTTCGCATCGGCCGGGTAGCGCCACACGCCCTGCGCATCGGCGAAGGCGCGCAGCGGCGTGCCGTCGCGGGCGACGACCAGGGTGCCGGTGTCGCGTGCGGCCGGCAGCGGCAGCGGGAAGGCGATATCCAGCACCAGCAGCAGCGACAACAGCGCCACCGTGCCCCAGCGCAGCCATGGCAGCAGGCGCCGCAAGCGCCCGCGCGGCGGCCGCATCGCCGGATCAGTGCCGCGTTCGCCTCCCGCGCCCGCGGCGGGCGCGGGAGCGGGAGGTACCGGAGTGCGGGGTGCGGCGCTCGCCATCCATCATCCATTCATTGCCGCGCGGGCGCGCGCGGTGGCATGCGCCCGCGGTGATCGTCATGGCTGCACGACGGTGATCGTGGTCGGGTTGGACCGGCCCACGCCGCGCAGCTCGGGACGGTACATGTCCTCGGCCAGCGGCGGCGGCACGGTGTAGGTGCCCGGGGTGACCGCGCGCACCAGGTAGAACACCCGCGCGGTGCTGCCGCGCGACAGGTTCAGCGCGGCCACGTAGCGGTCGTCGCGGAACTCTTCGTGCTTGGCATCGGCCGCGCCGCCACGGTCGTTGATCTGGATGCCGTCCACCACCACGTCGGCCCATTGTTTGGCGTCGCCGAGGTTGAAGTTCTCGATCTCCAGGCCGGCCGGCAGCAGGTCGGTCAGCAGTGCGTCGGGCATGGCGGTGTTGGCAGTGACGCTCAGGCGCACGATCAGCGCCTCGCCTTCCTTCAGCGGCCGCGGGGTCCACGGCTTGCCGTCGGTGGTGAACCAGGCGCGCTCGATGCCGATCACGCTGTTGTCCGGCGCCGGCGCCTGCCGCGGAATGCCGGCCACTTCCAGGCTGGCGAACATCGGCGCCTGGCCCTGCGGGGTGAAGCGCACGCCCTGCGCCAGCTGCGTGGCGTCGAACACCCGCGCGAACAGCTTGCGCGCGTCGATGGCTTCGCGCGCCGGGCCCACCGCCAGTTCACCGGAGACCAGCTTCTTCTGGTCGGCCATCAGCGCCTTGCCCAGCCGCGCCAGCGCCACCTGCTCCTGGGTGCTCAGCCACAGCCAGCCGGCGTTGCGGCGCGCGTCCAGTTCGCGGCCCAGGCTGACCGCGCGTGCGTCGTACCCGGGCTTGGCCAGGCCGTGCTCGTGCAGCAGCGCGATCATCAGCGCGTCGTCGCGCAGCGGGCTGCCGTAGTCGCCGAAATACGCCGGGCGGTCCTTGCCGGCCATGCCGAAGCCGGCGGCGATGGCGGCCTGGCCGCGCTTGCTATCGCCCTGCAGCGACAGTGCCACGCCCAGGTGCACCAGCGACAACCCGGTCACCGCCTTGCCGCGCTCGTTGTCATACAGCGCGCGCAGCGTGCCCAGCGGGGCGCGGTTGACCCGGGCCAGCACGTAGCCCGAATACGCCTGGTTGGCGAACTTCAGCGCCTCGCGGCGGTCCTGGCCGTAGAACTGGTTGCCGCCGCTGAGCAGGTCCTCGCTGATCCGGTTCAACGCCTTCTGCAGCACGTTGTCCGGCACCGCGAAGCCGGCATCCTTGGCGTCGAGCAGGAACTCGGCGATGTACGGGGTCAGCGCCGGGTTGACGTAGTCGTCGCTGCCCCACATCGAGAAGTTGCCGTTGGCCACCTGCATCGAGGCCAGCCGCCCGAACGCGCCTTCCATGCGCTCGCGGCGGGCCTTGGCGTCCAGCCCGTCGGCGCCGAGCATGGCCGAGGTGGCCTGGTCCAGCAGCAGTGCCGCATAGCCCTTGCTGGTGGTCTGTTCGGCGCAGCCGTAGGGGTAGTTCAGCGCGCCCTGCAGGGCCGAGGCGAACGGGATCGGCGGCAGCGGGCTGACCAGCATGCGTGCGTGGACCGAACCGGCCATCAGCCCGCCGGCGAAGGCGCTGTCCAGGGTGACCGGCGCCAGCGGGTCGAGCGTGCGGGTCTGCGCGCGCAGCACCTGCGGCCAGGCCGCGCGCACCGGCAGGTCGTAGCGGCGGTCGACCTTGAAGCCGTTGCCGTCCACCCGCACCCGCACCTTGGCCACGGTGTAGCCCTCCTGCGCGCTGAGCGGGAAGCTCAGGGTCTGCTTGGCGTCGGCGGCCAGCTGCAGCCGGCGCGCGGCCTCGCCGATCGCCAGCGGGCCCTCGCCGTCCACCCGCACCGTGAACTCGCCGGGCTTGCCGGTGAAGTTTTGCACGTCCAGGGTCACCGTGCTGCGGTCGCCAGGGGCCATGACCCGCGGCATGCTGGCCTCGGCCAGGATCGGCGCGCGCACCACCGTTTCCACGTCGCGGTTGCCGTAGCGCGTGTCCGAATACACCAGCGCCGACACCCGCAGCGTGCCGTTGAAATCCGGTACCGGCAGGGTGATGCGGGCGTTGCCCTTCGCGTCGAGCGCGACCGGGCCGGAGAACAGGTCCACGGTCTGCACCCGCGCGGTCGGGCGCCGCGCCTGCGGCAGCGCCTGCAGCGCCATGTCGCCGCCGAACTTGAGCTTGCCGCTGTTGCCCTCGAAGCTCTCGATCACCCGCCCGTAGATGTCGTAGGCGTCCACCCCCAGGCGGCGCTGCGCGAAGAAATGCGCGTTGGCGTCGGGCACCGCGAAGCGGGTGATGTTGAGGATGCCCACGTCCACCGCCGAGACGGTGACGTGCGCCGGCTTGCCGGCCAGCTCCGGCGCGCTGACGGTGACCGTCATCGGCTGTTCGGGGCGCATCTGCTTCGGCGCCACCAGGCCCACCGCGATGCGGCGGTCACGGCGGTCCATCGGCACGTGCGCCACGCCCACGGCGCGCGCCGGGGTGATCTTGCTGGACGCGCTGCCGCCGCGGAACACCAGCGCGGTGACGTAGACGTCGTGCCGCTCCCAGTCCTGGGTGACCGGGATCTCGAAGGTGCTGCCCGGCTTGGCCTCGATGTCCTGCACGTACAGCATGCGGTCGCTTTCGACCATCAGCACGCCACGCCCGGCATGCGGCGGGGTCAGGGTCACCTTCAGCGTGTCGCCGGCCTTGTAGCCGGTCTTGTCCAGGGCCAGCTTGACCTTGTCCGGGCGCGCGTCGAGCCCGCGGTTGTCGTCGTTCCAGCTCCAGCCGGCGCGGAACGGGTAGCGCATGGTCAGCCCGGTGGCCGGGTCGAACACGTCCACCCGGTATTCGCCCCACTCCACCGGGAAGTCGAACCGGGCGGCGGTGGCACCGACATCGAGGGTGCGGGTTTCCTTGTTCTCGAAGCGGCGGGTGAAATCGTAGTCCCAGCGGTTGTCGGTGAAGGTCCAGTGGTAGTCGCGCAGTTCGCGCACCAGGGTGACCTTGAGCCCCTTGGCCGGCTGCGGCTTGCCGTCGGCATCCACGCGCAGCAGCTCGAAACGCGCGTTGGCGTTGGCGTCGGCGCCATCGGTGTCGCTGAACAGCGGGCGCACCGCGACCAGCGCCGGTGCCGGCCACAGCACGCGCTTGAGGGTGCGGGTGACGGTGCGGCCGCCGGTCTCGTAGACGCTGGCCGAGACCAGCGCCGCCACCGGCGTACCCTTGCCGACCTCGTCCGGCAGGGCGATGTCCTGGCGCAGCCGGCCGTCGCTGGGCAGGGTGGTGTCGATCACGTCGCTGGCGTCGCGCGGCAGGCTCACGGTCGGGTCGCCGAAGAACCAGCCCGGCATCGATTCCAGCGGGTGCTGCTCCACCGCCACCGCCAGCCGGGCGGTGAAACGGTTGCCGTCGGCCGGCGCGCCGTACAGGTACGCGGCGTCGGCCTGCAGCTTCAGCGGTTCGCCCGGCTTGAGCGTCTTCTGCGTGCTGTCCAGGTCCAGCTTCATGCGCTCGGGCAGGAATTCCTCGATGCGCAGGGTCAGGCCCTGCACCGCCTCCTTGCTGGCCGGGTCGGTACGGAACTCGACCTGCCAGCGGCCGGTGGGCGCCTCGGCCGGGATCGCCTGTTCGAAGCTGAAATAACCCTGCGCGCCCGGCTGCAGGCGGGTTTCGCGGAACACCTTGCCGTCGGGCTGCTTGAGCCGCAGGAACACCGGCTGCGCGCCCTTGTCCGGCGCGGTCACCGGCTTGCCGTCGTTGTCGCGCAGCAGCGCCGACACGCGCACCGTCTCGCCGGGGCGGTACAGGTCGCGGCCGGACCAGGCGAACACGTCGAACCATGCGTTCTGGCGCCCGGCCACGGCGAACTCGCTCAGGTCCAGCGCCGGCTGGTTGAACGGCAGCATCGTGGTGTCGGCACCGCTGCTGGCCACCAGCACGTGCGCGGCGTCCAGGGTGTAGTTGAGCAGCGCGTTGCCGTTGGCGTCGGTCTGGCCCTTGAGGATGGTCTCGCCCTTGCCGTCGAGCACCCGCAGCTCGACCTTCTTCAGCGGCGCGCCGGAGGCCAGCGAGGCGGTGTGCACGAACAGCTGCTCCTTGTAGGCGCGGGTGTGCAGGCCGATGTCGCTGACGGTGAAGAACGCGGTGTCGTACTCGCCCTCGAAACTGCCGGCGCGCTTCATCACCGCGAAGTACAGGCCCGGCTGCTGCAGCTCGCGGATCTCCTGGATCGGCAGGTAGGTCAGCACCCGTTCGTTGGGCTTGCCGCCGAGCACGAAGCGGTTCAGGTAGACCGGCTCGGCCAGCTGCGAGATCGGCGTGTGCTCGCCGTAGTCGCTGTCCAGCTCCCAGCTGCCGCGACGGCCGCCGCGCTGGTACTGGCTGAAGAAGCTGGGCAGGTTCTTCTCGCCCACGCGCAGGAATTCGACGTCCACTTCCGGCACGTTGACCGACACCACCGGCAGGCCGCGGCTCTCGCGCGCCGGCAGCACGCTGCCCTGCGAGGCGAAGCCGGCGGCCGGCTTCAGTTCGCCGGTGAACACCTGCTGGCGCACTTCGCGGCCCAGGCGGCTGCCGTCGGCGGCGAGCAGGTCGGCCGAGACGACCAGGGTGTAATCCCTGGCAGCCTCGACATAGGGATAGCGCAGGGTCTTGCCGTCATCGGACAGCGACCAGCTGCTGTCCTCGGTGCCGACCTTTTCCTCGAAGCGCAGCAGCTTGTCGAAGTCCTGGGTGCCGACCAGCGGCTGCGAGAACTCCACCGCAAGCGACAGCCCGTCGCCGCCCTTCTGGTCGGGCCAAACGCGCACCAGCGCGAAACCCTTGACCTCGTCGCGCTTGGCCTGGATCGCCTCGCCGCTGGCGCCGGGCAGCTGCCCGGTCTCGTTGCGCTTGCAGCCGGCCAGCATCGCCAGCGCCACCAGCGCGGCGGCGCCCCAGCGCATGTGCTTCCACTTCCTGTTGCCCATGGCGTTCTCCTGCAGACGCGGCGAGTATAGCCGCCGCCCGGGAACCCCTCGTGTGCGCGACGGCACGCCTGCGGTGGCGAGCCGGCTGCGCCCGGGCCTTTCAGAACGTGTCGCCGGGCACGCGTACCGCGCCCTCCATCAGCACCCGCGCCGAGCGCGACATCACCGCCTTGGTCACCGTCCACTGGCCGTCGACCCGGGCCACCGCGGCGCCCACCCGCAGGGTGCCGGAGGGGTGGCCGAAGCGCACCGCCTCGCGCTGCCCGCCGCCGGCGGCCAGGTTCACCAGCGTGCCCGGCACCGCCGCGGCGGTGGCGATGGCGACCGAGGCGGTGCCCATCATCGCGTGGTGCAGCTTGCCCATCGACAGGGCGCGCACGTTGAGGTCGATGTCGGCGGCGGCGATGTGCTTGCCGCTGGAGGCGACGTAGTCCCTGGCCGGCGCGACGAAGGCGACCTTGGGCGTGTGCTGGCGGGTGGCCGCTTCTTCCGGCGCCCGGATCAGGCCCATGCGCAGCGCGGCGGCCACGCGGATGGCCTCCAGCCGGGCCAGCGCCGCCTTGTCCTCGTTGATCGCCGGCTGCAGTTCGGTGCCGTCGTAGCCGATGGCGGCCGCGTCGACGAACACGGTGGGAATGCCGGCGGTGATCATCGTCACCTTGAGCGCGCCGACGCCGGGCACGTCGAGCTCATCGACGAGGTTGCCGGTCGGGAACATCGAACCGCCCTCGCCTTCGTCGTCGGACGGATCGATGAACTCCAGCACGATCTCCGCCGCCGGGAAGGTGACGCCATCCAGTTCGAAATCGCCGGTTTCCTGCACCTGTCCGTCGCGCACCGGCACGTGCACGATGATGGTCTTGCCGATGTTGGCCTGCCACACCCGCACCGCCACGGTGCCATCGCGCGGGATGCGCGCGGCCGGGACGAAACCGTTGGCGATGGCGAACGGCCCCACCGCGGTGCTGAGGTTGCCGCAGTTGCCCGACCAGTCGACGAACGCGCTGTCGATGGAGACCTGACCGTACAGGTAGTCGACATCGTGGTCCGGCACCGAGGCCGGGGCGATGATCACGCACTTGCTGGTGCTCGACGTCGCCCCGCCCATGCCGTCGGTGTGCTTGCCGTACGGGTCGGGCGAACCGATCACGCGCATCAGCAGCGCGTCGCGCGCCGGGCCGGGCACCTGCGCCGCTTCCGGCAGGTCCTGCAGGCGGAAGAACACGCCCTTGCTGGTGCCGCCGCGCATGTAGGTGGCGGGAATGCGGAGTTGCGGGAGAAATGCCATGGAACGGTTCCTTGCGATGAAAGACGGCCCGTTGCCGGGCCGTCGGGGTATCAGGCCACCCGGGCGCCTTCCAGGAAATCCTGGGCGAAGCGCTGCAGCACGCCGCCGGCCTCGTAGATGGCCACTTCCTCGTCGCTGTCCAGGCGGCAGGTCACCGGCACCTCGACGCTGCTGCCGTCGCGGCGGTGGATCAGCAGGGTCAGGTCGGCGCGCGGGGTGCGCTGCCCGACCACATCGAAGGTCTCGGTGCCGTCGATGCCCAGGGTGTTGCGGTCGGTGCCCGGCTTGAACTCCAGCGGCAGCACGCCCATGCCGATCAGGTTGGTGCGGTGGATGCGCTCGAAGCCCTCGGCGACGATCGCTTCCACGCCAGCCAGGCGCACGCCCTTGGCCGCCCAGTCGCGCGAGCTGCCCTGGCCGTAGTCGGCACCGGCGATGATGATCAGCGGCTGCTTGCGCGCCATGTAGGTCTCGATCGCTTCCCACATGCGCATGACCTTGCCTTCCGGCTCCACCCGCGCCAGCGAGCCCTGCTGCACGCTGCCGTCGGCGTTGCGCACCATCTCGTTGTAGAGCTTGGGGTTGGCGAAGGTGGCGCGCTGCGCGGTGAGGTGGTCGCCGCGGTGGGTGGCGTAGGAATTGAAGTCCTCTTCCGGCAGGCCCATCTTCGCCAGGTACTCGCCGGCGGCGCTGGACGGCAGGATCGCGTTGGACGGCGACAGGTGGTCGGTGGTGATGTTGTCCGGCAGCACCGCCAGCGGGCGCATGCCGCGCAGCGTGCGCTCGCCGGCCAGCGCGCCCTCCCAGTACGGCGGGCGGCGGATGTAGGTGCTGCGCGGGCGCCAGTCATACAGCGGGCTGACCGGCGCGCCATGCTCGACGCGCACGTTGAACATCGGGTTGTAGACGCTGCGGAACTGTTCCGGCTTGACCGCGGCCTTGACCACCGCGTCGATCTCGGCGTCCGACGGCCAGATGTCCTTCAGCCGCACGGCGTTGCCGTCGGCGTCCACGCCCAGCACGTCCTTCTCGATGTCGAAGCGCACGGTACCGGCGATGGCGTAGGCGATCACCAGCGGCGGCGAGGCCAGGAACGCCTGCTTGGCGTAGGGATGGATGCGGCCGTCGAAATTGCGGTTGCCCGACAGCACGGCGGTGGCGTACAGGTCACGGTCGATGATTTCCTGCTGGATCGCCGGATCCAGCGCACCGCTCATGCCGTTGCAGGTGGTGCAGGCGAAGGCGACGATGCCGAAGCCCAGCTTTTCCAGCTCGGGCAGCAGGCCGGCCTCTTCCAGGTACAGCTGCACCGCCTTGGAACCGGGCGCCAGCGACGACTTCACCCACGGCTTGCGCACCAGCCCGCGCGCGTTGGCGTTGCGCGCCAGCAGGCCGGCGGCGATCACATTGCGCGGGTTGGAGGTATTGGTGCAGCTGGTGATGGCGGCGATGATCACCGCGCCGTCGGGCATCAGCCCCTGGGCTTCCTCGCCCCTGCCGCTTTCCAGCTTGGCTTCGTCGGCGATGCCGCGCTCGGCCAGCTCGGACACCGGCAGGCGCCGGTGCGGGTTGCTCGGGCCGGCCATGTTGCGCACCACCGTGGACAGGTCGAAACGCAGCACGCGCTCGTACTGCGCGGTGGCCAGCGCGTCGGCCCACAGGCCGGTGGTGCGCGCGTAGTTTTCCACCAGCGCCACCTGCGATTCCTCGCGGCCGGTCAGGCGCAGGTAATCGATGGTCTGCTGGTCGATGTAGAACATTGCCGCGGTGGCGCCGTACTCCGGGCACATGTTGGAGATGGTGGCGCGGTCACCGATGGTCAGCGCCGCGGCACCCTCGCCGAAGAACTCAAGCCAGGCGCCGACCACGCGCTCCCTGCGCAGGAACTCGGTCAGCGCCAGCACCACGTCGGTGGCGGTGATGCCCGGCTGCGGCCTGCCACTCAGTTCGACACCGACGATGTCCGGCAGGCGCATCCACGAGGCACGGCCGAGCATCACGTTCTCCGCCTCCAGCCCGCCGACGCCGATGGCGATCACGCCCAGTGCGTCCACGTGCGGGGTGTGCGAATCGGTGCCGACGCAGGTGTCCGGGAACGCTACCCCATCCTGCACGTAGACCACCGGCGACATCTTCTCCAGGTTGATCTGGTGCATGATGCCGTTGCCCGGCGGGATCACGTCCACGTTCTGGAACGCCTGCTTGGTCCAGTCGATGAAGTGGAAGCGGTCTTCGTTGCGGCGGTCCTCGATGGCGCGGTTCTTGGCGAACGCGTCCGGGTCGAAGCCGCCGCACTCCACCGCCAGCGAGTGGTCGACGATCAGCTGCACCGGCACCACCGGGTTGACCTTGGCCGGGTCGCCGCCCTTTTCGGCGATGGCGTCACGCAGGCCGGCCAGGTCCACCAGCGCGGTCTGGCCGAGGATGTCGTGGCACACCACGCGCGCCGGGAACCACGGGAAATCCAGGTCGCGGCGGCGCTCGATCAGCTGCCTGAGCGAATCGCCGAGCGCGGCCGGATCGCAGCGGCGCACCAGGTTCTCGGCCAGCACGCGCGAGGTGTACGGCAGGGTGGCGTAGGCGCCGGGGGCGATGGCATCGACCGCCTCGCGGGCGTCGAAGTAGTCCAGCGCGGTGCCGGGGAGTTGCTTGCGGTGATCGGTGTTCATGGCGGGCCTGTGAGGGTCTGGGCTTGCTGTCGTGGCGGGTGGGCTGGCGGCTGCGCCGAGCCGCCGCACCCCGGAGAATCCGAAGGCTGCCCTCCCCGCCTGCGGGGGAAGGTGCCCGAAGGGCGGAGGGGGAACCCTGGCGTTGCCTGTCGACCTTCGTCCACCCGCACGAAGCCGGGCGTACGCGCCAGCCGCTTCCCCTCGCCCGGCCCTTCCCCGCGTACGGGAGAAGGGCCTGGTCTTCCGCACGCGGAAGACGCGATGCACGGCTTACGCGCGCTGGTCCAGCGGCACGAAGGCCTGGTCTTCCGGACCGGTGTAGTTGGCGCTGGGACGGATGATCTTGCCGTCGATGCGCTGCTCGATGATGTGCGCGCTCCAGCCGGCGGTGCGCGCGATCACGAACAGCGGGGTGAACATGGCGGTCGGCACGCCCATCATGTGGTAGCTGACGGCGCTGAACCAGTCCAGGTTCGGGAACATCTTCTTGATGTCCCACATCACCGTTTCCAGGCGCTCGGCGATGTCGTACATCTTCATGTTCTGCTGTTCGGCCGACAGCTCGCGCGCGACCTCCTTGATCACCTTGTTGCGCGGATCGGACACGGTGTAGACCGGGTGGCCGAAACCGATCACCACTTCCTTGCGCTCCACCCGCGCCTTGATGTCGGCCTCGGCCTCGTCCGGCGTCTCGTAGCGCTTCTGCACCTCGAACGCGACTTCGTTGGCGCCACCGTGCTTGGGCCCGCGCAGCGCGCCGATGCCGCCGGTGATGGCGCTGTACATGTCGCTGCCGGTGCCGGCGATGACGCGGCAGGCGAAGGTGGACGCGTTGAATTCATGCTCGGCGTACAGGATCAGCGAGGTGTGCATCGCCTTGACCCACGAGTCGCGCGGCTGCTCGCCGTGCAGTAGGTGCAGGAAGTGGCCGCCGATGGAGTCGTCGTCGGTCTCCACGTCGATGGCGCGGCCGTTGTGGCTCCAGTGGTACCAGTACAGCAGCATCGAACCGAGGCAGGCCATCAGCTTGTCGGCGATGTCGCGCGCGCCCGGGTGGTTGTGGTCGTCCTTCTCCGGCGACACGCAGCCCAGCACCGACACGCCGGTGCGCATCACGTCCATCGGGTGCGCCGACGGCGGCAGTTCCTCGAGCGCGGCCTTGACCGCGGCCGGGATGCCGCGCAGCGCCTTGAGCTTGGCCTTGTAGGCGCGCAGCTCGGCCTGGTTCGGCAGCTTGCCGTGCACCAGCAGGTGGGCGATTTCCTCGAACTCGCTGGTGTTGGCCAGGTCCAGGATGTCGTAGCCGCGGTAATGCAGGTCGTTGCCGCTGCGGCCGACGGTGCACAGCGCGGTGTTGCCGGCGGCGGTGCCGGACAGGGCGACGGACTTCTTGGGCTTGAAGGCGGGCGTGGCGGTGGTCTGTTCTGACATGGTCTTCTGCCTTTCGAGGGAAGGTTTACGGTTGTTTCTGCGGCTCGTCGCCGGGCGCCGTGGTGGCGCGTTCCAGCAACCGCTGCAGCATTTCGATCTGGCGGTTCTGCTGTTCCACCAGCAGCGCCCATTCGCGGGTGCGCAGCAGGTCCAGCTTCTCGTGGATCTGCAGCACTTCCAGCTCCGCTTTCACGTTGACCTGGTAGTCGTTCTCGGCACGCATGCGGTCCACCGCCGCCTGCCGGTTCTGGCTCATCATGATGATCGGTGCCTGCACCGCGGCCAGGCACGACAGCACCAGGTTGAGCAGGATGTAGGGGTACGGGTCGAACGCCCGGGCCAACAGGAAACTGTTGACCACCATCCACACCACCAGCACCACGCCGAAGCACAGGATGAAGGTCCAGCTGCCGCCGACTTCGGCGACGCGGTCGGCGACCCGCTCGCCCAGCGTGCGCGACTCGTGCAGCTCGCGGCGCACGTTGCGCGAGACCCGCCCGCCGGAGATGAAGCGTTCGACCACCACCCGTTCCTCGGGCGTGAGCTGCTCCAGGTCGCGCTGCAGCAGGCGCCGCGCGGTGTCGCGGCGGTCGACGCGGGTGCGGTGGGAGGACGGGGTCGCCATGGCGGGTATCAGGTGGCCGCAGGGACGGCCATCATGCGCCCTTCTGCGCGAATACCTTGTCCAGCTGCGCCTCGAAGGCGTGGTAGCCGATGCGGTCGTACAGCTCCTCGCGGGTCTGCATGGCATCGACCACGCCACGCTGGTGGCCGTCGCGGCGGATCGCCTCGTACACGTTCTCGGCGGCCTTGTTGGCGGCGCGGAACGCCGACAGCGGGAACAGCTGGATGGCGACGCCGGCCGTGGCCAGCTCGTCGCGGCTGAACAGCGGGGTCTTGCCGAACTCGGTGATGTTGGCCAGCACCGGCACCTTCACCGCGTCGACGAAGCGGCGGTAGGTGTCCAGGTCGTAGGCGGCCTCGGCGAAGATGCCATCGGCACCGGCCTCGACGCAGGCGATGGCGCGTTCGATGGCCGCGTCCACGCCTTCCATCTGGATGGCGTCGGTGCGGGCGATCAGGAAGAAGTCCGGGTCGGTCCTGGCGTCGGCGGCGGCCTTGACCCGGTCCACCATCTCGCCCTGCGACACGATTTCCTTGCCCGGGCGGTGGCCGCAGCGCTTGGCGCCGACCTGGTCTTCGATGTGGCAGGCGGCGGCGCCGGCCTTGATCAGCGACTTCACCGTGCGCGCGATGTTGAACGCGCTCGGGCCGAAGCCGGTGTCGATGTCCACCAGCAACGGCAGGTCGCACACGTCGGTGATGCGGCGCACGTCGATCAACACGTCTTCCAGGGTGTTGATGCCCAGGTCCGGCAGCCCCAGCGAGCCGGCCGCGACGCCGCCGCCGGACAGGTAGATGGCCTTGTAGCCGGCGCGCTTGGCGAGCAGCGCGTGGTTGGCGTTGATCGCACCGATCACCTGCAGGGGCTTTTCGGCGGCCAGGGCGGCGCGGAACGCGGCGCCGGCGGAGGAAACGGACATGACGGGACTCCTGGTATGGCGGCGGCGAGAGCGCCGTTCCGCGATGGCGCACAATCTGGCACCATCCAAACCATTGATCAATCTTGATTCAAATAATCAACATATCGACCCCATGACCGAACCCGCCGACCCCGAACTGATCCCCGCCAGCGACGCCTGCGCCCTGCTCGGGATCAGCCCGGCCACGCTGTACGCCTATGTCAGCCGCGGCCAGCTCAGTTCGCGGCCCGGGCCGGACCCGCGCAGCCGGGTCTACCTGCGCGCCGAGGTGGAGCGGCTGGCGCAGCGCAAGCGCGCCGGCCGCGGCGCGGCGCGTGGCGCGGCGCAGAGCCTGGACCGCGGCCTGCCGGTGCTGGAAACGCGGATCTCGCTGATCCGCCCGGACGCGCCGTACTACCGCGGCCGCTCGGCGGTGGCGGCGGCGCGCGGCGGCGCCACCCTGGAAGACATCGCGCGGCTGCTGTGGGACTGCGAGGAACAGGATCCGTTCGCCGCGGCGCCACCGCCGGCGTGGCCGCCGCGGGTGGCGGCGCTGGCGCTGGACGCAGCGCTGCCGCCGCTGGAACGGACCATGGCCTGCATCCCGCTGCTGGCGCTGGAACAGCGGCAATCGCTCAACGCCGCCGCGCCGGTGCGGCGCGAGGTGGCGGCGATGCTGCTGCGGCAGAACGCCGCGCTGCTGGTGGGGGTGCAGCCCGACGCGCGCCCGGTGCACCGCCTGCTGGCCGATGCGTGGCAACCCGGCGATGCCGGCTTCGCCGAACTGGTGCGCTCGGCGCTGGTGCTGTGCGCCGACCACGAGCTGAACGTGTCGGCGTTCGCCGCGCGCGTGGTCGCCTCCACCGGCGCGCACCTGCACGCCACCGTCAGCGCCGGCCTGGCCGCGCTGTCGGGGCCGCGCCATGGCGGCGCCACCGCGCGCGCGCATGCGCTGCTGCTCGATGCCAAGGCCAGCGGCGCGCCGGCGGCGTTCATCGCCGAACGCTGGCGCCGCGGCGACGAACTGCCCGGCTTCAACCACCTGCTCTATCCCGATGGCGACCCGCGCGGCGGCGAGATGCTGCGCCAGCTGCGCGCGCTGTGCGGCGGGCAGCCACGCATGCGCCACGTCGAGGCGGTGCTGGCGGCCACCGCCGAACACAGCGGCCAGCACCCGAACATCGACGGCCTGCTGGCGGCGATCTGCTACGTGCACGGCCTGCCCGGCGCGCATGCGCTGGTGATGTTCGCCGCCGCGCGCCTGACCGGCTGGCTGGCGCACGCATTGGAACAGCAGGCACTGGGCACGCTGATCCGCCCGCGCGCACGCTACACCGGGCTGGCGCCCGGGCGCTGACCGCGGCGACGGCACCCAGGCATGCAGGCAGCTAATGCCTGCCGCAGCTTATTCGCGTTGGTCGCGCGCGCGCGGCCTGCCTATCCTGCGGCAGCGCTTTCCAACCTGCAGATGACCGTGATGCCCCCAGTCCTGCGGCGGCCCTGCCGCCTTGCCGTACCCGCGCTTGGCCTGGCGCTGCTGGCCGGCTGCCCTGCAACGCCGCAGCGCATGCCGGCGCATGCGGCGGCCGACCTTCCGGCCACCCATGCCGCGCCGGCGACGTCCACCGCCCCCGGCGCGCGCGACTGCCCGCCCAGCGACAGCGCCATGGACGGCTGGAACGAACCCGCGCCGCCGCGCCGCATCTTCGGCAACACCTGGTACGTGGGCACCTGCGGCCTCACCGTGCTGCTGGTCACCTCCGACCAGGGCCACGTCCTCATCGACGGCGCCACCGCGCCGGCCGGGCCGTTGATCGAAGCCAACATCCGCGCCCTGGGCTTCGACCCCGGCGACGTCAAGTACCTGCTCAACTCGCATGAACACTACGACCACGCGGCCGGCCTGGCCTACCTGCAGCAGGTGACGGGCGCGCCGCTGCTGGCGCGCGCGCCGGCGGTCAACACGCTGCATACCGGGGTGAGCGACCGCAGCGACCCGCAGCAACTGGAATTCGACACCGGCTTTCCGGCGGTGCCGGTGGTGCGCCCGCTGGCAGACGGCGACAGCGTACGGGTCGGCGCGTTGGCGCTCGTCGCACACGCCACCCCCGGCCACACCCCGGGCGGCACCAGTTGGACCTGGCGCAGCTGCGAAGGCACGCGCTGCCTGGACCTGGCCTACACCGACAGCGTCAGCGCGCTGTCCGACCACCAGTACCGCTACAGCGACCATCCGGCGATGGTCGCCGCCTTCCGCCGCGGCCTGGACACCCTCGCCGCGCTGCCCTGCGACATCCAGATCACGCCGCACCCGCTGGCCAGCGACCTGTTCGCGCGCCTGCGCGGCACGGGCGGCAGCCCCCTGGTCGACACCGGGGCATGCAAGCGCTACGCCCAGAGCGGGCGCGCCAATCTGGAGAACAGGCTGGGCGATGAAGCCAGCGGCCTGAAACCGTGAGGCCGGACCCGCAGCTTGATGCCGGCAGGAAGACGGGCCGCGGTGGGGGCTTGCCCCACCTGGTGCTCCATCGGTAAAGCCCGTGCGGGGCAAGCCCCGCACCTACGCGTGTCGCTGCGCCCAGCGCTGGATGATGGCGGCGATCGCCTGCACGCCGTCGCTCAGCGCCACGCCCCCTGCTTGATGCCGGCAGGAAGACGGGCCACGACAGGGGCTTGCCCCGCCTGGTGCTCCATCGGTAAAGCCCGTGCGGGGCAAGCCCCGCACCTACGCGTGATGCTGCGCCCAGCGCTGGATGATGGCGGCGATGGCCTGCACGCCGTCGGTCAGCGCCGCCGGCCCGGGCTGCAGGATCAGCGGCGACTTGATCTCGTGCAGCTCGCCGTCGCGCACCGCCTGGATCGCCGCCCAGCCCGGGCGCGCGGCCACCCGCTCGGGCGGAATTTCTTGCCGCACCACGAGCCGATGATGATCTCCGGGTCGCGCGCGATCACCGGCGCGCCATCGGCCAGGATCCGCGCCCTGGCCAGGGGCTCGCGCGACAGTTCGGGAAACACGTCGATGCCGCCGGCGATCTCCACCAGCTCCGCGCCCCACTGGATGCCGGTGATGATCGGTTCGTCCCACTCTTCGACATAGACCCGCGGCCGCCGCGGCAGCCGCGCCGCCTGCGCGGCGATGGCGTCCAGCCCGCGCTGCAGCTCGCCGGCATAGGCGTCGGCGCGCGCGGCCACGCCGACCAGCGCACCGAGCCGGCGGATGTAATCGAGGATGCCGGCGACGCTGCGGTGGTTGGCGATCCACACCTCCACCCCGCGGCGGATCAGTTCGGCGGCGATATCGGCCTGAATGTCGGAAAAGCCGATCGCCAGGTCGGGCTGCAGCGCCAGGATCTCCTCCACCTTGGCGCTGGTGAAGGCACTGACCTTGGGCTTGTCGCGGCGCGCCTGTGGCGGGCGCACGGTGAAGCCGCTGATGCCGACGATGCGGTCCTGCTGGCCCAGCGCGTACAGGGTCTCGGTCGGCTCCTCGGTCAGGCAGACGATGCGGCGTGGCCCGGTCATGGCGCGGCGAACTCCAGCGCCTCGACGAACACCGCCGGGCTGGTCCACGGGTGGTGCGCGGCGATGCCCTGGTCGAGTACCCGCTGCAACCGTTCGCGGTCGCCCGGCACGCCGCGCGGCAGGCAGAATTCCAGCCGCACGGTGGGTTCGCTCACCAGCTCGCCGACCTCGCCCACCACGCTGGCGGTACCGGGCAGCACGCGGAACTGTTCCCGCCCCGGTGCCGACTCCCACATGCCGTGGGCATAACCGCCGGCGGCCAGGTCGTCGACCGCGAGGATGCCGCGCTTGAGCGCCTGCAGGTGCGCCGGCGGCACGAACACGGTGATGCGATGGACCGGGTGCAGGCGCAGCCGGCTCACGGGTACAGCAGCCGCTTGCTCCAGGCACCGGCGGCGTCGGCCTCGTAGCACCAGCGCTCGTGCAGGCGGAAGGTGGCGCCGTACCAGAACTCGATGCGCTGCGGGACCACGCGGATGCCGCTCCAGCCGTCCGGGCGCGGTACGTCGCGGCCCTCGAAACGCGCCTCGAAGTTGCGCAGGCGCTCGTCGAACTCCTCGCGCGAGCCCAGCGTCTGCGACTGCATCGATGCCCAGGCGCCGATCTGGCTCATGCGCGGGCGCGAAGCGAAGTAGGCGTCGGCCTCGGCCGCGGACACCAGCTGCGCGTCGCCGTCGATCCGCACCTGGATGCCGGCCTCGCGCAGGCTGCGCCACAGGAACAGCAGCGCCGCCTGGCGGTTGGCGTGCAGCTCGCGGCCCTTGCGGCTGTCCAGGTGGGTGTAGAACACGAAACCGCGCTCGTCGAAGGCCTTGAGCAGCACGGTGCGCGCCGATGGCCGGCCATCGACGTCGGCCGTGGCCACGGTCATCGCGCCGGGCTCGATTTCATTGCTGGCCTTGGCCTCCTCGAACAACTCGGCGAAGGTCGAAAGCGCTTCTGCGTACAGATCGGTCATGGCTCCACTTCGGACGGCATGGGTTTGGGCTATTGTGGCGCCATGTCGTCCGTTCCGCACCGCTTCTCCGCACGCCGCTTCCCGCAGGCCCTGGCCGCACAGGCGCTGGACGAGGCGCTGGCCAGCGGCCGCGACACGCCGGTGCTGGCGATCAGCGGGGTGCAGGGCAGCGGCAAGTCCACGCTGGCGGCGCAGGTGGTGGAGCTGGCGCAGGCGCGCGGGTTGCGCGCGGCGGCACTGTCCATCGACGACGTCTACCTGACCCGCGCCCAGCGCCAGCGCCTGGCCGGGCGCGTGCATCCGCTACTGGCCACGCGCGGGCCCCCGGGCACCCACGACCTGCCGCTGGCGCTGGCAACCCTGGACGCGGCCCGCGGCGGCCAGCCGTTCGCGCTGCCGCGCTTCGACAAGCTCGCCGATGAGCGCGTGCCGCAGGCGCAGTGGCAACCGGTCCAGCACCTGGACCTGCTGGTATTCGAGGGCTGGTTCCTGGGCACCCCGCCGGAAGCCGAGGACGCCCTGCGCACGCCGCTCAACGCGCTCGAGCGCGACGCCGATGCGGACGGCACCTGGCGGCGCTGGTGCAACCAGGCGCTGGCCCGCGACTACCCGGCGCTGTGGCAGCGTTGCGACCGGCTGTGGTTCCTGCAGCCGCCGGGCTTTTCGGTGGTGCCCAACTGGCGCTGGCAACAGGAGCAGGCGCTGCAGCAGGCCGCGCCCGGGCGCACCGGCATGAACCGGGCGCAGGTCGAGCGCTTCGTGCAGTTCTACGAGCGCGTCAGCCGGCAGGCGCTGCGCTGCCTGCCGGACATCGCCGACCGCACCGTGGCGCTGGATGCGCAGCGCCGGGTGCTGCCGTAGGCGCGGTGCTTGCCCCACGCGCCGTAGGTGCGGGGCTTGCCCCGCACATGTCGTAGACGCGATGCTTGCCCCGCCCACGCCGTGGGTGCGGCGCTTGCCCCGCACATGCCATATGCGAAAGCCGTGCGGGGCGAGCCCCGCACCTACTGGACCAGGAACGTCACCCGCAGGTTGACCCGCCATTCGGTGATGTTGCCGTCGCCATCGGTGACCACCTTGGTCTCGTTGATCCACGCGCCCTGGATGCCCTTGACCGTCTCGGCCACCTTCTTCAGGCCGCTGCGCACCGCGTCCTCGACGCTGGCGCTGGACGACGCGCTGACTTCGATGATTTTCGCCACTGCCATGTCCGCCTCCGTTGGTTGCACCACGAACCACTCGTGGCGTCGACGAGCTTGGCTGCTACCGTGTTAACGCACCGACACGGTGCTAGCATCGAACGGCAATGAATCCCGCCCCCAACGTCATCCTGGTCGGCCCCATGGGCGCCGGCAAAACCTGCATCGGCCGCCGCCTGGCCGAGCGTTTCGGGCTGGCGTTCGTCGATGCCGACCAGGCCATCGTCGACGAGGTGGGTTCGTCGATCCCGGCCATCTTCGAGAACGTCGGCGAGGCCGGCTTCCGCGCGCACGAAAAACGCGTGCTGGCCAGGCTGCTGGAACGCGGCGGGCAGCTGGTCTCGACCGGCGGCGGCGCAGTGCTCGATGCCGACAACCGCCAGCGGATCCGCCAGCGCGGTTTCGTGGTGTGGCTGCGCGTGGGCGTGGCCGCGCAGCTGCAGCGGCTGCAGCGCGACAAGACCCGCCCGCTGCTGCAGCGCGAGGACCGCGAACAGGTGCTCGAGGCCATGGCCACGCTGCGCGATCCGCTGTACCGCGAGGTCGCCGACCTGGTCGTCGACACCGATCCCTATTCCCCCGCCGAGGCCACCGCGCACCTGGTCGTGCGCCTGGCCGCGCAGTGGCAGAACCCGGAACTCCCCGCATGAGCCATGCCCCCCGCACCGTCGCCGTCGGCGGCGACTGCCCGTACCTGATCCACATCGGCCCCGGCCTGCTCGGTGCGGGCGACCTGCTGGCCGGCGCCGTCCGCGGCCGCCACGTGCTGCTGGTCAGCGACGACACCGTGGCGCCGCTTTACCTGGCGCGGGTGCGCGCCGCGCTGCACCAGGCGCGCCCGGACCTGGCGGTCGGCGAGTACCTGATTCCCGCCGGCGAGGCGTCCAAGACCCTGCACCATTTCGGCGGCGCGATCGACGCGCTGGCCACGCTTGGCGCCACCCGCGACGCCTGCGTGCTGGCGCTCGGCGGTGGCGTGGTCGGCGACCTGGCCGGCTTTGCCGCCGCCTGCTGGATGCGCGGCGTGGACTGCGTGCAGCTGCCCACCACCCTGTTGTCGATGGTCGATTCGTCGGTCGGCGGCAAGACCGCGGTGGACATCGCCCAGGGCAAGAACCTGGTGGGCGCGTTCCACCCGCCGCGCGCGGTGATCGCCGACACCGCCGCGCTGCGCACCCTGCCCGTGCGCGAACTGCGCGCCGGGCTGGCCGAGGTGATCAAGTACGGCTGCATCCGCGACCCGCTGTTCTTCCAATGGCTGCAGGCCGAGCGCGACGCACTGCTGGCCGGCGACGATGCGGCCCTGGCGCAGGCCATCGCCCGCAGCTGCGAGCACAAGGCCGAGATCGTCGCGCGCGACCCGCTGGAGAAGGGCGAGCGCGCCCTGCTCAACTTCGGCCACACCTTCGGCCATGCCATCGAGACGGCGCAGGGCTATGGCGCGCCGGGCAGCGACAATCTCAACCACGGCGAGGCGGTGGCGGTGGGCATGGTGCTGGCGGCACGGCTGTCGGCCGCGCTGGGCATGGCCGGCGACGACGCCGCGGACGCGCTGCGCGACCTGCTGCGGGCCTATGGCCTGCCGGTGGCGATCCCGGCCGGGCTCGACCCCGCGGCCCTGCTCGCGCACATGCGCCTGGACAAGAAGAACCTCGCCGGGCGCCTGCGCCTGGTGCTGTGGCGCGGCGTCGGCCGGGCCGAAGTGGTGGCGGACGTGGACGAGGCCGCGGTGCTGGCGGTACTGCGCACCGGCTGAGGCCACGGCCGGCGGCGGGGCAATGCCACCCGGCCCCGACGCGGCCGGCTACAATCATCGCCATGCGCGTCTACCTGCAGCAGCCGCCCAGCGGCAACGAATCCCCCCGCTATGTGCAGCTTTCGCTGCTGCCGGACCTGCTCGGCGGCTGGGAGCTGCTGCGCGAGAGCGGCCAGACCGGCGGCCGCGCGCAGCTGCGCCGCGAGCTGTTCCTGCAGCAAGACGAGGCCCGCCACGCCTTCGAGAAGGCACGCGACGCGCAGATCAAGCGCGGTTTCCAGGTGGTGTTCGCCAGCGGCGAGCCGCACCCCTGACCGGCCCCGGCGCCGTGCGCGCCGCCCCGGCCCAACGGCCACGTTCCAAGGAGTTTTCCGTGACCAGCCCCTTCGCAACGACCGCTTCCTGCGCGCCCTGCGCCGCGAGCCGGTGGACTGCACGCCCGTCTGGCTGATGCGCCAGGCCGGCCGCTACCTGCCGGAATACCGCGCCACCCGTGCCCGCGCCGGCAGCTTCCTGGCGATGGCCAAGAACCCGGAGGTCGCCTGCGAGGTCACGCTGCAGCCGCTGCAGCGGTTCGACCTGGACGCGGCCATCCTGTTCTCCGACATCCTCACCGTGCCCGATGCGATGGGCCTGGGCCTGTATTTCGCCGAGGGCGAGGGCCCGAAGTTCCACCACCCGGTGCGCGACGCGGCGGCCATCGCCCGGCTGGCGGTGCCGGACATGGAGACCGAGCTGGGCTACGTGATGGACGCGGTGCGGCTGATCCGCCGCGAGCTGGACGGCAAGGTGCCGCTGATCGGCTTCTCCGGCAGTCCGTGGACGCTGGCCTGCTACATGGTCGAGGGCGGCGGCAGCAAGGATTACGCGCGGATCAAGGCGATGGCACTGAACGCGCCGGCGGCGCTGCACCAGCTGCTGCGGGTGGTGACCGACGCGGTCGTCGCCTACCTGGCGGCGCAGCGCGCGGCCGGGGCGCAGGCGCTGCAGGTGTTCGACACCTGGGGCGGGGTGCTGTCGCCGGCGATGTACCGCGAGTTCTCGCTGCCCTATCTGGCGCGCATCGCCCGTGAGCTGGAACGCGGCCAGGGCGCGCAGCGCACGCCGCTGATCCTGTTCGGCAAGGGCACCGGCCAGTATGTGGCCGAGCTGGCCGCCACCGGCGCCGAAGGCGTGGGCGTGGACTGGACCATTTCGCTGGAGGACGCCGCGCGCGCCACCGCCGGCAAGGTGGCGCTGCAGGGCAACCTGGACCCGACCACGCTGTACGGCTCGCCGGAGGCCATCGCCCGCGAGGCCGGCAAGGTGCTGGACAGCTATGCCGCCGGCAACGGCGGC
The DNA here is from genome assembly GCA_002951995.1 of Stenotrophomonas acidaminiphila. NCBI lineage: Bacteria > Pseudomonadati > Pseudomonadota > Gammaproteobacteria > Lysobacterales > Lysobacteraceae > Stenotrophomonas > Stenotrophomonas acidaminiphila. Next base: position 2,534,887 of record CP019797.1, read on the forward strand.
TCGCGCGAGGGCCACGTGTTCAACCTCGGCCACGGCATGTCGCCGGACATGAATCCCGAGCACGTGGCGGTGCTGGTGGACGCGGTGCACCGCCTCAGCCGCCGCTGAGTACTTCGCCCCGGGCGCGGCTAGGTGTGTAAACCCAGCAGGTTGTTCAGTGGTATGCGGGAGATGGGTGGTTTGTAGCCAAGACTGGCGTGAGGGCGGTGCCAGTTGTAGTGGTGCAACCAGCCATGGAGGGCATCGGCGCGCTGCCCGGAGTTGTCATAGGCGCGGGCATAGGCCCATTCGCGCAGGCTGGTCTGCACCAGACGTTCGGCCTTGCCGTTGGTGCGGGGCGTATAGGGACGCGTGCGCAGGTGGCGCAGGCCGAGCCGACGGACCAGGCGCTGGAAGCGGCGCGACCTGTAGCAGGTGCCATTGTCGGTCAACACCCGCTCGAAGCACACGCCCAGGCTGCGGTAGTAGCGCACCGTACGGATCAGGGCCTTGCAGGCACTGGTCCCGCGCTCGTCCGGCTCGATGGAGGCGAAGGCCACGCGCGAGTGATCGTCGATGGCCAGGTGGACGTATTCCCAGCCGATGCCCCGGTGCCGGCGCGACCGGTCGCCGGTGACACGGTGGCCGGGGAGCCGATCCGCCCCAGCTTCTTGATATCCAGATGCAGCAGTTGGCCCGGTAGGGCGTATTCGTAGCGGTTGTGCGGCAGCGCCGGTTCCAGTTCGGCCAGCCGATGCAGGCCGGCGCGGCGCAGCACCCGGGCGATGGTGCTTGGCGCCACGGACAGGCGCTGGGCGATCTGGCGATAGGTCTGGCGTGAGCGGCGCTGCTCCAGCACCTGCGCCACGATCACCGGGGATAGGGCGTGGGGACTGGAATGCGGTCGGGAGCTGCGGTCCGTCAAACCACCCGGACCCTCCTCCCGGTAGCGCTTGAGCCACTTATAGGCCGTGCGTACGCTCACGCCGGCCGCGTGGGCGGCCTCTTCGATGCGCAGGCCCTGTACCAGGATGCGGTCCACAAGCAGGGCTCGACCGCGTGGGCTCAAACGGGCATGTTTATGCAGGTTCATCCGGGGCTCCTGGGGGCTGGTTGGCTTCGTAACCCCCATCTTCCAGCGATGCCCCGGATGAACAACCTACTGAGAGATCACAGCTAGGCCGGCCCGGGGGCACGCCCGCTCAGCGCGCGGCGCCGGCCCACGGCGGCGCGCGTGCGCGATGCCTGCACGCGCGAACCGGGACAATGCCGGCACCGCCCTGGCAACGAGTGCGCCTGATGTCCCTGCCCCCTTCCAGCCCACTGCCCGCCGCCGATCCGCACAAGCCGCTGCTGTGGCTGGTGTCGCTGGCGATCTTCATGCAGATGCTGGATTCGACCATCGTCAATACGGCGCTGCCGGCGATGGCGCGCAGCCTGGGCGAGAGCCCGCTGCAGATGCAGTCGGTGGTGTTCAGCTACGCGCTGGCGGTGGCCAGCTTCATCCCGGCCTCGGGCTGGATCGCCGACCGCGTCGGCACCCGCCGCACCTTCGTGGCGGCGATCGTGCTGTTCACCCTGGGCTCGCTGGCCTGCGCGCTGTCGCCGACACTGCACTGGCTGGTCGCCGCACGTGTACTGCAGGGCATCGGCGGCGCGCTGCTGCTGCCGGTGGGGCGGCTGGCGGTGATGCGCTCGGTGCCGCGCGAGCAGTTCCTGTCGGCGATGAGTTTCATCGCGATCCCGGCGCTGGTCGGCCCGTTGCTGGGGCCGACCCTGGGCGGCTGGCTGGTGCAGGCCGCGTCCTGGCACTGGATCTTCCTGATCAACCTGCCGATCGGCGTGGCCGGGCTGTTCGCCGCGCTGCGGATCATGCCCGACCATTACGGCCAGGAACGGCATCACTTCGACCTGGCCGGCTACCTGATGCTGGCGTTCGGCATGATCGCGCTGTCGCTGGCACTGGATGGCGCCTCCGGCTTCGGCTCGGCGCATGCGCTGGTGCTGCTGCTGGCGGTGATCGGCATCGCCGCGCTGGCCGGCTACTGGCTGCACGCGGCCGGGCGCAGCGACGCGCTGTTCCCGCTGACGTTGTTCCGGGTCACCAGCTTCCGCATCGGCATCCTCGGCAACCTGTTCTCGCGCATCGGCAGCGGCGCCATGCCACTGCTGATCCCGCTGCTGCTGCAGGTGGGCCTGGGCATGAGCCCGATGGCGGCGGGCATGATGATGATCCCGGTGGCGCTGGCCGGCATGGCCGCCAAACGCCTGGCGGTGACCTTGGTGGAGCGTTTCGGCTACCGCCGCATCCTGATGATCAACACCGTCTGCGTGGGTCTGGCGATGGCCAGTTTCATGTTCGTCAGCGGCCGCCAGCCGCTGGCGCTGCAACTGCTGCAGCTGGCCCTGTTCGGCGCCTTCAACTCGATGCAGTTCACGGTAATGAACACGGTGACCCTGCGCGACCTGGACGCCGGCCAGGCCAGCAGCGGCAACAGCCTGCTGTCGATGGTGATGATGCTGGCCACCGGCTTCGGCGCGGCCACCGCCGGCAGCCTGCTGTCCACCTTCGGCGCCCACCTCACCGGGCATGGTGCCAGCGCCGCGCTGCACGCCACGTTCGTGTGCGTCGGCGTGATCACGCTCAGCTCGACCCTGGTGTTCTGGCAACTGCCGGAAAACCGGCCGCACCCGCGCGCGGTCGAGGAAGTGGTCGAGTAGTCAGTCCGGCGGCGGCGCCGCCGGCGCGTCCTGCGCCGGGGCCGCGTCGCGCGAGCGCCACGCCGCGGCGATGGCGGCCACCAGCATCTCGCCGGTCACCGGCTTGCGCAGGAACCCGTCGAAGCCGGCCGCGCGCGCCTGCTGCTCGGCGCCACCATCGGCACGCGCGGTCACCGCCACCAGCGGGAAGCGGTGGCCCTGGCCGCGCAGCTGCGCCGCCAATGCGAGGCCGTCGAGCGCCGGCAGGTCCAGGTCGAGCAGGCCGATGTCGAACGGCCACGCCGCCACTTCGGCCAGCGCCGCCAGCCCGTGCAGCGCATGCACCACCTGGTGGCCGCGCGCGCGCAGCAACCCGGCGATGACATCGGCCACGGTGGGGTCGTCCTCGACCAGCAGGATGCACAGGCTGCCTTCCGGGCCCTGCCCCGACGCGCGCGCCGCCGCAGCGTCGCCGCCGGCCAGCGGCGTCCACGCCAGGGGCAGCTCGACGATGAAGCGCGCGCCGGCGCCCAGCCGGCTGTCGATGCGGATACTGCCGCCCATGGCCGCGGCCAGTTCCTGGCAGATCGCCAGGCCCAGCCCGCTGCCGCCGTAGCGCGAGGCGGTCTGCGGTCCTTCGGCCTGTTCGAAGCGGCGGAACAGCCGCGCCTGCTGCTCGGCGGTGATGCCGGGGCCGGTATCGCTGACCACCAGGCGGATGCCGGCGCCGGCGGGCAGCAGTTCCACGCCCAGCCCGACCTGGCCGTGCCCGGTGAACTTGGCGGCGTTGCCGAGCAGGTTCATCAGGATCTGGCGCAGGCGCATCGGATCGCCGGTCACGCGCACCGGCATCGGCAGCCGCGGCTCCTGCACGAACTCCAGCCCACGCTTGCGCACCACCGGCGCGATCAGCGCGGCGACCTCGTCCAGCAGCGGCGCCAGCTCGAACGGGCGGCTGTCCAGCTCCAGCCGGCCAGCCTCGATGCGCGCCAGGTCGAGCGAATCGTTCACCAGCTGCAGCAGATGGACGCCGGCCTGCTGGATCGAACCGGCATAGCGGCGCTGGGTATCGTCCAGCGGGGTGTCCAGCAACAGCTCGGTCATGCCCAGCACGCCGGTCATCGGCGTGCGCACTTCGTGCCCGAAGGTGGCCAGGAAGCGGGTCTTGGCCGAGGAGGCCTGCTCGGCCAGTTCGCGCCGCTGTTCGGCCAGCTGCCATTCACTGCGCCGCTGCAGGCGCGCGCGGTAGGCCAGCACCGCGATCCCCAGCGCCAGCGCCGCGGCCAGCGCATAGACGGCCATCGCCCAGCCGCTGCGCCACCACGGCGGGGCGACCTCGATCCGCACGTCGGGCGCGGCGATCCAGCCGCCGCCGGGCACCGCGCCCTGGATCTGCAGGGTGTAGCTGCCCGGCGCCAGGCGCGGGAACACGCGCTCGCCGCTGGCGCCGGCATTGACCCAGTCCGGGTCGTAGCCGCTCAGGCGGAAGCGGTACTGGTTGTTGGTGGAGTCGGCGAACGCCAACAGGCGTGCGACCACGTGCAGGTCGCGGTCGCCGTCCTTGATCCGCAGCAGCGGCTGCTCGGACAGGTCGTACAGCTGGTCGCCGCGATGCACGCTGATCCGCTCGATCACCAGCGGCGGCCGCCGCGCCGGCGGGCCGACCTGCGCCGGATCGAACAGCACCACGCCGTCGGGGGTGCCGCCGGCCACCTGGCCGCTGCGCGCCTGCACCAGCCCGCGGCGCCGGAACTCCTGCCCGGGCAGCCCGTCGTGCACGCCGTAAAGGCGCACCGAGCGCCGTTGCGGATCCACCCGGATCAGGCCACGCGCACTGCTCGCCCAGGCAATGCCGCGGCCGTCGATGACCAGCCCGCCGGCGGCCAGCATCGGGAACCCCTGCTCGACGCCGATGCCGTCCTCCCAGCGCAGTTGCCCGCCGTCCCAGCGGTAACGCTCCAGCCGCCCGAGCAGCGCCACCCACACCGTGCCGTCGGCACCGACGTCGAAGGCATGCGCCGGCACCTGCGGCCCACCCGCCACCGGCGCGAAGGCGCCGGCCTGCGGCTGCCAGGCCGACAGGCCGGTGGCGCCGGACAGCCACAGGCGCTCGCCGGGGCCGCATTGCATGTCCTGCAGCGCCCCCGGGGGCAGGCCGTGCTGGCCCGGCGCCAGGTGCAGGGTGACGTGGCCCTCGGCATCGCGCCGCTGGATGCCGCCGTCCTCGGAATAGATCCACACGTGGCCATCGCACAGGCGCACGATGTCGCCGTCGCCGACCATCGCCGCGTCCACCGCATCGTCATGCCGCCAGCGGCGTACCGCGCCGTCACGCGGGTCGTAGCGCACCAGCGTGTCCAGGCTGCCGATCCAGACCCGCCCCTGCGGATCCTCGGCCACCGACTGCGGCCAGTGGATGCCGTCGACCGGCTGCAGGTGGTGCTCGACCGCGCCGCTGGCCGGATCCAGCCGGTCCAGCGCACCGCGGGTGCCCACCACCCAGATGCCGCCGGAGGCCGAGGCGGCCATCGCCAGCGCATACGGATTGCGCAGCGAGGACGGATCGTCCAGGTGCCGCGCCAGCACCGAGAACTGGCGCCAGTTCGGCGACAGATGCCACAGGCCGGAATTGGTGCTGGCGAACCACAGGCCGCCGTCGCGGTCCTCGTAGGCGGTGCTCCAGTTGGGCTTGACCATGCCGCGTTCCTGGGCGCTGTACAGCGGCACGTTGCTCACCGCCTCGCCGGCCCTGCTGCGGCCTAGGCCCTGCAGCGTGTCCAGCCAGTAATTGCCGTCGCTGTCGTACTGCAGCACGTTGAGCACGTGGCCGTAGTCCGAACCGGGCCACTGCATGCGCTCAAAACGCCCGTCGCGATGGCGCACCACCACCCCGCCGTTGGTGGCGATCCACAGCCGCTGGCCGCCATCGACCTTGAGGCCGTTGATCCGCGGCGAGGGCAGTACCGACTCGCCTTCGCGCTGGAAGCCACTACCGGTCCAGCGCGCCAGCCCGCCCTTGCTGCCCACCCACAGCACGCCGTCGGCGGTGACCGCCAGGTAGGCGATGGACGCCGACGGCAGGCTGTCGGGCTGGCCGGGGACCGGCATGAAACGCTGGATGGTGCCGTCCACCGCAAGCCGGTGGAGGCCGGCGCTCGGGGTGCCGAACCAGACGCTGCCATCGGGCGTGGAGGCGATGCTCCACACGCTGTTGCTGCCGATCTGCGGATAGGTCTCGCGATCGAAGAAGCGGAAGCTGCGGCGGTCGGCCGACAACATCCCCAGGCCCGCGTTCTGGGTGCCGAACCAGAGCCGGTTGCCGGCGTCCACGTGCAGGCTCCAGATCAGGTTGTCGCGCAGGCCGTCCTCGGCGCGCCAGATGCGGAAGTTGCGGCCATCGAAGCGCGCCAGTCCGTCGTGGCTGGCCAGCCACATGTAGCCGCGGCGGTCCTCGGCGAACGCATTGATGTTGGCCGACGGCAGCCCATCGGCCACCCGGAGCCGGCGCGGCTGCGGGGTGACCGGCACCTCGGCCGTGGCCGGCACCACCACCCCGGCGCACAGCAGCAGGCACAACAGCCCACGCCACCACGCCCTCATCGCCCGGCCCCGTGTGCGCGGCGGGGCCGCCGCAAATGGCCGCTGCGGCCGCGCACGCCGCTGCCGGTCCGCTGGTGTCGATGCTGCCCCTGGTTGCCATCCGCCGCCCGTTCGCGCTTCCTGTCAGCGGGGAAAATAGCATCCGCGCGGCACGACGGCCGGCACGTGCCGGCAGCCCCGGCCACGACCGCCCCCGGCACCCTCCCCGGCCCGCGGCGGAACGGCGCGGCCCGGCGGCGCCGCGCAACAATCCATTGCGCCGCCAGGCAACAAACCATGACGGGCATATGCCTAGAATCCACCACCCCCCGCCGGAGCCGCCTCTTGTCACCTCGCCTCGCCCTGCTGCTGGCCTGCCTGCTGCCACTGTCGGCGCCGGCCGCCGACCGTTACCGGCTGGACCCGGTGCACACGCGGGTGCTGTTCGCGGTCGAACACGCCGGGTTCTCGCAGGCGCTGGGCACCGTGTCCGGCAGCGAGGGCGTGCTCGACTTCGACCCGGACGACTGGTCCGGTGCCCACCTCGACGTGGTGGTCCCGGTCGCGCGGCTGGACCTGGGCAACGACAAGTGGAACCAGGCCACGCTGGCGCGCAACCTGCTGGACGGCCAGCGCCACCCGCAGGCGCGGTTCGTCTCCACCCGCATCGAACCGGTGGATGCACGCAGCGCGCGCGTACATGGGCTGCTGACCCTGCGCGGCGTGACCCGCGAGGTGGTGCTCGACGTCCGCCTCAACGCACTCAAGCGGCACCCGCTGCCGCCGTTCCGCCGCACCGCCGGCTTTTCCGCCACCGCCACCCTGCAGCGTTCGGACTTCGGCATCGACGCCTGGCCGACGGTGATCGGCAACCGCGTTGAACTGCGCATCGAGGCCGAGGCGGTGCGCGACGACAACGCCACGGCGCCCGCGGCCGGCGAAGCCGCGCCGGCGGACGCCGACGACGCACAGGCCGCGGCCGACGCCGCCACCCGATCCTCCCCGCAACCGGAATCGCGCCCATGACCCTGAAGAACACGCCCGACCGCTGGGGCAGCGTCAGCAAGAGCCTGCACTGGCTGATCGCCCTGTTGATCCTCGCCCTGGGCATCGTCGGCCTGCTCATGGGCGAACTGCCGAAGACGCCGAAGTACTTCTGGGTCTACACCGCGCACAAGTCGATCGGCATCACCGTGCTGGTGCTGGTGGTGTTGCGGCTGCTGTGGCGCCTGTACGCCGGCGCCCCGCGGCCGGTGCCGGGCACCCCGGGCTGGCAGGAGCGCATCGCCGGCGCCACCCACTGGCTGCTGTACGTGATGATGTTCGCCATCCCGCTGTCGGGCTGGCTGTACGACTCGGCCAGCGGCCTGCGCCCGTTCAAGCTGTTCGGGCTGCTGGAAATGCCCAAGCTGGTGGCCCCCGACGAACGCGCCGCGCAGCTTTCGCACTCGTTGCACGAATGGGGCTTCTGGGCGCTGATCCTGGTGGTGCTGGCGCATGCCGGCGCCGCCCTCTACCACCACCTCCAGCAGCGCGACGCCACGCTGGTGCGCATGCTGCCGCAGGGCTGGCTCGACACCCCACAGAAGGAATCCGCATGAACATCAAGCTCACCACCCCGGCCGCCGTGGCGGCTGCCCTGGCCGGCATGCTGGCCACCACCCCGGCGATGGCCGCGGACTACGAACAGGCGCCCGGCTCGATCCTGGTGTTCGCCACCAAATACGACGGCGAGGTATTCACCGGCACCTTCCCCGGCTTCCAGACCCAGCTCAGCTTCGACCCGGCCAACCCCGCCGCCGGCAAGCTCGACGTCACCATCCCGCTGGCCGGCGCGCGCAGCGGCAACAGCGACCGCGACTCGACGCTGCAGGGCAAGGACTTCTTCAACGTCGCCCAGTTCGCGCAGGCGCGCTACACCGCCAGCGGCTTCCGCGCCGTGGGCGGCAACCAGTTCGCCGCCGACGGCACGCTGCAGCTGCGCGGGGTCAGCAAGCCGGTCACCCTGACCTTTACCTGGACGCCCGGCGCGCAGCCGGTGCTGACCGGCAAGGCCACGGTCAAGCGCCTGGACTTCGGCGTCGGCGGTGGCGACTGGGCCGACACCAAGACCATCCCGGACGAAACCGCGATCAGCACCAAGGTCGTGCTGCGCGCGAAGTAAGCCCGCGCACGCCCGGCAGCGGACTCAGCCGGCGGCGACGCCGGCGATATCGAAACAGCCACGCCGGCCGGCGGCGTCGGTGAGGCAGGCGCGGTGCCGCTGCGCCTGCCCGCCCTGGCCGGGCCGCACCACCAGGCCGAATACGCCGCCGTCGCGGGTCAGCAGCACCGCCTCCCACACCGTGTCCGCGCCCCCGGCCTGCAATGGCTGCCGCTCGCCCGGCGCCGGTGCCTGCAGCGGTGTGGCCGCGGCGTCGCGCAGCATGCGCCGCAGGTTGCGCATGTCCAGCGCGGCCGGCGCGCTGGTGACCGCCTTCAACAGCACCAGCCGCTCGATGGCGTCCACCGGCAGCACCTGCGCCAGCGTGCGCCCCTGCCACGCAAAACCCTGCGGGTCCGCCGGCAGCGCCTTGGCCAGGTCCACGTCGGCCGCACCGGCAGTGGCCGCCGCCATGCCCAGCACGGCAAGCAGTGGCGACCACGCGCGGGCGTTCATCGCAGCCACCGGCGCACGCCCTGCGCATCGAAGGGCCATTCCAGCTCGGCACCGCCAGCGGTATCGCGCAGCACCGGCACGCGCGTGCCGTAGCGCAGTTCCAGCGCGTCGTCACCGTCGATGAACACGCTGTCGAACGCCGGCGTGCGCGCCTGCGCCAGCACCTCCAGCGCCTGGTCGCACAGGTGGCAATCGTCGCGCTGATACAGGATCAAGCCCATTTCCTACACCCCATCCAGGTCAGATGCTGCGCTGCGGGCGGGGCCGTCAGCGGCGAACCCGTAGAATAGCGATTCCTCCAGGCAGCACGCACAACGCAATGTCCGTCAGCACGTTCGACCTGTTCAAGATCGGCATCGGCCCGAGTTCCTCGCACACCGTGGGCCCGATGCGCGCGGCCGAACGCTTCGTCCACCGCTGGCTGCTCGACCCGGGCCAGCTGGCCGACGTCGCCCGCATCCGCGCCGAGGTGTTCGGCTCGCTGGCGCTGACCGGGCGCGGCCACGGCACCGACACCGCGGTGCTGCTCGGGCTGGAAGGCCACCGGCCCAACCTGATCGACCCGGACATCATCCCGGCCACGCTGGCGCGCATCCGCTCGTCCAGGCGCATCAACCTGATGGGCCAGCACGAGATCGCCTTCGACGAGAAGCGCGACCTGGCCCTGAACAAGCGCCAGAAGCTGCCGTACCACACCAACGGCATGCGCTTCACCGCGTTCGACGCCAACGACACGGTCATCGCCACCCGCGACTACTACTCCGTCGGCGGCGGCTTCGTGGTCAATGCCGACGACGCCGCCGACGACCGCATCGTGCCCGACCAGACGCCGCTGCCGTATCCGTTCAGGAGCGGCGACGAGCTGCTGGCCCAGGCCGCGCGCAGCGGCCTGAGCATCGCCGCGCTGATGTTCGAGAACGAGAAGTGCTGGCGCAGCGAGGACGAGATCCGCGCCGGCCTGCGCGAAATCTGGGACGCCATGCAGGCCTGCGTGGCGCGCGGCATCCGTTCCGAAGGCACGCTGCCGGGCGGGCTGCACGTGGGCCGCCGCGCCCCGGCCCTGTACCGCGAACTGTCCGCGCGGCCGGAGGCGGCCATGCGCGACCCGCTGACCACGCTGGACTGGGTCAACCTGTACGCGCTGGCGGTCAACGAGGAGAACGCCGCCGGCGGCCGCGTGGTCACCGCCCCGACCAACGGCGCGGCCGGGATCATCCCGGCGGTACTGCACTACTACGACCGCTTCTGCCCGGGCAGCAACGAGCAGGGGGTGTTCGACTTCCTGCTGACCGCCGCGGCGATCGGCATCCTGTACAAGGAGAACGCTTCGATCTCCGGCGCCGAGGTCGGCTGCCAGGGCGAAGTCGGGGTGGCCTGTTCGATGGCCGCCGGCGGGCTGATGGCCGCCCTGGGCGGCAAGCCGGGGCAGATCGAGAATGCCGCCGAGATCGGCATGGAACACAACCTGGGGCTGACCTGCGACCCGATCGGCGGGCTGGTGCAGATCCCCTGCATCGAGCGCAACGCCATGGGCGCGGTCAAGGCGATCAACGCCGCACGCATGGCCATGCGCGGCGACGGCAAGCACAAGGTCAGCCTGGACAAGGTCATCAAGACCATGCGCGACACCGGCCGCGACATGCAGGACAAATACAAGGAAACCAGCCGCGGCGGACTGGCGGTCAACGTCATCGAATGCTGAATGCGGCGGCGGGCATTCAAGTGGATGCGCGCCGGGCCGCTATGGTTTTCAATGTAGGCTGACGTCAGTACGGGATTCAGGGGGAATCTCGATCGACCATCCATTCATCATCCGCCATCCGCGCCGGTCGCTGGCAACCGGCACCGGACTGTTGGCATGCCTGTGGCTGCTGCTCCTGCTGGCGGTTTCCCTGCCTGCTGCCGCCCTGGACACGGGAAAACCGTTCCGCGATTACGTCACCGACACCTGGGGGGTGGACCAGGGGCTGCCGCAGATCAGCGTGCTGGCCATCACCCAGGACCCGGCCGGCTACCTGTGGTTCGGCACCCAGACCGGGCTGGCGCGGTTCGACGGCGTGCGCTTCGTGCGCTACACCCAGCGCGACGCGCCGGAGCTGGGCAACAACATCCTGGCACTGCTGGCCGAGGCCGACGACCGCCTGTGGATCGGCACCACCCAGGGCCTGCTGCTGCTCGAGGACCAGCGCTTCCAAGCCATCGCGCCCACCGTCGCCGACCATCCGGCGCCGGTCAGTGCGCTGCTCAAGGTCGACGGCCGCCTCCTGGCCGGTTGCGCGGAAGGCATCTGCACCCCGCGCGAAGGCAGGTTGCGGCGCGTGCAGGCACTGCCCGATCCGGCGCTGAGCCTGCTGGCGGACGAAGACGCGATCTGGGCGGGCGGCCAGGGCCGGGTGTTCCAGGTCTCCGGCGGCAGCGTGCGCACGCTGCCGCTGCCGCCGGCGGCCGGCAACGCCGGAGTGACCGCGCTGGCGCGTGCCGGCGGCGAACTGTGGGCCGGCACCCGCAACGGCCTCTTCCGCCTGCGCAACGGCAGCTGGCAGGCGGCGGACCCGCGTCCGCATGAAGTCCTGACCGTGGAAGCGATGCATGCCGACCGCGACGGCAACCTGTGGGTGGCCACGCCGCAGTACCTGGAACGGCTGCGTGCCGGCCAGCCGCCCGAGCGCATCCACAACACCCCCGGCGCCATCGCCGTGCGCGCGATCTACGAGGATCGCGACGGCAACCTGTGGCTGGGCAGCATGGTCGAGGGCGCGACCCGGGTCTGGAACGGCTGGACCCGGCGCCTGAGCCAGGCGGACGGGCTGCAGGACCCGCTGCTGTGGTCGGTGGCCGCGGCGCCGGACGGCAGCATCTGGGTCGGCAGCAGCAACGGCGTGGCAGTGTGGCAGAACGGACGCTTCTCCAGCCGCGTCGCCGGCAGCCAGTTGCCGCACCCGGAGGCCTACAGCCTGTTGCCCGAGCGCGACCAGACCTGGATCGGCACCCGCGCCGGCGTGGCGGTGCTGCGCGGCGGCCGGCTCGAACAACCGCCCGCGCTGGCCCCGCTGCGCGATGCGCAGATCAACGGCATCGTCCGCGACCATGCCGGCCGGCTCTGGTTCGCCACCACCCAGGGACTGTTCCTGCTGCAGGACGGGAAGCGGCTGACCCGCTATGGCGAGCATGAAGGACTGGCCGATCCCCGCATCCGGCTGGTCTACGAGACCCGCGACGGCCGCATCCTGCTGGGCACCTACAAGGGCCTGTACGAATGGCGCGACGGCCGCATCCTGGCGACCGGCCGGCTCGGCGGGCTGTCCGACGACACCCCGGTCACCGCCTTCGTCGAACTCCGCGACGGGCGCTGGGTGCTGGGTACCAGCAATGGCGAAAGCCTGCGCGTGCATGACGGCCAGCGCTGGCACTGGCTGGACCGCGAACGCGAGCTGCCGGCCAATGTCGCCTTCCACCTGGCGCAGAACGGCGGCGATCTGTGGGTCGCCGGCATGCGCGGCGTCTACCGCCTGCCACTGGCGGTGCTGGACAAGGCGCTGGCCAATCCCCGGCAGGCACTGGCGGCGCAGATCGTCATCAACTCCGGCACCGACCGTACCGGCGGGCAGCAGGACAAATGCTGCAACGGCGCCGGCAACAGCCGCGGGGTGCTGCGCGATGGCCAGTTGTGGCTGCCCACCCGCGACGGCGCGCTGCTGGTGGATGTGGACACCGACACCGACAGCGCGCCGCGCAACATCCGCATCGACCACGTGCAGGTCCAGGGCCGGCGCCTGGCCACTGGCCAGGGCACGCTCAAGCTGCCGCTCGACGCCCGCGACCTGCGCTTCGAGTTCAGCCTGCCCGACTTCCAGCCGATGCACGCCCCGCAGCTGCGCTACCGGCTGGCCGGCTACGAGAAGGAATGGCACGAGCTGGAAAGCCCGACCACGCGCAGCGCCAGCTACGCCAGCCTGCCCCCGGCTACTACACCTTCGAGGTCGCCGACTTCAGCCAGGCCGAACCGCTGCGGCACGCCGCGCATGTCGCCGTGGAGATCCCGCGGCGCCTGTACGAAACCCTCGTCTTCCGCCTGCTGGCGATGCTCGGGCTGGCGGGGCTGATCTGGCTCGGCTACCTGGGGCTGCAGCATCGCTATGCGCGCCAGCGCGCGCAGCTGGAGCGCCTGGTGCAGGAACGTACCCGCGACCTGCAGGCAGCCAACGCGCAACTGAAGGCGATCAGCTTCACCGACCCGCTCACCGGCCTGCACAACCGGCGCTACCTGTCCCAGCAGATACCCACCGACCTGTCGTTCTACGAGCGTGACGAGGGCTATGCCAACGGCAGCGAGGCGGTGGTGTTCGCGCTGCTCGACGTCGACCATTTCAAGTCGATCAACGATACCCATGGCCACGCCGCCGGCGATCGCGTGCTGGAGCAGATGGGCCAGCTGCTCGGCGAACTCAAGCGCAGCGGCGACTACGTGGCGCGCTGGGGCGGCGAGGAATTCCTGCTGGTGTTCCGCCCGCTGCCGCGTGGCAGCCTGGGGCGACTGGGCCAGCGCCTGTGCACGCGCATCGCCGCACACAGCTTCGAGCTGGGCAACGGCCAGCAGCACCGCCTCACCGCCTCGGTCGGCCTGATCGAGTGCCCGCTGTTCCCGAGCCACCCGCGGCTGCTCGGCTGGGAGCAACTGGTCACCCTCGCCGACCGCGCGCTGTACCGGGCCAAGATGGCCGGGCGCAACGGCTGGATCGCCTACCAGCCGGTGCCGGGCGCGCAGCCACCCGACGATCTGTCGGCCTTCGCCGGCGATCCCTGGTGGCTGATGGAGAACGGCCTGCTGGAGATGTTCGGCAGCGACGGCAGGATCGACATCGCTCGCGGTGCGTGACCCGCGCCGCGGGCCCGGACGCACGCCGCGACCGGCCCGATGGCGGGTTGCGCCGGCGCCCGGACGCGCACCAGAATCGCGCAACGACAGCCAGCAGCGGAGCAAGGATGCAGGGCGCACAGCAACCGGATGGGGCAACGCCACCGCGGCGCCCGCGTACGGCAACGCCGTCGGCGCCGCGCAACGGCGGTGGCCTGACCCTGACCCGGCTGGCGCTGGCGGCGGTCGCGCTGCTGGTGCTTGCCTGGTTCATCGGCAAGCGTCCGGCGGCGGGGGATGCGCCGGTCACCCGCGCGGACCCGCCGGCCCCCGCCGCGGCGCCCACCCCGCAGGCGCGGCTCATCCGCGGCGAGAAATCGACCACCCTGGCGGATATCGGCGAAGCGCGCATGACCCTGCAGGACCAAGGCACCGCGCTGCGCGTGGAGGGCGGCGTCGGCCGCAATTTCGCGAGCGACCTGGGCGCATTGCTGGACGCGGCGCCCTCGGTGCGGCGGATCGACATCACCAGCGGCGGCGGCTATGCCGTCACCGGCCTGGAAGCGGCGCGCATCGTGCGCCGGAACAACCTCACCGTGCGCGTGCGTGGCTACTGCGCCAGCATCTGCGTGGCGCTGTGGGCCGCCGCCGCGCAGCGGCAGATGGAACCGGACGCGGTGATCGGCCTGCACCAGCGCAACGCCCAGTGCGACGCCCTGCCCTCGCCGGACCGCGAGGAATGCCATTACCAGGACCAGTTCGCCACCGAACACGACTCCAGCTACCGCGCCTGGCTGCAGGCCGCCGGCTTCAACCAGCGCCTGCTCGACCTGCAGGCGCGGACCGCGTCGGAGGACATCGCGGTGCTCACCGCGCCGCTGCTGTGGGACAACGGCGTGGACTTCAGCGTGGTCGACCGCGATGGCACGCGCCTCGGCCGCGCCGAGGTCGAGCGGCTTTTCCACGCGGCAGCCGCGCGGCATTGAGGCCCTGCCGGTTCGCGCCACCTCTCGGCGGGTCGCGCCCGGCGGTAGCCAAGATGGCGAGGCGGACAAGCGTCCAGGCCACGGCCGAGCATGCGGTCCGGCAGTGCGCGGGCCCGGTACCGGCAGCACCGCAGCGCACGCATGCGCCACGCCGCCCCACCACCGCGGGGCACCGCGGCAGCCACGGCGGTGGCCCGCGACGGACCGGCCGTCAACGGGCGTGCGCGCTCATCGGTTGACGATGCCCAGCACGTCGTCCAGCAACGCGGCGGCGGTGACCTCGGCGCCGGCGCCCGGGCCCTGGATCAGCAGCGGCTGCGCGCGGTAGCGGTCGCTGTGGATCGCCACCCGGTTGTCGGTGCCGCGGCCGCCGGCCAGCGGGTGCTCGGCCGGCAACGCGCGCAGGCCGACGCTGGCGCCGTGCCCGTCCAGGCGCGCCACGAAACACAGCGACAGCCCCTGCCCGCGCGCCTCCTGCAGGCGCGCCGCCAGCGGCGCGTCCAGCTGCGCCAGCGCGGCGTCGACCTGCGCGGCCGGCAATGCCGCCAGCGCCGGCGGCAGCAGCGATTCGACCGCCACCTGTTCCGGTTCCAGCGCCACCCCGGCCGCGCGCGCCAGGATCAGCAGCTTGCGGCGCACGTCCTCGCCGGACAGGTCGATGCGCGGATCGGGCTCGGTGTAACCGGCCGCGGCCGCCTCGCGCACGCACGCGGAGAACGACTGGCTGCCGTCGAAACGCTGCAACAACCAGGCCAGCGAACCGGACAGCACGCCTTCAATGGAATGGATGCGGTCGCCGCCGGCCACCAGCGCGCGCAGGCTGGACAGCAGCGGCAGGCCCGCGCCGACAGTGGCCGCGTCGCCATAGCGTGCGTTGCCCGCGGCCGCGGTGCCACCGATCTGGCGCGCGCGCGCCAGGGTGGTGCCATTGCCCAGCTTGTTGGCGGTGACCACGTGGATGCCCCGCGCCAGCCAGTGCGCGTGCTCGGCGGCGACGTCCTCGCTGGCGGTAGCGTCGACCACGATGTCGCCGGCCTGCAGGCGCCCGGTTTGCTCGGCATGGGCGAGCGCGCCGGCCTGCCGGATGGCCTCGCGCGCGCGCGACAACGCCGCCTCGGGCGCGTCGCCGCAGGCCAGCGCGATGCGCGAGTTCGCCACTGCGTGCAGCAGTGGCAGCCTGAGTTGCCGCTGCTGCAGGGCCTGGTAGCGGGCCACGAACGCCGAACCGACCGTGCCGGTACCCAGCAGCACCAGCCGCGCCGGTGCTGCGCGCGGACGCAGCTGCGCGCTCATGCGTCCACCGTTTTCCGCAGGGCCTCGCGGCGGCTGTCGGCCAGCGCCCGCGCGGCGCGCAGCAGTCCGGCCTGCAGGTCGGCCACCAGGTCCTCGCAGGCCTCGATGCCGACCGACAACCGCAGCAGGCCATCGCTGATGCCGGCCTTGGCCCTCGCCTCCGGGGTCATCGCCGCATGGGTCATGGTCGCCGGGTGCGCGACCAGGCTCTCCACGCCGCCGAGCGATTCGGCCAGGGTGAAATAGCGCAGGCCTTCGACGAAGGCGCGCACCGCCGCGTGCGGGTCGGCGCCCTCGCACTGCGCCAGCTCGAAGGACAGCATCGCGCCGAAGCCCTTCTGCTGGCGCGCGGCCAGCACGTGGCCCGGGTGCGATTCCAGCCCCGGGTAGTAGACCCTGGCCACGACGTCGCTGGTGGCGAGCAGATCGACCAGCGCGCGGGTGTTCTCCTGGTGCACGCGCAGGCGCGCATCGAGCGTGCGCAGCCCGCGCAGGGTCAGGAAGGCGTCGAACGGCGAGCCGGTCAGGCCCAGCGCATTGGCCCACCACACCAGTTGCTGGTGCAGCTCGGCATCGCGCGCGACCACCGCGCCGCCGACCACGTCGCTGTGGCCATTGACGTACTTGGTGGTCGAGTGCAGCACCAGGTCGGCGCCGAAGGCGATCGGGTTCTGCAGCGCTGGCGACAGGAAGGTGTTGTCCACCACCACCCGCGCGCCTGCCTTGTGCGCGGCATCGATCACGAACCGCAGGTCGGTGATGCGCAGCAGCGGATTGGACGGGGTTTCCACCAGCACCAGCTTCGGCGCCTGCGCCAGCGCCTCGGCCAGTGCGCGCGGATCGGTCAGGTCGGCGGTGATCAGTTCGAAGTGGCCCTTGCCCGCCAGTGCGTTGAACAGGCGCCAGCTGCCGCCGTAGGCGTCATGCGGCACCACCAGCCTGTCGCCCGGCTGCAGCAGCGCATTGAGCACCAGGTTGATCGCGCCCATGCCGGTGGATGTGACCACCGCGCCGGCGCCGCCCTCCAGTTCCGCCAGCGCCTCGCCGAGCAGGTCGCGGGTCGGGTTGCCGCTGCGGGTGTAGTCGTACTGGCGCTTGTTGCCGAAGCCGTCGAAGCTGAAATTGGACGACAGCACCAGCGGCGGCGTCACCGCGCCATAGGCGGTATCGCGATCGATGCCGGCACGCACGGCCGCGGTGGCGCGGCAACAGGAAACATCGGAAGCGGTGGACAGGCTCATGCGTTCTCTCCGGGAAGGCGTAGGGCGTTGGCGAGGATCGCGTCGATGCGATCGGTCTCTTTCAGGAAGGCGTCGTGGCCATAGGGCGAACGCAGCACGCGCAGGCTGCCGCGCGTGCCCAGGCCCTCGACCAGCGTGACCAGGTCGGACAACGGCACCAGGCGGTCGCCCTCGACCGCGACCACCAGCGTCGGTACGCCGATGGCGGCCGGCTCGATGCGGTGCAGGTCGATGGATTCGGACAGGCGCAGGTAGGCATTGACCCGGGTGCGCGCCACGTACTGCGCGCCGGCGGCGTCGAGGTAATCCTCGGCGGCCACGCGCACGCGGCCATTCACCACTTCGGGCTGGGCATCGAAGCGCTCGCCGAACTCTTCCGGGGTGCGGTAGCTGAGCATCGCGAACTGCCGCGCCAGCGCCAGCCCGTGGCTTTCGGCGCACTGCAGCTGGCCCAGGGCGACCGCGCGCCGCTGCAGCGCGCGCCAGGCCGAGGCATAGGGATGCGGGCGATGCGCGCCGCTCACCGCCACCAGCCTGCCGAGCCGGTGCGGGTGGCGGATGGCCAGTTGCTGGCCGACCAGCGCGCCATAGGAGTAGCCCACGCAGCCATGCAGGCGGTCGATGCCCAGCGCGTCCAGCAGCAGGGCCACGGCATCGGCCTGGTCGGCGGTATCGATCGGCACGTCGAGCTCGCCGTCGGCACCGATGAAGTCCAGGCCCAGCAGGCGGCGGTGCGCCGGGTCCAGCGCGCGGCCGCAGCCGACCAGTCCTTCGGCCCAGCCCTTCTCGCCGAACACCGCGTTGGCGGCGATGTGGCGATGCGCGGAGATGCCGCCGGCCACCAGCACCACCGGCGCATCGGCACGGCCGGCCAGCTCGTAGCGCAGCCGCAGCGTGCGCTCGCCGGCATGGCGCATGGCCAGGCGCACGTCGATTTCACCGCGCACGGCGGCTGCGGCGGGCACTGCGCTGTCGGGCGCGGCGGCCGGGTGTTCACGGAGGGCGGTGGCGGTGGCGAAACGCATGGCGATATCCGGTAAGGAGCAGCCATCGAGCTTCGCGGGCCCGTGTTCGCCGTGCAGGGCACGGATCGAACCATCTTTCGGCGGACGCGGTGGTCCCCGCAGGATTTGGCACCAAACACAGGCGCTTGCGCACCTGCTGGTTGCCCCGGCATCAAAGGGCCTGTCCCTCCGCCGGTCTCGATGGTGGACACACGATGCCAGCCCCCCGGACGCATGTCAATCTCTTTATTCGGATGGAGCGATGGAGTTTCCGATGCAACCATGCCGGCATAATCCCGGCATCACCTGCCCGCGCCAGCGCATGCACCGGCTACCTGTTCTGCTCCTGTCCGCCGCGTTGGCCCTGCCCGCCCAGGGCCAGGACCCCGCGCCGCGCTGGCGCCAGGCCTGGGGGCTGGCCGCCCCGACCGTGGTGGAGGCCGCCGGCGACCGCGAAGCCGGCTTCGCACGGCTGCTCCTGCAGCCCCGCGGCGGCGGCCGCGAAGCACGGGCACGCAACCTGCTGGCCGGCCCACTGCAGGTACGCCTGCGCGATGGCACCGATGGCCGCGCGGTGACCGCGCCGGTGCTGTTGCCGGCGGGCGGACAGCGCGACCTGTTGTGGCTGGCCGATACCGGCAACGGGGTCCGGCTGCTGCTCGACGCCTTTCCCGGCGACCCGTCCGCGCGGCCGGCCGATCACCTCTACCTGCTGCCGTTCGCCGGGGTGCCGGTCCGGGTCAGCCAGGGCTTCGACGGCACCCGCAGCCATGGCGACGCGCAGAACCGCCACGCCATCGACTTTCCCCTGCCCGAAGGCACGCCCGTGCTCGCCGCCCGCGCCGGCACGGTGATGCAGGTGGTGGACGATGCGCCCGGCGACGGGTGCCTGGTGCGGGTCCTGCACGCCGACGGCGGCATGGCGCTCTACGCCCACCTGCAGGCGGGCAGCCTGGCGGTCCGGCCCGGGCAGGCGGTCCAGGCGGGGCAGCCGCTGGCCCGTTCCGGCAACACCGGCCGCAGCACCGGCCCGCACCTGCACTTCGCGGTGCAGGCCAACACCGGGCTGGCGCTGGCCTCGATCCCGTTCCGCATGGCCGGCCCGCACGGCGAGCTGCGCTTCGCCCGCGAGGCGGGCGCCCCGCCCTGAGCGGCTATAATCGCCGGCTTCCCTTTCCCAATGCGCGCCCGCCGCGGGCGCAGCCGCCATGTCCGAAGTCGCATCCGAAGCCGCGCGCCGCCGCACCTTCGCCATCATTTCCCACCCCGACGCCGGCAAGACCACGCTGACCGAAAAGCTGCTGCTGTTCGGAGGCGCGATCCAGATGGCCGGCTCGGTGAAGTCGCGCAAGACCAGCCGCCACGCCACCTCGGACTGGATGGCGCTGGAGAAGGAGCGCGGCATCTCGGTCACCTCCTCGGTGATGCAGTTCCCGTACGAGGACAAGATCGTCAACCTGCTCGACACCCCCGGCCACGCCGACTTCGGCGAGGACACCTACCGCGTGCTCACCGCGGTGGATTCGGCGCTGATGGTGATCGACGTGGCCAAGGGCGTGGAGGAGCGCACCATCAAGCTGATGGAGGTGTGCCGCCTGCGCGACACCCCGATCATGACCTTCATCAACAAGCTCGACCGCGAGGGCAAGGACCCGATCGAGCTGCTGGACGAGGTGGAAACCGTGCTCGGCATCCAGTGCGCGCCGGTCACCTGGCCGATCGGCATGGGCCAGCGCCTGAAGGGCGTGGTGCACCTGCTGACCGGCGAGGTGCACCTGTACGAACCGGGCCGCAACTTCACCCGCCAGGATTCGACGATCTTCCCGTCGCTGGACGCGCCCGGCCTGGCCGCGCGCATCGGCGAGAAGATGCTGGCCGACCTGCGCGAGGAACTGGAGCTGGTGCAGGGCGCCAGCCACCCGTTCGACAAGGACGCCTACCTGCGCGGCCAGCAGACTCCGGTGTTCTT
Source organism: Stenotrophomonas acidaminiphila (assembly GCA_002951995.1). Lineage (NCBI taxonomy): Bacteria > Pseudomonadati > Pseudomonadota > Gammaproteobacteria > Lysobacterales > Lysobacteraceae > Stenotrophomonas > Stenotrophomonas acidaminiphila. The sequence continues at coordinate 2,555,152 of CP019797.1, forward strand.
CGGCTCGGGCGTGAACAACTTCGGCGTGCAGCCGCTGCTGGACTTCTTCGTCGAGCACGCGCCGGCGCCGCAGCCGCGCGCCACCACCGGCCGCACCATCGCCCCGCAGGAAGACAAGCTCAGCGGCTTCGTGTTCAAGATCCAGGCCAACATGGACCCGCAGCACCGCGACCGCGTGGCGTTCATGCGCGTGTGCTCGGGCCGCTTCAGCGCCGGCATGAAGACCTTCCACGTGCGCACCGGCAAGGAAATGAAGCTGGCCAACGCGCTGACCTTCATGGCCAGCGACCGCGAGATCGCCGCCGAGGCCTGGCCGGGCGACGTGATCGGCATCCACAACCACGGCACCATCTCCATCGGCGACACTTTCACCGAGGGCGAGGCGGTCACCTTCACCGGCATCCCCAACTTCGCCCCGGAACTGTTCCGCCGCGCGCGCCTGAAGGACCCGCTCAAGCTCAAGCAGCTGCAGAAGGGCCTGGCGCAGCTGTCCGAGGAAGGCGCCACCCAGTTCTTCCGCCCGATCATGAGCAACGACCTGATCCTGGGCGCGGTGGGCGTGCTGCAGTTCGACGTCGCCGCCTACCGCCTGAAGGACGAGTATGGCGTGGAAGCCATCTTCGAACCGGTGGGCGTGGTCACCGCGCGCTGGGTGCATTGCGACAACGCGAAGAAGCTGGAGGAGTTCCGCGAGAAGAACGCCAACAACCTGGCCGTGGACGCCGCCGGGCAGCTGGTCTACCTGGCCCCGACCCGGGTCAACCTGCAACTGGCGCAGGAACGGGCGCCGGACGTGCGTTTCTCCGCCACCCGCGAGGCCGCGCATACCGTCTCGGTGGAATGAGCGGCCGGTGGCAGGAGCGTCCAGCGCGCTCCTGCCACTGGATGACGCCACCCCCAACCGCCGGCGGGCATGGGGATGCACCCCGTGCTGCATTGCGGTAACTTGCAGGCCATGCCTACCACCGCCCCCCTGCCGCGGCACACCGTGGACATCCGCGAGGAAATCGCCAGCGCCCTGACCCACGGCCTGGGCGCGGTCACCGCGCTGGGCGCCAGCGCGGTGCTGATCACCCTGGCCGCGATCTACGGCGACGGCTGGCAACTGGCCAGCGCCATCGTGTTCGGCGTGGCGCTGCTGCTGCTGTACACCGCCTCGACCCTGTACCACGCCATCCAGCACCCGGTGGCCAAGGGCCGGCTGAAGATCTTCGACCACTGCGCGATCTACATCCTGATCGCCGGCACGTATACGCCGTTCACCCTGATCGGCCTGCGCGGGCCGTGGGGCTGGGGCTTGTTCGCCGCGATCTGGACGCTGGCGGTGGGCGGGGTGATCTTCAAGCTGTTCTACACCGGCCGCTTCAAGCGGCTGTCCACGGCCATCTACATCGCCATGGGCTGGCTGGTGGTGGTGGCGATCGAGCCGATGTGGAACTCGCTCGATGGATTCACCCTGGGCTGGCTGCTGGCAGGCGGCGTGTCCTATACCCTGGGCACCTATTTCTACCACCGCGAATCGGTGCGCTATTCGCACGCCATCTGGCACCTGTTCGTGATCGCCGGCAGTGTCTGCCATTTCGTGTCGGTGACCGCGCAGATCCTGTAGCACCCGGCGTGCGCCGCGTACGCCGCGGCAACATCGCCTGCACGCCACGCCAATGAACGCTTCGCACCGCGTGCACGGGCGCGCGGCAACCATGGCCGCGTGGATACCGCACCTGCCCCTGGCACGCCGCGCGCGTCGCGCTGGCGCCTCCGCCGCCCCGGCACGCGCGGCCAGCGCTGGCTCGCCATCGCCGGCGTGCTGCTCGCCGCGCTCGTCGTCCTGCTGTTGCTGTGGGACTGGAACTGGTTCAAGCGGCCACTGGAACGCATGGTGCAGGCGCGTACCGGCCGCGCCCTGCACATCGGCCACCTCGACGTCGACCTGGGCAGCACCAGCACGCTGCGCGCCGACCGGGTCAGCTTCGCCAATGCGCCGTGGGCGCAACGGCCGGACATGGCCCGCGCCGCGCGCGTCGAAATCGACCTGCCGCTGTGGCCGCTCCTGCGCGGCGACCTGCAGGTGCCCGAAGTGCGGCTGGTGCGTCCCGACGTGCTGCTGCAGACCGCGCCGCGACCCGGCGAACCGGGGAACTGGGATTTCCTCGGTGGCGGCGACGGAAACCGGCCGTTGCCGCTCAAGCGGCTGCGCGTGGACGACGGCACCCTGCGCTTCGTGGACGCGCCTGGCTGCACCGACATCCGGCTTGCCGTCCGCAGCGGCGCGCCGGCGCAGGCCAACGCCGCGCCACCGTTGCTGCTGCAGGGCAACGGGCACTGGCGCGGCGCCGCGTTCACGGTGCGTGGCGGCACCGAATCGCCACTGCAGCTGGCCGACAGCGAGCACCCCTTCCGCCTGCACCTGGAAGGCCGTGCCGGCGCCACCCGCGCCACCGCCAGCGGCACCCTGACCAATCCGTTCCAGCTGCAGCTGTTCGACCTGCGGCTCCGGCTCAGCGGCGAGGACCTGGAAGACCTGTACCCCCTGCTCGGCATCGCCCTGCCGTCCTCGCCCCCGTACCGCCTCGACGGCCGGCTGCGCCGCGACCATGACACCTGGCGCTACGACGGCTTCAGTGGCCAGGTGGGCGACAGCGATCTGGCCGGCAATGTACGCATCGACGTGGGCGGCGAGCGCCCGCGGCTGACCGCCGAGCTGGTCTCGCGCCGGCTCGACTTCGACGACCTCGCCGGCTTTGTCGGCGCGCCGCCCCGTACCGGTGGCGGCGAAACCGCCAACGCCGGGCAGAGGGCCGCGGCCGCGGCACTGGCAGCCCGGCCCACGGTACTGCCTGACAAGCCGTACGACCTGGGCAAACTGCGGGCGATGGACGCGGACGTGCGTTGGAAGGCGCAACGCATCAATTCGCCGTCGCTGCCGCTGGACGACATGGACGCGCACCTGCGGCTCGACGATGGCCTGCTGCGCCTGGAGCCGCTGAACTTCGGCGTCGCCGGCGGCGACATCCGCGGCTCGGTGCGCATGGATGCGCGCAGCCCGCGCATCGCCACCACCCTCGACGCCAGCCTGCGCGGGGTGCAGTTGGGCCGTCTGTTTCCCGACGCGCGCCTGGCCCGGCAGGCCTCCGGTGGCATCGGCGGCCGCGTGCGCCTGTCCGGCACCGGCAACTCGGTGGCCGCCATGCTCGGCAGCAGCGACGGCGAGGTGGCCATCGGCATGGGCCGCGGCCATGTCGGCAACCTGCTGATGGAACTGGCCGGGCTGGACGTGGCCGAGTCGCTCAAGTTCCTGTTCACCGGCGACCGCCAGATCCCGCTGCGCTGCGCGTTCGCCGATTTCGGGGTGCAGGATGGCCTGATGCAGGCGCGCGCACTGGCGTTCGACACCACCGACACCCTGGTCGTGGGCGAAGGCAGCGTCAGCCTCAAAGGCGAGCAGCTGGACCTGCTGCTGCGGCCGCGGCCCAAGGACAGGAGCATCCTCGCGCTGCGCTCGCCGCTGCGCATTGGCGGCACCTTCAAGGACCCGTCGTTCCGCCCCGACTTCAAGGCCCTGGGACTGCGCGGCGCCATCGCCCTGACCCTGGGCAGCATCACCCCGCCGGCGGCGCTGCTGGCCACCCTCGAAACCGGGCCGGGCAAGGACGCCGACTGCGGCGGCCACTACGCCAGATAGGACGGGCGCGCGCTCAGCCGCCGACGATGTACTGCTGCAGCTGCCCCAGCTCGCGGCGCTGCTGTTCGATCACCGACTTGACCAGGTCGCCGATGGAGATCACCCCCAGCACCGCGCCGCCCTCGACCACGGGCAGGTGGCGGATGCGGCGGTCGGTCACCAGCTGCAGGCAGTCCTCGACCGTGTCCGCCGGCGTCACCGTGACCACCTCGGCGGTCATGATCGCCGCCACCGGGGTGTCGCGCGAGGAGCGGTCGCGCAGCACGATCTTGCGCGCGTAATCACGCTCGGAAAGGATGCCGGCCAGCCGCGCCCCGTCCATCACCAACACCGCGCCGATGCCTTTCTCGGCCATCAGCCGGATCGCGTCGATCACCGCGCTGTCCGGCGCTACCGCGTGGATCTCAGGGGACTTGGTCCCGAGCAACTGACGAACGGTCTGCATGGCGTTCTCCCTTGCTGGCGGATGCGCCCGATAGTGCCACGTTGGCCGGCCGCCAGGTGTCAACCAGATACAACGGCCGCTGCTTGGCCTCCATGTACAGGCGGCCCAGGTACTCGCCGATCAGGCCCAGCGCGATCAGCTGCACCCCGCCCAGGAACAGGATCACCGCCATCATCGTCGGCCAGCCCGCGACGCGGTCGCCGTACAGCGCCGCCTTGCCCACCACCCAGGCAGCGAAACCGAACGAGGACGCGGCAGTCAGCAACCCGAGGTAGGTCGCCACCCGCAGCGGCGCGGTGGAAAAGCTGGTGATGCCCTCCAGCGCCAGGTTCCACAGCTTCCAGAAGCCGAACTTGCTGCGCCCGGCCACCCGCGGCGCGCGCCGGTACGGCAACGCCACCCGGCGGAAACCCACCCAGCCGAACAGGCCCTTCATGAAACGCTGGCGCTCGCGCAGCTGCCGCAGCGCCGCCAGCGCGCGCGGCGACAGCAGGCGGAAGTCGCCGGTGTCGGCGGGAATGGGCGTCTTCGACAGCCGCCCCATCACCCGGTAGAACGCGGAGGCGGTGGCGCGCTTCAGCCAGCCTTCGCCCTCGCGCGCCAGGCGCACGCCATACACGTCGTCATGCCCCTGCCGCCACAGCGCGACGAACTGCGCGATCAGCTCCGGCGGGTCCTGGCCGTCGGCGTCGAGGATCAGCGCCGCGCCTTCATCCACCAGGTCCAGCCCGGCGGTGAGCGCGGCCTCCTTGCCGAAGTTGCGCGACAGCCGCAACGCCGCCACCCGCGGGTCGTCCGTCGCCAGCTGCTGCATCAGCGACCAGGTGGCGTCGGTGCTGCCGTCGTCGACATAGAGCACCCGGCCATCGATGTCGGGCAGGCGTTCCAGCACGGCACCGAGGCGCTCGTGCAGCAACGGCAGGGCGTCCTGCTCGTTGCAGGCGGCAATGACGACGGTCAGCCGGTCGCGGGGGCTCATGCGCGCATTCTACGGAACAGGGCGCGCACGCCCCGGCAGCGGCCGGCACGCGGTGGCATCACTCGCCGTCCACCGCGTAACCGGGCCCACCCAGCTGCCGCGCCTGGCGCTGGATCCAGGCGGCGCGGCGCTGCACGAACGGGCCCGGCCGGGTTGCGCTGTAACGCCGCGGCGACGGCAGCACGGCCGCCAGGCGGGCGCTCTCGGCCGCCGACAGCTGCGCCGCGTCCTTGCCCCAGAACTGCCGCGACGCCGCCTGCACGCCGTAGACGCCATCGCCGAATTCGGCCACGTTGGCGTACATCTCCAGGATCCGCCGCTTCGGCCACAGCGCCTCGATCAGCACCGTGTACCAGGCCTCCAGCCCCTTGCGCAGCCAGCTGCGGCCCTGCCACAGGAACAGGTTCTTGGCGACCTGCTGGCTGATCGTGCTGCCGCCGCGCAGGCGCTTGCCACGGGCGTTGTGGTCCATCGCCTTCTCGATCGCCTGCAGGTCGAAGCCGTTGTGCAGCGGGAACCGCTGGTCCTCGGCCGCCACCAGCGAGATCGGCACGCTGGCCGCCATCGCGTCCAGGTCGCACCACTGGTAATGGATGCGGAATCCCCACTCGCCCTGCCCCCACGCTTCGGCCTGCCGCAGCGCCATCACCGTGGAAAACGGCGGATCGACGAACCGCAGCACCGCCACCTGCACGATGCTGAACAGCGCCAGCGCGCAGGGGGTGATCCACAACCAGCGCCGCCACCTGCGCCGCGGCCGCACCTTGCGCTCGTCCTGCTCCGTCCCCATCTGCTTGGCTGACCCCATGAATCCCGACATCGGTGCATTATCCGGCACCGGCGTCCCCATACGTGCAGATTCCCATGACCGAAACGTCCGACCTCCTTGTCCGCTTCCTCCTGCCCGAGGCCGGCGTGCGCGGCGTCCATGTCCAGCTCTCCGGCAGCTGGCGCGAAATCCTGTCCCATGGCAGCTACCGCCCTTCGGCCATGCGCCTGCTCGGCGAGGCCTGCGTGGCCTCGGCGCTGTTCACCGGCCACATCAAGATCGACGGGCGCCTGTCGGTGCAGCTGCGCAGCGGCTCGGCGCTGCGCACCCTGTTCGCCGAATGCACCTCGGCCGGCACCCTGCGTGGCATCGCCCAGCTCGAGGACGGCCAGGATGCCCCGCCCGACCTGTCGCAGCTCGGCGACGGCGCGCTGCTGGCCATCACCATCGAGAACCCGGGCCTGGACCCGCGCGAGCCGCAGCGCTACCAGAGCCTGGTGGCGCTGCAGGGCAACAGCCTGGACGAAGCGTTCGAGGACTATTTCCGCCATTCTGAGCAGCTGCCCACGCGCCTGCTGCTGGCCGCAGATGGCCAGCGGGCCGCCGGCCTGCTGCTGCAGAAGCTCCCGGGCGACCAGGGCGACGAGGATGGCTGGGTCCGCGCCGGCGCGCTGTTCGACACCCTGGGACGCGACGAACTGCTGGCAGTCGACGGCCCCGCGCTGCTGCACCGCCTGTTCCACGAAGAGCAGGTCGAGACCCTGGGCGACAAGCCGCTGCGCTTCGGCTGCTCCTGTTCGCGCGAGCGGGTGATCGGCATGCTGCAGTCGCTGGGCGAGGACGAAGCCCGCGCCGCCGCCGCCGACAGCGGCCACGTCGAAGTGCGCTGCGAGTTCTGCGGGCGCGAGTATCACTTCCCTTTGACCGAATTCGGCGTATTGTTTGCAGCCATGCCCACCAGCCAGGCCGCTCCCGAGCGGCTGCAGTAACGGCACCGACGAGCTGCGTTCCGGGGAGGACGGAGTCTTGTTAAGAAAACATAAACAACATACGATCAGAATCTCACGCTCCGGGAACTTCCCGGCCCCTGTCCTGTCTGATTGAGTCGATGAAGACCTTCCTGCGCCTGCCGCTGGCCTTGTTGATCGCCCTTGGGGTGGCAACGGGCGCGCATGCGCAGGCCAAGCCGCGAGCCCCCAGGACAGCACCGTCCTGCCGGTCTGGAACAAGGGCAGCGGCAAGGTCGAGGCGCTGCTGTACCTGGAGCCCACCGGCGAACAGGTCGCCGGCGCGCGCTGGCACTTCGGCCGCAATTCGCTCGATGCCGCCTTCGGGCTCTCCTCGGGCGATTCGCTCGGCCTGCTGTGCAACAGCAGCCGCGGCAGCAGCATCAGCGGCCTGGCCAGCCATTGCATGCTCGCCAGCCTGGGCGACGACGATGACGGCGTTCCCGGTCGCCACCTGTCGGCGACCACCACCTTCAACCGTCCCGGCGGGCGCGTCGGCCTGAGCGCCGGCACGGGCCGCGACACGCTGCCGGCATGGCTGTCGGGCAATGCCAAGGCACCGGCCGCGCGCGTGGAACAGAACGACCTGACCGTCTTCGGCCAGAAGAACATCGGCAGCGAAGGTTTCGTCTCCATCGGCGGCACCTACGCCAAGGCACGCCTGGTACCACTGAGCGATGCATCGCCCGCGCTCGTCGACCGCTGGGACAGCAAGAGCCTGAGCATCGGCGGGGGCTATGGCCCGTTCAGCGCCAACATCATCGGCCGCGTCGTCGACGCCCCCGGCCGGGCCGGCAAGTGGGAAGGCATCGGCCTGGGCCTGACCTGGCGCACGCCCTGGAGCGGCCAGCTCACCGTCGGCGCCGAGAACGTCATCACCCGCGGCAAGAACCCGTTCTCTCCACGCAATGAGAGCAACGACGAAGGGGCTATTCCCTACGTGCGGTACGAGCAGGATCTTTAAGCTCGAGCGCGGGGCTTGCTAGAGTTCCCGAAGATCACCGCTTCGGCTGCTCAATGCTCAACTCTCTGGAAATCGCTCAGGCATCGGGCCTGAAACGGAATGCGCTGTCATTGTTCCGGGCCCATCGGTCCGACGAGGCCAGAATACTGCTGCTGCAGGCGCTGACAACCTGGCCTGGTGCCGCGGCACGGGCGATTACCGACATCGTGGAGGCGAATCCATCCGTCGCCAACATGCGCGACCTCCTTGCCGCAAGCCTGCGAAGCGCTCCTGGACAAGCTCGACTCTGGCTTGCGGCCGGGCGGCAGTCGGCGCGCGAAGGCGCCATGGACGCAGCTGTCGACTGTTTCCGCAAAGCACACGAACTCGCCCCATCCGATCCCGAGTTCGCACTCGCTCTTGGCGTTGCACTCAAGCACGGCGGCCGTTTGCAGGAGGCCCTGCACTTTCTCAGGCTCGCCCACGGGCTTGCAGACACTCCCGTCAGCAAGCGCATTCTGGCCGAGGCAGAGCTAGAGGCAAATCATCCTGAGTCAGCACAGGCGCTGTATGCGGAACTGCTTCACACATCCCCAACGGACTGCACGCTTCGTTTGCGTCTTGCCGAAACCCATAGTCAGACAGCCGACAACCAGAAAGCCATCTCCATTCTCCAGCAGGGGCTTGAACTCACTCCGGACGAGCCAGCACTGCATATGGCGCTGGCACAGTTGCTTGAGGACGAAGGAGACGGCAGCGAAGCAGAGCGCGCCTACAACGCAGCGCTGAGACTCAGTCCCGGTTGGCCAGTCGCATTGGCCGGCCTCATCGGGGTGAGGCGACAACCGGATGAAGAGCTTGAGCAAAAGGCACTTGAGATACTGCAATCCCCGACAACGCACAACGCAGACAGGGCCCCGCTGGGTTATGCCCTGGGGAAGCTGTTCGACCGGTCGGGACGATACCCGGACGCCATGCACGCATGGAATATCGCCAATGCAGCCCGTACAAGGACTGCCGGGGCGTACGATCCCGCCGCCCTGTTGCGCCACCTAGAGTATCTGGAGACTCACTACGGAGGCTTGCAGCCCCACCCCCCGGCCAATGACGACCAGACGCCCACCGTCGTCTTCATTGTCGGCATGCCGCGATCCGGCACCACCCTGACCGAACGACTCCTGGCCGCGCACCCCTTTGTCCATGGCTGCGGCGAACTGCCGGACCTGCCCCGGATCGCCAGCGAGCTGGGACCCGAGTGGCCCAGATTGTCAACCTCAATGCCCACCGAAGCGCTGCAGGCATTGCGGGCTGACTATCTGCGTTCGGCATGCCGCAATGCGCCCCCTGGGAAACGCGTGTTCGTCGACAAGGCCCCGCTCAACTTCTTCCAGTTGGGACTGGCACAGGCACTGTTCCCTAACGCACGGGTCATATGGTGCCGCCGAGACCGGCGCGACGTGGCCCTTTCCATATACAGCGAGAATTTCTCTCCCGCGTCAACTTTCTCGACCTCGTTCGAAGGCATCGCGGCCTACCAGGATGCCGACGAGCGCCTCCTACGGTTGTGGCAACGCAGCCTATGGCTCCCCATTTTGGTACAGGAGTACGAAGCGCTTGCCCGCGATCCTGGACGCGGGATCCGTGAACTGCTGGAGTTCGTGGGACTGGAATGGCATCCAGACGTGCTCCGCTCCCACGAAAAGGCCGGGAATGTGCAAACGCCGAGCCGTTGGCAGGTACGGGAACCCATTCATACCCGCTCGATCGGACGATGGCGAAATTACCCACAACAGTTCCCTTCCTGAACGCGCGAGCATAGCGCCGCCATTCATGAATACGTTCACAAAATTTCGTTTGAAATCTTTAACGAGACTTTAATTTCATTCAGCGCCCAGCTAGGATCGGGTACGACCTCCACTTGTTTGGCACCCGCTTTTGGGTGCCCGTGGAGGGTTCCGGGAATTTTCCCAAGTCCAACCTGAGAGAGAGATATGACCCCGAAGAGCACCCGCCTGCGCGACGCGATCACGCTCGCACTGCTGTCTGGCGTTGCCGTCACTGGTGGCGCTTTTGCGCAGGACTCCTCGTCCAAGAGTGAGACCACGCTGGACCGCATCGAAGTCACTGGTTCGCGCCTGAAGCGCGCGGAAGTTGAAGGGGCGGTTCCGGTCACTGTGATCGACCGCGTCCAGATCGATGCCAGCGGTGAGACCTCGGTCGCGGACTACCTGCGCACCACCAACTTCAACTCCGTCGGTCAGTTCCGCCCGCAGTCGGGCAGCTCGGCCCAGGCTGGCGCGTTCGCCGACCTGCGCGGCCTGGGCGGCCAGCGTACGCTGGTGCTGATCGACGGCCATCGGGCGCCCAAGGCACCGTTCGCGGCCGGCTCCGGTACCGACCTGAACACCATCCCGCTGGCGGCTGTCGAGCGTATCGAAGTGCTGACCGACGGCGCATCGGCCATCTACGGCGCCGACGCGGTCGGCGGCGTCATCAACATCATCACCCGCAAGGATTTCGACGGCGCCCAGGTGATGGTCGGCAAGTCTGATCCGAAGTGGGGTCCGACCGACGAAGGCTCCATCCTGTTCGGCACCTCTGGCGAGCGCGGCCGTGTCATCGGCGGCTTCTCGCACAACCGTCGCGCCATGATCTACACCAATGCTCGCCCCTGGGGCCAGGAGCTGGGTGTCTCGGTTTACGGCAACAACTACCGCTCGTTCGATGCCGAAACCGGCGCACCGCTGAATGCCACCAAGGCGCTCCCGGGCGGCTGTACCAATGAGAACTTCTGGATGCAGAGCAACGGTCGTTGCTCGTACAACTTCAACAAGGTGGCCGCCGACGAAGCCTCGACCCAGAACAAGTCGTTCTTCATGAACGGCGAAGTCCAGGTCAACGACAACTGGACCGTATACGCCAACACCACCGTGTCCAACACCACCTCGTTCGGCCGCTATGCGCCGACGCCGGGTGTGGTGCGCATCGATCCGGATTCCGCGCAGAACCCGACCCCGGGTGCCATCACCTACCTCTACCACCGCTTCGCCGCGGCGGGTAACCGCGACAACACCACCGATGGCAGCGTGTACGACGTGCTGCTGGGCACCCGCGGCGCGGTCAGCGACACCATCGATTTTGATGGCGGCGTCCGCTACAACACCTATCGCTTCAAGGAACTGGGCCGCAACTACATCGTCCAGTCGCTGGCCGAGCAGGCCATCAACCGCGGCGATTACAACATCTACAACCCGACCTCGACCCCGGTAGATGTGCTGAACTCGATCAAGGCCACCATCAGCCGTGACAGCCGGTTCACCACGAAGGAAGCCTTCGCCAATCTGACCTTCAACGACCTGTTCCAGATGGGCGGCGGCGCCTCCAGCCTGGCCGTCGGTGCGGAGTTCCGCAAGGAAGAGTTCGAAGACATCTATGACTCGCTGTCTTCGGCCGGCGTGGTGCTGGGCAGCGCGGGCGCTTCGGCGGGCGACGACCGCGAGGTGAGCGCGGCCTACATGGAATGGCTGTTCCCGATCACCTCGACCTTCGAGGCCAACTTCGCGGGCCGCTACGAGAAGTACAGTGACTATGGCAGCAACTTCGCACCCAAGCTGTCGCTGCGTTGGCACCCGATCGACAGCCTGACCCTGCGTGGCTCCATCGGCAAGGGCTTCGTCGCCCCGACCCTGGACGTGATCTCGCAGGCCACCGCCTTCTCGGCTGACTCGGTCTATGACCCGGCCAGCTGTCTGGACGACGGTGCTGGCACGGTTGCGGATTGCCGCGCACAGGCCACCAATACCGATGTCCAGGTTGATGCCTACCGCGAAAAGGCCGAAGGCCTTGGTCCCGAGAAGTCGACCCAGTACCAGGTGGGCGTGGTATGGGACGCCACCGACTGGCTGAACATCACCGTCGACTACTGGAACATCGAAATCAAGGATCGCATCGCCTACTTCAGCTCGCAGAAGCTGATCGACATCGAGCTGGGCGATGACCCGACCCCGATGCCGGGCGCTCCCTGCGCGATCATCCGTGACAACGCGCTGGCCAACGAACTGGGCAGCCCGATCAAGGAAATCCACAACTGCTACTTCAACCAGGGCAAGGTCAAGACCGACGGCGTTGACATGACCCTGCGCACCAAGTTCGACATGGGCAACTGGGGTTCGCTGAGCAACATGCTGCAGGCCAGCTACCAGCGTTCCATGACCATCGATGGTGGTGAGGAGCAGGTCGGCCTGCAGGGCTTCCCGCGCGGCCGCGTGTCCTTCAACAACACCTGGAACCGCGGTGACTGGACCGTGGGCTACAACGCCCGCTACATCAGCTCCAACGGCACCGCAACCAAGTACACCCCGCACTACCTGACCCACGACGTGCAGCTGAGCTATGCGACCCCGTGGAACGGCAAGATCATGGTGGGCGTGAACAACTTCACCAACAAGATGCCGGACCTGATCAGCTACGACGGTCGTCCGTTCAACTTCTACCTGTACGATGCATACGGCCGTACTCCGTACGTCCGTTACGAACAGCGTTTCTGATAGCAGTTGATTTGAAGCAGCAGAAAGAGGAGCCTTCGGGCTCCTCTTTTTTATTCCAGACCATGATCAACTTCGACAGTGATCGACAGGCGCGCAACAGGGATTCCTGGAGCCGGTACTGGGCCAAATCCCCGGCACATTCCCTGCATGGCACCTTTGATGCGGACTATGGCCCGGCCATTTCCGGTTTCTGGAAGAACGTCTGTTCACATGCCGCCGCTGGCTCATCGGTTCTCGACATAGCGACAGGCAATGGCGCTCTGCCACGCATGATGCTCAACTGGCGCAACGATCTTCGCATCGATGCCATCGACGCAGCGGATGTGGCAATCCACTGGCAGATCCCACAGGGGGGCGCTCGCCCGACATTCCATTCTCGGGTTGAATGCGAGGCACTACCATTCCACGACAACAGCTTTGACCTCGTCACCAGCCAGTACGGCATCGAGTATTCCGATCTGGATCGAAGCTTGGCGGAGATCGCGCGAACGCTACGCGAAGGCGGTATGTTCGCGGCGATCATGCACAGCGCCGACTCAACCATCACGTCGGTGACCGGCGAGGAACTAGGTCATGTGAAGCTATTGCTGGCAGAGGGGGGAGCCATGGAGACCCTGATGGCGATCATCCCACTGCTCAGCATCGCCGCTACTGCAGCAGGCAGGGAGCAACTCGATGCCGATGCAGGCGCGCGTACGATCCGGGAGCGCTTCAACACCGCGATGGGCGAAGTACAGGCGTCCATGGTGCGCGCATCCGTTCCAGACATTCTGGTCGAGTTCCTGCAGTGGGCCCCGCAGGTGCTGGCGATCGCGAGCCAACGGGCATCACCGGACGACGCACTGCGGCACTGCCTGGAGTACAAGCAGCAGCTCGAAGATGCCGGCGAACGTTATCGTGCGCTGCTAGATGCCACGCTGGATGCGGGAAAGCAACAGCATCTGATCAACGAATTGGCCGGTCTGGGGTTCCGGACCATGGGTTTCAATGCCCTTGAGCACGATGGCCGCTGCCTGGGCATCGCGCTGACTGCGACACTTGGCCTTGATGGCGGCGCCGACCTGGCGCGGAAGATGTGATCCTGCATCCACCAATGAATCACCGGAGCGCCACCAGAGGCACCCTCACCCGTTCGGGATCAGCGTCTCGATCACGTGCTCGACGTAGGATTCGAATTCCTCGCGCGCCTGCTTCGGTTGCTGCAGCTGCAGCGACAGCTGCAGGAAGCCCACGTAGGCCGCGTAGGCCAGGCGCGCGCGGTGGCGGGCGTCGGTGGAGCTGAGGCCGGCCTGGCGGAACGAGGCCATCAGATAGTCCAGGCGTCGCTGCGAAACGCGGTCGATCACCGGGCGTACCAGCGGGTTGTCCAGCGCCTTGAGCAGCTCGCTGTAGATCACGTGCGGCGTGACCTCGTGCGCGACCAGCTGGAACAGCGCGCGCAAGCGGGTGCGCGGGTCGGGTACTTCCTCCAGGCTGCCGAACACCTGCTGCTGCTCGACCAGCTCCCAGCGTTCCAGTGCGGCCTGCAGCAGCGCGTCGCGCGAGGGAAAGTGCCAGTAGAAGCTGCCCTTGGTAACGCCAAGGCGGCGGGCCAGCGGCTCCACCGCCACCGCGCCGACCCCCTGCTCCGCGATCAGGTCCAGGGCGGCCTGGGCCCAGTCGTCCGCACTGAGGCGGCTGTTGCGTGTACCGCGGGGTTCCGCCGGGGAAGCTGAAGATTCGTTCATCCGTTGATTTAACCATACGCCGGGGACTGGATGCAGTATGCGCCGCGCTGGCGGGCGGCGCGACCAGGCGACGAGACCGCCAAAGCCATGTGGCGCAGGGCGTTACGATCCATACCCATCAGTATTGACAGGTGTCCGGGCGAATCCATACTATCGGGTACGGTTTTCTCCCTGTGAGCCCCATGCACGCGCAAGACACCCGCCTGGAAGGTGCCCACGGCATCGGACTGGCCGCCACGAAAGCCCCTGGAAACAAGCCGCCGATCCTGTTCGCGCACGGCTTCGGCCAGACCCGCGGCGCGTGGACCACGACTGCCGCGGCGCTGCATGCCGCCGGCCACGCCACGCTGGCCTACGATGCGCGTGGCCATGGCGGTTCCGATTGGAATCCGGCCGGGCTGCCGTATCACGGCGAGCAGTTCACCGACGACCTGATCGTGGTCGCAGGCGAACTGCCGCGGCCACCGGTGTTGGTCGCCGCGTCGATGGGCGGGCTGTTTGGGCTGATGGCCGAGGCGCGCTGGCCGGGGCTGTTCGCGGCGATGGTGCTGGTGGACATCACCCCGCGCTGGGAAACCCGCGGGGTCGAGCGCATCCTCGCCTTCATGAGCGCGCACCCGGATGGCTTCGCCTCGCTGGAAGCGGCCGCCGACAGCATCGCCGCCTATATGCCGCATCGCCCGCGCAAGAGCGACGATGCCCTGCGCGGCTTGCTGCGCCCCACCGGCAGCGGCCGTTGGAGCTGGCACTGGGATCCGAGGCTGGTGGAGGAACTGGCGCGCGACAGCGAACAGCACCAGGATGCCATCGCCGAAGCCGCGCGCCGCGTCGAATGCCCGCTGCTGCTGGTCAGCGGTGGCCGCAGCGACCTGGTCACCCCGCAGACGGTGGCCGAATTCCTGGCGCTGGTGCCGCACGCGCAACACGTGCATCTGGCCGACGCCACGCATATGGTGGCAGGCGATGACAACGACGCGTTTACCGCCGCCGTGTTGAATTACCTGGACGCACTGCCCCCGGCTTCCGCCGCCGCGTCCGCCCGAACCGAGCACGTTACCGGAGCAAGTCAATGAGTACTGTCGTTCCCTTCCTGGCGCTGCTGCTGGCAGCCGCCTTCGTCGCCTATCACCGCATGCGGCTGGTCACCTGGACGGTGATCGGCGCCGTACTGCTGGGCATCTGCTGGTTCGCGGGCATCAACCCGACTGCGGTCATCGTCGCCGCGGCGATCCTGGCCGTGGTCAGCGCGCTGGTGCTGCTGCCGTTCCTGCGCAAGCCGCTGATCACCTCGCCGTTCATGGGGGTGTTCCGCAAGGTGCTGCCGCCGCTGTCCAAGACCGAGCGCATCGCGCTGGAGACCGGCTCGGTCGGTTTCGAGGGCGAGCTGTTCACTGGCGATCCGGACTGGCAGAAGCTGCTGGACTATCCCAAGCCGCAGCTCACCGCCGAAGAGCAGGCATTCCTGGACGGCCCGGTCGAGGAACTGTGCCGGATGGTCAACGACTGGGAAATCACCCATGTCCACGCCGACCTGCCGCCGGAACTGTGGGATTTCATCAAGAAGAACAAGTTCTTCGGCATGATCATCCCCAAGCAGTACGGCGGCCTGGGCTTCTCCGCGCTGGCCCACCACAAGGTGATCCAGAAGCTGGCGTCGATCTCCAGCGTGGTCAGTTCCACCGTCGGCGTGCCCAACTCGCTGGGCCCGGGTGAACTGCTCAACCATTACGGCACCCAGGAACAGAAGGACTACTACCTGCCGCGCCTGGCGGCGGGCATCGAGGTGCCATGCTTCGGCCTGACCGGCCCGTTCGCCGGCTCGGATGCCACCTCCATCCCCGATTTCGGCATCGTCTGCAGGGGCACCTGGAACGGCGAGGAAGTCCTCGGCCTGAAGCTGACCTTCGACAAGCGCTACATCACCCTGGCGCCGGTGGCCACGCTGATCGGCCTGGCGTTCCGCATGTACGACCCCGACGGCCTGCTCGGCGACACCAAGGACATCGGCATCACCCTGGCGCTGCTGCCGCGCGAAACCCCGGGCGTGGAAGTCGGCCGCCGCCACTTCCCGCTGAACTCGCCGTTCCAGAACGGCCCGATCCGCGGCAAGGACGTGTTCATCCCGCTCAGCCAGATCATCGGCGGCCCGGACAAGCGCGGCCTGGGCTGGAACATGCTCAACGAGTGCCTGGCCGTCGGCCGCTCCATCACCCTGCCATCCACCGCCTCGGGCGGTGCCAAGGCCGGCGCGGTCATCACCGGCGCGTACGCCCGCATCCGCAAGCAGTTCGGCCTGTCGGTCGGCCGCTTCGAGGGCGTGGAGGAAGCGCTGGCCCGCATCGGCGGCAAGGCGTACAAGATCAGCGCGCTGTCGCAGGCCACGGCGGCGGCGGTGGACCGCGGCGACGTGCCGTCGGTGCCGTCGGCCATCGCCAAGTACCACTGCACCAACATGAGCCGCGAGTGCATCAGCGACATGATGGACGTCATCGGCGGCAAGGGCATCATCCTCGGCCCGCGCAATTTCGCCGGCCGCAGCTGGCAGGCCGCGCCCATCGCGATCACCGTGGAAGGCGCCAACATCATGACCCGCAGCCTGCTGATCTTCGGCCAGGGCGCGATCCTGTGCCATCCGTGGGTGCTCAAGGAAATGAAGGCCGCCCAGGACGAGGACCGCAAGGCCGGCCTGCGCGAGTTCGACCAGGCGCTGTTCGGCCATGTGCGCTTCGGCATCTCCAACGCGGTGCGTTCGTTCTGGTTCGGGCTGACCGGCGCGCGCTTCGGTGCCGCCCCGGGCGACGCCTACACCCGCCGCTACTTCCGCAAGCTGGACCGCTACTCCGCCAACCTGGCGCTGATGGCCGACATCTCGATGATGACCCTGGGCGGCAAGCTCAAGTTCAAGGAATCGCTGTCCGGCCGCCTGGGCGACGTGCTCAGCCACATCTACATGACCAGCGCGATGCTCAAGCGCTACCACGACGAAGGCGCGCCGACGGCCGACCAGCCGCTGCTGGCGTGGGCGTTCCATGACAGCGTGCACCGCATCGAGGAGGCACTGTCGGCGGCGCTGCGCAACTTCCCGATCCGCCCGATCGGCTGGCTGATGTGGGCGCTGATCTTCCCGTTCGGCCGCCGCGCCGAAGCTCCCGGCGATCGCCTGAGCCGGCGCGTGGCCGCCGCCCTGATGTCGCCCAACGAAGCCCGCGACCGGCTGGCCAAGGGCGTGTTCCTGACCCCGTGCGAGAACAACCCCGGTGGCCGCATCGCCAGCTACCTGACCAAGGCGGTCATGGCCGAGCCGGTGGAGCGCAAGTTCCTCAAGGCGCTCAAGACCAAGGGCATCGAGGCGTTGACCTTCCCCGCACAGCTGGACGAGGCGGTGGCCGAAGGGGTCATCACCCAGGACGAGCGCACCCTGCTGGAGGAACTGCGCGCGATCACCCTGGATACCATCACCGTGGACGACTTCGATCCGCATGAGCTGCGTGCCGCGTCGTATTACGACCACCACGGCCGGCAGCCGCAGCAGGTGGCCTGAACCAGGCCATCCGACGCAACCGGAAGACGGCGGGCACCTGCCCGCCGTTTCCCTGTCCAGGAGGCGACGATGAGCCCCCCATTGCTGACGCTGTACCGGCGCCTGTCGCGCTGGCCGGGCGGACGCTGGCTGTTCACCCGCGCGGTGTGCTTCAAGGCGCCGTATTTCGCCAGTATTTCCCCGCGCATCACCCTGCTCGCGGACGGCCGCTGCGAAGGCACCCTGGCCGACCGCCGCAAAGTGCGCAACCACATCGGCACCGTGCATGCGATCGCGCTGTGCAATCTGGCCGAGCTGACCGCCGGCCTGATGACCGATGCCTCGCTGCCGGCCGACATGCGCTGGATTCCCAGGGGCATGGAGGTGCGCTACTTGGCCAAGGCGCGCGGCCCGCTGAAGGCGGTGGCGGTGCCGGAACGCCCCATCGCCAGCGCCCCCACCGGGTACGAACTGCCGGTGCGGGTCGGCATCAGCGATGCGGCGGGCACCGAGGTGTTCACCGCCCGCATCGCGATGTGGGTGTCGCCGCGCCGCGCAAACGGCTAGGCCACGAACGCCGCCGAACGGGCCGTGCGCCCGGACGGCGTGCACGGCCTGCGCTCTGCGGCCTCCGACCTGGCCTGGTGGAAGCGGTTCGCCCGGAATCGCGACCTCGCCCGCAACGGCCTGGCCAAGCGCACGGTCATGCAGATCCCCGATCCGCGTCAGGTCCACGTCTTCGCCGGTAAGCGCGCGCTGGCACTGGTCTTCGGCCGCGAACCGCGCGCCACGCCGCTTGGACCGGCGCTGCAGGGACTTGTGCCGTTGTTCTGGACGTGGCGCATGCTGGAGCGGTCGGCATCGCGGCACCTGCATGGCTGGTACGCGCCGCTGCTGAGCGTGGTGTCCGCGCTGGGCGCGGCGCTGCATGCCGCGCCGCTGGCGCTGGCCTGGGACGCGCCATGGGCCGGCGCGCGCCCGGCAAAGCCATCAGCGGGCGGGCGGCGCCTCCGGCGCCGGCACGCCCTCGGGGCGACGCGACAGCCGCCAGCCGATGCCCGCCGCGATCACGGCCGCGGCCGCGCTGACGCCGGCGAAGCCGGCAGTGCCCATGCCCAGCACGCGCAACCAGTTCATGCCCAGCGCGATGGACATGTCGCCGAACCGCCATACCGCCGTGTCCACCGCATTCTGGCCCTTGTAGCGCACGCTGCGCGGCACCCGGGTGTACAGGCTGTGCCGCGCCGGCTCGGCCATGCCGTAGGCCAGGCCGCGACTGACGATCAGTGCGATCGCCACCGCCGGCATGCCCATCAGCAGCGGCGCGTGCGGGTCGCGCGCGAACAGCACCAGCGACAGCGCGCCGACGCTGACCAGCGCCCAGATCATGATGACGATGCCCGGCCCCTTGCGCGGCAGCAGCCAGCGGGTGAGGGTGAGCTGGGTGATGGCGGTCAGCACGTTGCCGGCCAGGTCGATGTTGGCGGCAAAGCGGGTGCGCGCCACCGCGTCGGCGAACGTGACCCCGGAGTAGTCGGTCACCAGCGCATAGTTCACCGTGCCGATGCCGTCGGCCAGCAGCAGCAGGATCGACATGTTGCGGATGAACGGATCGGCGAACACCTGCTTGAGGCCGTCGAACATGCCACCGCCGACCGCGGCCTCGTGGCCGGGTTCGTGGCGGCGCGCGCCATGCCGCCGCGCCCAGCGCCCCAGGGCCACGACGCACCCCAGCGCCAGGCACAGCAGTGCCGCCGAGACCACCAGCAGCGGCGCCACGCCGATCACGCCCACCAGCGAACGGGTCAGCATCGGCCCGGCGACCGCGCCCACCGTGCCGGCCACGGCAATGACCGGGAACAACCGCCGCGCCTGCGCGCTGTCCCAGATGTCGGACATGAAGCTCCAGAACACCGACACCACGAACAGGTTGAACACGCTCACCCAGACGAAGAACGTCACCCCCAGCGTCTTCGGCCCGAGCAGCTCCGGCCACGCGAACAACGGCACGAACCCGAGCAGGCAGGCGATGAAGAACACTTGCACCACCGGCATCACCACCCGCCGCGGCCAGCGCGTCACCAGCGCGGCGAACAGCGGCGACAGCAGCAGGGTGCCGATGAAGGTGGCGCCGTAGAACCAGGGCAGCTGGGTCGAGCCGACCGCGGCGGCCAGCTGCTCGCGCAGCGGACGGATCACGTAGTACGCGGCCAGCACGCAAAAGAAATAGGCGAAGGACAGCGCAACCGCCAGCCGCTCCCCCGCATGTACCCTGCCCTGACCGGACCGCATCGGCCTGCACCTGTCGCCACAAAGCGCGCACGGTATCCGATGCACTGCAACATCGCCAGTGCGGGCGTTCTTCCCGGCTATGCTGGCGATACGCCAGGGGGAAGCGCGATGCGGGAATTCGACTACATCATCATCGGTGCCGGTTCGGCCGGCTGCGTGCTGGCCAACCGGCTCAGTGCCGATCCGCAGCTGCAGGTACTGCTGGTCGAGGCCGGCCCGCGCGACCGCCACCCGTTCATCCACATGCCCGCCGGGCTGGCCCGGCTGGTCGACAACCGCCGCCTCAACTGGAGCTACCACACCGAACCGGAACCTCAGTTGCAGGGACGGCGGCTGTGGTGGCCGCGCGGCAAGGTGCTGGGTGGGTCGAGCTCGATCAACGCGATGTGCTACGTGCGCGGCGTCGCCGGCGACTACGACCGCTGGGCCGCGGCCGGTGCCAGCGGCTGGGACTGGGCCGGCGTGCTGCCGTGGTTCCGCCAAGCCGAATGCAACAGCCGTGGTGGCGACGCGCTGCACGGCGACGCCGGCCCGTTGCATGTTTCCGACCTGCTTTACGTCAACCCGCTCAGCCATGCCTTCGTCGACGCCGGCGTGCAGGCCGGCCATCCGCACAATGCTGACTTCAACGGGCCCACCCAGGTCGGCGTGGGCCTGTACCAGGTGACGCAGAAGCAAGGCGCGCGCTGCTCGTCGGCCGCCGCCTATCTGGCGCCGGTACGACAGCGCCGCAACCTGCACGTGCTCACCGGCGCACAGGTCGAGCGCATCCAGGTCGACGCCGGCCGCGCGCACGGCATCGTGCTGCGCCAGGGCCGGCAGCGGCAGCACCTGCACGCACGGCGCGAGGTGCTGCTCAGCGCCGGCGCGGTCAACTCGCCGCAGCTGCTGATGCTCTCCGGCATCGGTCCGGCCGATGCCCTGCGCGCCCACGGCATCGCGGTGCGGCTCGACCAGCCGCAGGTGGGTGCCAACCTGCAGGACCATCTGGATATCTGCACCCTGTACCGCACCGTTCCCGGTGTCAGCTACGACCGCGCCAGCGAGCTGAAGATCGCGTTCGACTGGTTCCTGCGCGGCCACCGCGGCGCCGGCAGCAGCAACATCGCCGAAGCCGGCGGCTTCGTGCGCTCGCGCTTCGCCGCCGACGAGCGTGCCGACATCCAGTTCCATTTCGTGCCGGCGATGCTCGACGACCATGGCCGCCACCGCCTGCCCGGCGATGGCTACACCCTGCACGCCTGCTACCTGCACCCGCGCAGCCGCGGCCGCATCGCGCTGGCTGGCGCAGACCCGTCGCTTGCGCCACGGATCCATGCCAACTACCTGGGCGACGACGACGGCTTCGACCTGAAGATGATGATCGAGGCCGCACGCCTGAGCCGCGACCTGCTGCGCCAGCCCGCGTTCGACCGCTGGCGGCGCGCGCCGATCTTCCCCGCCCGCGAGGACCTGGACGACGCCGGCCTGGAGGCGTTCGTCCGCGCCAAGGCCGAGACCATCTACCACCCGGTCGGCACCTGCCGCATGGGCAGCGACGACGCGGCGGTGCTCGACCCGCAACTGCGGCTGCGCGGCGTGGACGGACTGCGCGTGATCGACGCCTCGGCGATGCCCACGCTGGTCAGCGGCAACACCAACGCGCCGGTGATCATGATGGCCGAGCGTGCGGCGGCGTTGATCCTCGATCCGCAGGCCGCCGCGCCGCGCTGAGCCGTGGTCGGACTGCAAAACCGAGCAATATCAAGATGATGCCTATTCATCTTCTCCCCGTTTGTGCAATCCAGAAAAGCGGCGCTAGAATCGGCGACAGCCTTAGCTAGCAGGCATCGATCACGATGAAAGAGAACAGCAGACGCCGGCGTTTCCGTCCGGTGGCATCGGGATTGCTCGGTGTGTTGATGCCCTTCGCACTGTCGACCACCGCCCAGACGCCCACCGCGCCGCAGCCGCTGCCTGCATCGGCCCCGCCGCTGCCGGTGAACCTCGAGAACGCGCCGATGCAGTCGCCGACGCAGCCGATGCCCTACCGGGTGGCGCTGCGCCCGGACCAGGTGCAGGCCCTGCCCGAGGGCTTCAATGTCGCCGCCATCGAATCGATGGCCGAACAACTCACCTACGGCAACCGCGTGCCCGGCATCGCGATGGCGATCGTGCACAACGGCCGCGTGCTGTCCACCCGCGGCTTCGGCGTCACCGACATCGGCAATCCGCAGCCGGTGGATGCGCACACCGTGTTCCGCCTGGCATCGCTGTCCAAGGCCTTCGCCGGCACCATGGCCGGGCTGCTGGTCAACGACGGCACCCTGCGCTGGGACAGCAAGGTCACCGACTACGTGCCCGGCTTCCAGCTGGCCACGCCCGAGGCCACCGGCCGGCTGACCGTGGCCGACGTGCTCAGCCACCGCGTCGGCCTGCCGTACAACGCGTACGACCGCGACATCGAGGCCAACGCCGACTACTACACGCTGACCCGCAAGCTCGCCAGCGCGCCGCTCAAGTGCGAGCCCGGCGAATGCTACGCCTACCAGAACGTCGCCTTCAGCCTGATCGGCGACGTGGTCTATGCGGCCTCTGGCAGCTTCTACGAGCAGGCGGTCGAGCGCCGCATCTTCAAGCCGCTGGGCATGAACGATGCCAGCCTCGGCCTGGCCGGCATCCAGGCCAGTCCGCGCTGGGCGCGCCCGCACGTGCGCAGCCGCAACGGCTGGGTTTCGCTGTCGCCCAAGCCCACTTACTACCGGGTCGCCCCGGCCGCCGGGGTCAACGCCAGCGCCAGCGACATGGCGCAGTGGCTGCTGGCGCACACCGGGCATCGCCCCGACGTGCTGCCGGCACCGCTGCTGGCGACCCTGCACGCACCGCTGGTCAACACGCCGGGCGAGATGCGTTCGGGCTGGCGCCGCCAGCGGCTGGACTCGGCCGGCTATGCACTGGGGTGGCGCGTGTTCGACTACGCCGGCCATACGGTGGTGTTCCACGCCGGCGCGGTGCAGGGCTACCGCGGCCTGGTCGCGCTGCTGCCCGAGCGCGATCTCGGCATCGCGGTGATGTGGAATGGCGAGAGCAGCGTGCCCAGCGGGCTGATGCCGACCATCCTCGACCGTGCCCTCGGCCTGCCGACGCAGCGCTGGCTGGACGTGGACACCGACTTCGGCAGCGACAACCTGATGGCGGACGAGACCCCGGCCAATCCGCCGCGTGGCAGGAAGGGCGTCGCCTCCGACCGGGCCACCGCGTCTCCGCGCTGACCCGGCGCCCGGGGGACGCACCGACAAGGCGGCTTCGGCCGCCTTTATCGTTGCTGCGTCTCCGGCACGGTGCCCGCGCCCGGCCCCACGCCCGGGCCGCACCCGGCGTCGGCGCACCTGCGCCTGCCGCCAGCGCCGATGGAGCGGCGCGGGCGGCAGGCGATGCATCGCGTCACCGCGCGACCGCGCGGCCGTTCGCCGGCAGGTGTCCGCGGCGGTGCCTGTCGTCTCCGGTACCAGGCGTCACCCCGGCCGCGCCCGGGTGATGCGCGCGCATAAAAAAACTCCCTCCCCGCTGGGCAGTCGGGGAAGGAGTTCCAGGTACAGCTTCAGCGCTGGATCAGATCAGCGGCGCCGGGGTGGCCGGAAGCGCGACCGGAGCCGCCTTCTTCTTGCGGGCAGCCGGCTTCTTCTTGGCAGCAACCTTCTTGGCGGCCGGCTTCTTGGCAGCAGCCTTCTTCGCGACCTTCTTCACCGCCTTCTTGGCGGTCGCCTTCTTGGCCGTAGCCTTCTTGGCAACCTTCTTCACCGCCTTCTTGGCGGTGGCCTTCTTGGCGACCTTCTTCACCGCCTTCTTGGCGGTGGCCTTCTTGGCAACCTTCTTCGCCGCCTTCTTCACCGCCTTCTTGGCGGTGGCCTTCTTGGCGACCTTCTTCACTGCCTTCTTGGCGGTCGCCTTCTTGGCAACCTTCTTCACTGCCTTCTTGGCGGTGGCCTTCTTTGCGACCTTCTTCACTGCCTTCTTGGCAGCAGCTTTCTTCGCGACCTTCTTCACCGCCTTCTTGGCGGCCGGCTTCTTCGCAGCTTTCTTCGTGGCCATTGGATGGCTCCTCGTCAGTGATCTATGGAATTGAAATGCCCAGTTGAAGCAAATCCGCGGTGTATCGCGGAGGACCGACGATGCGTCAGCGGCATCGTGACGGATACAGAAACACCCGCAACGATTCCCGCCACGGGTGCCATGTCTTGTTCGGGGGTGTTTCGCGGAAGGAAGCGACTCCTGCTCCACCATCCGTGCAATCGTGGCGGACGTCCAGGTTGTGCTTCGCATCTGAATGTTGATCCGGCTCACTCGCTTCCGCAGCAAAGGTCTGCTGGGCGAAACCTAATCACGGTTTTTTTTACTGTCAACTACCCGCGCGCAACTTTTTCCGGAAAGCTTCACACCAACCGTGCCGGCAACGCCCGCCATTGCCGCCCGCACATCCGGCGACGCCGCCGCATGCACTGCGCACGCCATGTCGGCGCATGCGAAAAACACCGTAAAAAAAGCACTATCCGTTCGCGGCGCGCACGCACCGCGGCGGCGGGCGCACAAACGCCGACGCCGCGACCGCGGTTCCGGGCGTGTGAAAAAAAAATGGCGGCGCGACCTGGTTTGGTTGCGCCGCGAGCGTGCCCGCGCGCATCGCGGGGAAGGTTTTGCGCAAACAATCGGCGCCTGCCGGAGCCATCGCGGGCGTCCGCGCCGATCACGATGGTCGCCACCGGTTGTCGCTTCGCCGGGCGCCCGGGCATCGCGCGTCGACGCGCGCGGGCGACAACCGCACATCACCGAACCAGGGGATGGACGCCGCCGTCGCGGCGCCGACCGTGCGCGTGCATCGACGGCATGCCGGCCAGCGACACGCTGCCAGCGACGCGCGGCGATGAAAAAAGAAACGGCCGCACGAGGCGGCCGTTCCGGTGGGCGCGAAGCAACCGGATCAGTGGTCGTCGTTTTCCAGCAGCTCGGCGTAGTCGTCCGGCCCCAGCAGCTCGTTCACCTGCTCCGGCTCGGACATCTCCACGACGAACAGCCAGCCTTCGCCGTAGGCGTCCTCGTTGATGGTTTCCGGCTTGTCGGCCAGGGCCTCGTTGACTTCGACCACGGTGCCGGACACCGGGCTGTACACGTCGGAGGCGGCCTTGACCGACTCGACCACGGCGGCGGCGTTGCCGGCCTGCACCGTGTCGCCCACGGCGGGCAGTTCGACGTAGACCAGGTCGCCCAGCAGGCCCTGCGCGTGGTCGGAAATGCCGACGGTGACGCGGCCATTGCCTTCGACGCGGGCCCATTCGTGGGATTTGAGGAATTTGAGGTCGCCGGGGATCTCGCTCATGGAACTGCTCCGAAGAAACGGTGGACGGGGTGGATGCGTAGTTTAACGGACGGCGCGGGGCGGTGCCCCGCGCGGCCGCGGGATTGTCAGGCGTTGATGCCGGGCTGCGGCTGGCCGTCGCGCACGAACGGGAACTTGACCACGCGCACCGGCACTTCCTTGCCGCGGATGTCCACGCGCACCTCGCCGGGCTCGCCGGCCGGCACCCGGGCGAAGGCGATCGCCTTGCCCAGCGTCGGCGAGAACGTGCCGGACAGGATCTCGCCCTCGCCGTTGGCGGTGAGCACCTTCTGCCCGTGGCGGAGCACGCCCTTGTCGTCCATCACCAGGCCGATCATCTGCCGTGCGTTGCCGGAGGCCTTCTGCGCTTCCAGCACGTCGCGGCCGATGAACGCACGGCCCTCGTCGAGGGCGACGGTCCAGGCCAGCGCGGCTTCGTAAGGGGTGACGCTCTCGTCCATGTCCTGGCCGTAGAGGTTCATGCCGGCTTCCAGGCGCAGCGTGTCGCGCGCGCCAAGGCCCGCCGGCTTGACGCCCGCGGCCAGCAGCGCGTTCCAGAAGCCGACCACCGCCGCCTGCGGCAGCAGCACCTCATAACCGTCCTCGCCGGTGTAACCGGTGCGTGCCACGAACAGCGGCACGCCATCGACGGAAGCGACGTCCAGCGCGGCGAAGCGGCCGAGCTTGTCCAGCGCGGCACGGTCGCCCTCGGCGACCAGGCCGGCGACCAGCGCGCGCGCCTGCGGCCCCTGCACCGCGACGATCGCCAGGTCCTCGCGCTCGACCACTTCCACGTCGAACGCCGCGGCATGCTGGCGGATCCAGGCCAGGTCCTTCTCGCGGGTGGAGGCGTTGACCACCATGCGGAAGAAATCGTCGGCCAGGAAGTAGACGATCAGGTCGTCGATCACCCCGCCCTGCGCATTGAGCATGCACGAATACAGCGCCTTGCCGGTGACCTTGAGCTTGTCGATCGAATTGGCCAGCAGCTGGCGCAGGAACTCGCGGGTGCGCGCGCCCTTCAGGTCGACCACGGTCATGTGGCTGACGTCGAACATGCCCGCAGCGCGGCGCACCAGATGGTGCTCGTCGATCTGCGAACCGTAATGGATCGGCATGTCCCAACCGCCGAAATCGACCATCTTGGCGCCGAGCGAGCGGTGGGTTTCGTTGAGGAGAGTCTTCAGGGTCATGGCCGTTCCATGCGAGGAAAGCGGCCATTATCCCAGATGGCCCGGGCCGCGCCCATGCCGGCGCGGAACCCGCGCCGCCCTGCCTCAGGCGTCCTGCACCTTGAGCGTCATGCCGTCCACCGCCACCACCCGCACGCGGCTGCCGGCGGGCAGGTCCGGGCCGGCCACGACCCAGAACGCATCGTCGACCCGGGCCCGGCCGACGCCGTTGGCGATGGCCTGGTCCAGCACCACCACCCGGCCGATCAGCTGCTCGGCGCGACGGTTGAGCAAGGGTTGGTCGCTGGGCCGGTCACGGCGGCGGAACCAGGTGCGGTAGACCTGGATCGAGACGAAGCTGAGCACCACGAACAGCACCACCTGGGCCAGCACGCTGAACCCGTCGAACGCCCACACCGCGAGGAACACGGCGGTGGCGGCGAAGCCCATCCACAGCATGAATGCGCCCGGCGCCATCGCCTCGGCGGCGAACAGCAGCACCGCCAGCGCCGCCCAGCCCACTACCTCCCAGCGCATGGCTCAGCGCCCCAGCGGCGGCGGGTTGCCGCGCGACGGCGATGCCTTGCGTTCTTCCTGCCGGGCGAAGGCCTCGCGGGCCAGTTCGGCGACACCGGCGATGGAGCCGATCACGCCGCTGGCCTCCATCGGCATCAGCACCAGCTTCTGGTTGGGCGAGCTGGCCAGTTCGCGGAAGGCTTCCACGTACTTCTGCGCGACGAAGTAGTTGATCGCCTGCACGTCGCCCTGGGCGATGGCCTCGGACACCATCGCGGTGGCCTTGGCTTCGGCCTCGGCCAGGCGCTCGCGCGCCTCGGCGTCGCGGAACGCGGCCTCCTTGCGGCCTTCGGCTTCCAGCACCGCCGCCTGCTTCTCGCCGTCGGCGCGCAGGATCTCGGCCTGGCGCAGGCCCTCGGCCTCCAGGATCTGCGCGCGCTTCTCGCGCTCGGCCTTCATCTGCCGTGCCATCGAATCGACCAGGTCGCGCGGTGGCTGGATGTCGCGGATCTCAATGCGGTTGACCTTGATGCCCCAGGGATTGGTGGCATGGTCGACCACGCTCAGCAGCTGCGCGTTGATGGTCTCGCGCTGGCTCAGCGATTCGTCCAGGTCCATCGAGCCGATCACGGTGCGGATGTTGGTCTGCACCAGCGCGATCATCGCCACCTCCAGGTTGGCGACCTCATAGGCGGCCTTGGCCGCGTCCAGCACCTGGAAGAACACCACGCCGTCCACCCGCACCACCGCGTTGTCCTTGGTGATGACTTCCTGGCTGGGCACGTCCAGCACCTGCTCCATCATGTTGACCTTGCGGCCGACGCCATAGACCACCGGGATCAGGAAGTGCAGGCCCGGCGACATGGTGTGGGTGTAGCGGCCGAAGCGCTCCACCGTCCATTCGTAGCCCTGCGGCACCATGCGCACCGTCTTGAACAGCACGATCGCACCGCCCACCAGTATCACCGCCGCGAGAAAAAAACCGCCGCCCATCAGTACGCTCCTTGTGAATTCGATTCGTCGGGTTGCCGGCCCGAGTATAGCCAGCCGGCGCCGGCTAGAACGGCAGCCGGCCGCGCAGTACCGCGGCGAACATCACCCAGTCGCCGACGAACGAATACAGCGGGTGGCTGAATGTGGCCGGGCGGTTTTTCTCGAAGAACAGATGCCCGGCCCAGGCGAAGCCGTAACCACAGCCCAGGGCGGCCAGTGCCCACGGCCAGCGCCCGCTCAACAGCGCCGCCAGCAGGCACAGCAGGGCGGCGGCGCTGCCCAGCACATGCAGCCGGCGGCAGGTGCGGTTGCGGTGCTCGCTCAGGTAGAACGGGTAGAACTCGCGGAAGCTGCCGAAACGGGCCATGACGCATCCCTCGACGGGCGATGCGCGCAGCATAGCGCCCTAGGTGTGATCTCTCAGTAGGTTGTTCATCCGGGGCATCGCTGGAAGATGGGGGTTACGAAGCCAACCAGCCCCAGGAGCCCCGGATGAACCTGCATAAACATGCCCGTTTGAGCCCACGCGGTCGAGCCCTGCTTGTGGACCGCATCCTGGTACAGGGCCTGCGCATCGAAGAGGCCGCCCACGCGGCCGGCGTGAGCGTACGCACGGCCTATAAGTAGCTCAAGCGCTACCGGGAGGAGGGTCCGGGTGGTTTGACGGACCGCAGCTCCCGACCGCATTCCAGTCCCCACGCCCTATCCCCGGTGATCGTGGCGCAGGTGCTGGAGCAGCGCCGCTCACGCCAGACCTATCGCCACATCGCCCAGCGCCTGTCCGTGGCGCCAAGCACCATCGCCCGGGTGCTGCGCCGCGCCGGCCTGCATCGGCTGGCCGAACTGGAACCGGCGCTGCCGCACAACCGCTACGAATACGCCCTACCGGGCCAACTGCTGCATCTGGATATCAAGAAGCTGGGGCGGATCGGCTCCCCGGCCACCGTGTCACCGGCGACCGGTCGCGCCGGCACCGGGGCATCGGCTGGGAATACGTCCACCTGGCCATCGACGATCACTCGCGCGTGGCCTTCGCCTCCATCGAGCCGGACGAGCGCGGGACCAGTGCCTGCAAGGCCCTGATCCGTACGGTGCGCTACTACCGCAGCCTGGGCGTGTGCTTCGAGCGGGTGTTGACCGACAATGGCACCTGCTACAGGTCGCGCCGCTTCCAGCGCCTGGTCCGTCGGCTCGGCCTGCGCCACCTGCGCACGCGTCCCTATACGCCCCGCACCAACGGCAAGGCCGAACGTCTGGTGCAGACCAGCCTGCGCGAATGGGCCTATGCCCGCGCCTATGACAACTCCGGGCAGCGCGCCGATGCCCTCCATGGCTGGTTGCACCACTACAACTGGCACCGCCCTCACGCCAGTCTTGGCTACAAACCACCCATCTCCCGCATACCACTGAACAACCTGCTGGGTTTACACACCTAGGCCGCGCCGGCGCGGGACCGGTCATGATCACGCCCATGCCGAGCAGGCACAGCCCGGCGCCGAGCAGGTCCCACCGGGTCGGCGCGATCCCATCCACGCGCCACAGCCAGAGCAGTGCGACACAGACGTAGACGCCACCATAGGCGGCGTAGACACGGCCGCTTGCGGTGGGGTGCAGGGTCAGCAGCCAGGCGAACAGCGCCAGGCTGGCCGCCGCCGGCAACAACAGCCAGGCGCTGCCCTGCTGGCGCAGCCACAACCACGGCAGGTAGCAACCGACGATCTCGGCCAGCGCGGTCACCGCGAACAGCGCCAGGGTCTTGATCACGGCGCGTCCTGTTCCCCGCGCTTGACCGCCTGCCACAGCGCTTCCTGCTGCTCCAGGTCCAGCGCGGACATCACCTGCCCGCGCGCGGCGGCCAGCGCCTCCATGGCACGGAAGCGGCGCTCGAACTTGAGGTTGGCGCGGCGCAGCGCGCTGCCCGGATCCACCCGCGCGTGGCGGGCCAGGTTGGCGCAGACGAACAGCAGGTCGCCGATCTCGTCCTCCAGCCGCGCGTGTCGGCCGGGATGCGCGGCGCTTTCGAACTCGGCCTGCACCTCGTCGACCTCCTCGCGCAGCTTGTCCAGCACCGGCGCAACGTCGGGCCAGTCGAAGCCGGTACGCGCGGCGCGTTTCTGCAGTTTCAGCGCGCGCTGCCATTCGGGCAGGCCACGGGCGATGCCGGCCAGCGCCGAGTCGTCGGTATCGCCGGCGTCGGCGCGCTCGCGCTGCTTGATCTGCTCCCAGTTCTCCACCACCTGGCCGGCGTCGTCGGCCCGGGCATCGCCGAACACATGCGGATGCCGGCGCAGCAGCTTGGTGCTGATCGCCGCGACCACGTCGGCGAAGGCGAACGCGCCCTGCTCGCTGGCCATCTGCGCATGGAACACCACCTGCAGCAGCAGGTCGCCCAGTTCGTCCTTGAGCCCGGCCAGGTCGTTGCGGTCGATCGCGTCGGCGACCTCGTAGGCCTCCTCGATCGTGTACGGCGCGATGCTGGAGAAATCCTGCTGCAGGTCCCACGGGCAGCCGCCCTGCGGATCGCGCAGGCGCGCCATGATCCGCAGCAGGGTGGCGACGTCACCGGGCTCGCCCAGGTCGCCGGCGCTCACGGCGCGGCCACCCAGTCGCGCCACGGCAGCGACGGGTCGCCCAATGCGATGAAGTCGCCATTGAGCAGGCGCGGCCGGCGGTTGTAGTGGAACGGCTCGCCGGTATCGGCGGCCAGCAGCACGCCACCGGCCGCTTCCAGCACGCATTGTCCGGCGGCGGTGTCCCACTCGCTGGTCGGCCCCAGCCGCGGGTACACGTCCAGCGTGCCCTCGGCGATGCGGCAGAACTTCAGCGACGAGCCCTGCGCCACCAGTTCGATCTCGCCCATGCGCGCAAGCAGTTCGCCGGTGCGCGCATCGCGGTGCGAGCGGCTGGCCGCCACCCGCAGCGGCAGCGCCGGCGGCCGCCGGGTGAGGATGGCGTCCTCGCGTCCCCCCTCGCGGCGCCACGCGCCATCGCCGCGCAGGGCGTGCCAGACGACGTCGGTGACCGGTGCCTGCACCACGCCGAACACCGGCACGCCCTCGCGGATCAGCGCGATGTTGACGCTGAACTCGCCGTTGCGCTTGATGAACTCGCGGGTGCCGTCCAGTGGATCGACCAGCCAGTAGTCCTGCCACTGGCGGCGCGCCTCCCACGGCAGCTGCGCCGATTCCTCCGATAGCACCGGCAGGTCCGGGGTCAGCTGCGACAGGCCGTGCACGATCACGTGGTGCGCGGCCAGGTCGGCGCTGGTGAGCGGGCTCAGGTCGTCCTTGTGGGCGACGTCGAAACCATCGGCATAGACCTGCATGATGGCCGCGCCGGCCTGCCGCGCGATGCCGATGACGGCCTCGCGCAGCGACGGATCGAGGACGCTCACGGCGCCTTCCCCAGCCATTCGCGGGCAATGAACAGGGCCGCCAGCGAGCGCCCCTCGGAGAAATCCTCGCGCAGCATCAGCGCGTCCAGCTCGGCCAGCTTCCAGGGCACCACTTCCAGCTCCTCGGGTTCGTCGCCGGCAAGGCGCTCGGGGTAGAGATCGCGCGCCAGCACCAGCCACGACTGGTGGCTCATGTAGGTCGGCGCCAGGGTCAGCGTACGCAGTACGTCGATGCGGCGGGCACCATAGCCGGCCTCTTCCTTGAGCTCGCGGTCGGCCGCCTGCTGCGGGGTTTCGCCGGCGTCGATGCGCCCTTTCACCAGCCCCAGTTCGTAGCGGTGCAGGCCGGCGGCGTATTCACGCACCAGCAGCACGGTGTCCGCGTCCAACATCGGCACCACCACCACCGCGCCGTGGCCGCGGCTGACCAGCCGCTGGAAATGCCGGCGTTCGCCGTTGGAGAACTCCAGGTCCAGGTGTTCCTGGTGGAACGGACCGATGTCCTCCCGCGCACGCGATGGATGAGCGGCAACCGGCGGCTCATGCGGGGCTCCGGGCGGAGGACGGGCGGATCGCTAGAATGCGCACTGGCAGATACGTTTCCATGAGCCCGAAATGCTAGCAGACCCCGCCGCCACGACGATGACCCCGCCCTGCCGGAGCCGCGCATGCGCCTGACCCGCTGCCCCGTGGCACTGCCGCTGCACGCCGGGCAGACCGTGACCCTGCCCGAGGACGCCGCCAACCACCTGGTGCGGGTGATGCGCCTGCGCGAGGGCGATGCCTGCGTGCTGTTCAACGGCGACGGCAGCGACTACACGGCAACGCTGCTGGCGGTGGGCAAGCGCGAGGTACAGGTACGGATCGACGCCGCGCAGGCGCTGGACAACGAATCGCCGCTGGCGATCACCCTGCTGCAGGGCATCGCCCGCGGCGAGAAGATGGACCTGATCCTGCAGAAGGCGACCGAGCTGGGCGTGACCGCGATCGTCCCGGTCAACGCCGAGCGCACCGAAGTGAAGCTGGATGCCGCGCGCGCGGAGAAGCGCATCGCGCATTGGCGCAGCGTGATCGGCTCGGCCTGCGGCCAGTCCGGCCGCGCCCGCATCCCGGCGCTGTCAGCGCCGCAGGCGCTGGCCACGGCGGCGGCAGCGCTGCCGGCGCAGAGCCTGCGCCTGACCCTGGATCCACAGGGCGCACACCGGCTGTCGGCGCTGCCGCCGGCGCCGGCCGGCGGGGTGGTGATCGCCATCGGCCCGGAAGGGGGCTGGTCGCCACGCGACCGCCAGCAGTTGGCCGACGCCGGCTTCCAGGGGCTGCAGCTGGGGCCGCGCATCCTGCGCACCGAGACCGCGGGCTGGCCGCCATCGCCGCACTGCAGGCGCGGCTGGGCGACCTGTAGGAGCGCACGGCGGTGGGCGGTGTACTGCATGGCGCACCGCGGATGCGCGGCCTGCCCCGCCTGCAACGCGACCGGATCGACAATGCCCGTGCGGGGCAGGCCCCGCACCGATGGCGCAGATGGCAGCCTGGCGCGTATTGCCGGTGATCGTGCCCACGTAGGTATCGTGGCGCTTGCCCCACACGCGGACCTGCCGGCAATGCTCGTGCGGGGGCAGGCCCCGCATCGATGGGGTGGCTTCAGGCCACCGCCGCCAGTGCGGCGACCACCGCGCTTTCGATCGCGTCCAGGTCCGGCAGCAGCGCGCTCTGTTCGCCCAGCAGCACGCGCATGTGCACGCCCTGCGGCAGGCTTTCCTCGGAGGCGTCGGCGAGCAGGCCGTCGCGCGGCACCGCGATCAGCTGCGGGAAGGACTGGGTCAGCAGCGCGAAGTACGGCATTTCCGGGTTGCCGCCCAGCGCCTTGAGCACCACCACCTTGTTGCTGCCGGAGACCGGCTCGTCGCCGCCGTTGAAGCGGGCGTAGGACAGCAGCGGCACTTCCCAGCCCTGCCAGGCGATATAGCCGGCCAGCCAGTCGGGGGCGCCCTCGATGGGCTGCACCGGCACCCGCGACATCATCTCGGCGACGGTGGCATTGGGCAGCAGCACGCGCTCGGCGCCGGCCTGGATCAGGACGCCACGGACTTCATCGTTGCTTGCATAACTCATGGTCGGTTCCTTGCTCGTGTGCGGCTCAGCCGTAGCTGCGCTGGACCAGCTCGCCAGCGAGGTATTCCGGCGGCCCGGCCGGATGCCCGGCCACGGCCAGCTGGCTGGCGGCTTCGGGGTCATAGCAGCCATCGCCGCTCTGTCCGGCCACCCAGCCGCCGCGCTCGGCGAACGCCAGCGCATCAGGCACCAGCGACGGATCGGCGCCGCTGAGCATGACCACCGCCGAACGTTCCACCGCCAATGCCTGCAGCACCGGCGCGGTGTCGTCGGCGAAGCGCAGGCCGCCGGCCTGCGACGCCACCCCGACACCGTCCTGCAGCACGTAGACATTGCCGCCTTCCAGCGCCTGCCCGGCCTCGGCCAGGGCGACCGGCAGCACGGCAACACGCGACATCTGCTTGACCAGGTTGGCATAGCGGCCGCCGTCCAGGCGCATCTGCACCAGCACCGGCAGCGGGAAATCCTCAGGCAGCGCGCTCAGCAGGCGACGCACCGCATCCGGGCCGCCGATGCCGGCCAGCAGCAGCACCGCGCCCTGGGCGGCGGCCTCCGCATCCGATTCCAGTGCGACCAGCGAGAACCCACCGGTGTCGATGGCGTCGGCGGCGTCGGCCGGTGCCTGCGCCACCTCGCCGGCCGACGCGGGCGCCGCGGCGGGCGCGACATAGGCGTCGTCGTCGAGCAGCGACCAGCTGTGGAAACTGCCCGGCAGCGACGGCGCACCGGCCGCGAGCGGCGCCTGGGCGTCGGCCGGTGGCGGCAGTTCGGGCGGCACGGCCGGCGCGGGGGCGGGTTCGGCCCTGGCGGGCGCCATGGCCATCAACTCCTCGAAGCTCAGCACTTCGGGCCGGTCGTGACCGGCTGGCGGCGGCGCATAGAGCGTGTCGACCGGCACCTCGTCCAGGTGCTGCGCGGCCTCCTCGACATGGAACTGCAGCGGCGCATCGGCATGGCGCTCGGCCGGGCGCTCGGGCATGCCCGGCTCCGGCAGGGTCAACGCGTCCTCTTCCTGGCCGGGCGGCAGCACCTGGTCATGGCCGTGCAGCTTGGCGGCGAGATGGCGCGTCCAGCGCTGTGCGTCCCAGCCTTCGCGGCGCGCGGCCAGCTCGGCCTCCTCGAACATCAGCTCCAGCTGCGGCCCTTCCAGGGCCGGGGCCAGCCGTTCCAGCGCGTCCTCCAGCGCCGGTTCCAGCGCCACCAGCACCATCGTCGGGCCCAGTGCCTGCAACACGGCCGGGTCCAACGCGCCCGGGTCTTCTTCCAGGACCAGCGCGCCACCGGCGGCGAGCACCGCCTCGCGCAGGCGCTCGCGGGCGACGCCGGGGCGCGCCAGCAGCGCCACGGGCCGGGCGCTGGGACGGTCACTCGCGGACACGGGCGATCCCCAGCAGGTCATAGACATTACGCATCAGATCCAGCTCCTGGTACGGCTTGCCGAGATAACGCTGCACGCCGATCTCGAATGCGCGCTGGCGGTGCTTGTCGCCGCTGCGCGAGGTGATCATCACGATCGGCACTTCCTTGTAACGCGGATCGGCGCGCATCGCGGTGGCCAGCTCGTAGCCGTCCATGCGCGGCATTTCGATGTCCAGCAGCATCAGGTCGGGCACCCGCTCCTCGAGCCGCTCCAGCGCCTCGACGCCATCGCGCGCCGCCACCACTTCGAAGTTGTGGCGTTCCAGCACGCGGCCGGTGACCTTGCGCATGGTCAGCGAGTCGTCCACCACCATCACCAGCGGCACATGCCGCTGCTGGCCAACGGCCGCCACTTCCACCGGCTGCTGCGGCTGCGAAAGGTGGCGGCGCACCAGCGGCGCCACGTCCAGGATCACCACGACGTTGCCTTCGCCGGTGATGGTGGCGCCGTAGATGCCCGGTACCGAGGCGATCTGCAGGCCGACCGGCTTGACCACGATTTCGCGGTTGCCCAGCACCTGGTCGATCGCCACCGCGGCGCGCAGGTCGCCGGCGCGCACCAGCAGCAGCGGGATCTGCGGCTGGCCCTCGGCCTTGGCCGCGGCCTGCCCGACCAGCGTGCCCAGGTCGTGCAGCGCGAAGTCCTCGCCGTTGTAGTGGTAACCGCCCTGGCCGGACTCGAAACGCTCGCGGGCGATGCGGCCGATGCCGCTGACCGATGCCACCGGCACCGCGAAGGTGGTCTCGCCGATGCGCACGAACACCGCCTGGGTGACGGCCAGCGTCTGCGGCAGGCGCAGGGTGAAGGTGACGCCCTGGCCGCGCACCGAGTGGATGTCCACCGAGCCGCCGAGCTGGCGCACTTCGTTGCGCACCACGTCCATGCCCACGCCGCGGCCGGCGAGCTGGCTGACCTGCTCGCTGGTGCTGAAACCGGACGCGAAGATCAGGTTGTCCAGGCGCGCATCGTCCAACTGTTCGCCCGGCTGGATCAAACCGCGCTGCTCGCCGCGGCGGCGGATCGCCTCGCGATCGAGACCGGCGCCGTCGTCGGCCACTTCCAGCACGATTTCCGAGCCTTCGCGGCGCAGGCGCAGGGTGATCGCGCCCTCCTCCGGCTTGCCGGCGGCCAGGCGCTGCGCCGGCGTCTCCAGGCCATGGGCCACGGAGTTGCGCAGCATGTGCTCCAGCGGCGCGACCATGCGATCGAGCACGTTGCGGTCGAGTTCGCCGTGGGTGCCTTCCAGGTTCAGGTGCACCTGCTTGCCCAGTTCCTGCGCGGCCTGGCGTACCACGCGGCGCAGGCGCGGCACCAGGCCGTCGAACGGCACCATGCGCGCACGCATCAGCCCGTCCTGCAGTTCGGAACTGACCCGCGACTGCTGCTGCAGCAGGGCGTCGTAATTGCGCGACAGGTCGTCGAGCACGCCCTGCAGGCCGCCCAGGTCGGCCGCCGATTCGTTCAGGGCGCGGCTGAGCTGCTGCAGGGTCGAGAAGCGGTCCAGCTCCAGCGGATCGAATGCCTGGTCGGCCTGCTCCTGCTCGCGGCGGTAGCGGGCGACGATCTGCGCCTCGGTTTCCAGGTCCAGGCGGCGCAGCTGGTCGCGCAGACGGGCGTTGGTGCGGTCCAGCTCGGCCATGGCGCTGCGGAACGCGCCCAGCTGCTGTTCCAGGCGCGAGCGGTAGATCGCGACTTCACCGGCATGGTTGACCAGGCGGTCGAGCAGGTCGGCGCGGACGCGCACCTGCTCCTGGGTACGGGTCGTGCCTTCCTCGTCGACGGCCTGGGCCTCGACCACCGGCGGCGACAACGGCTCGCTGGCGATGGCCGCGGCAGCCACCGGCTGCGGTTCGACCGCGGTCGCCGGCGCTGCAACGGCGTCGGCGCCGACTTCGATGTCGACTCCGGTGACGGCTTCAATTCCGGCAACGGCTTGGCTGTCCGGCGCCACAACGCCTGCGGCATCGGCCGGCGACGGCGCTGCCGGATCGGCGGCGGCGCCCGCCGCCTGCCATTCCGGTTCGGCCGCTGCGTCCAGCACCTCGACGGTGGTCGCTGCCGCGGCCTGCGGCGACGGCGGCACGGCGTCCACCGGCACGGCCGCTTCCAGCGCTTCGCCACCACCGGCCGTACGCAGCTCGAACGCCTCGATGAGGTCGACCGGCATCTGCACCGCGCGGTGCGCACCGGTACGGATCAGCAACTGGTGCAGGCGGTCGAAACCCCGTTCGAGCAGCTGCACGTCGCCACGGCCGATCTCGGTGCGGCTGGCCGCCACCGCTTCCAGCAGCGACTCGATGGCGTGGCCGAGATCGCCGATGGCGTTGATGCCGGCCATGCGCGCGCCGCCCTTGAGCGTATGCAGGTCGCGCTGCAGCCCGGCCAGCAGCTCGCGGTCTTCCGGCGCCGAGCGCAGCTCGCTGATCAGACGATCGCAATGGTCGAGCAGGTCCTTGCCTTCCTCGACGAAGATATCGACCAGTTCGCGGTCGAGATCTTCGAAATCGAGCGGGCCGGCATCGAACGCAGCCGCTTCGGCGGCGACAGCCGGCGCCTCGGCCTCATGCAGCGACGGGGTCGGCGACGCGGGCTCGACGCGGGCGTCGCTCCCGGCTTCGGCTTCGGCTTCGGCTTCGGCTTCGGCGTCGGCTTCGGCTTCGGCTTCGGCGTCGGCGTCGTGGATGTCGTGGCGCTCGCCTTCAACTCGCGCTTCGGCTTCGGCTTCAACGTCGGCTCCGGCTTCAACGTCGGCTCCGGCTTCAACGTCGGCTTCGGCTTCAACGTCGGCTCCGGCTTCGATGCCGGTTTCGGTTTCGGTTTCGGCTTCGGTTTCAGCCTCTACTTCCGCTTCGATGCCGGCTTCAGCTTCGGCTTCTGCTTCAATGTCGGCTTCCGCTTCGTTGCCGGCGACGGCCTGGAGCTGGACTGCGCTTTCGGCTTCGCTGCCGGCTTCCGCGCCGCTGTGAACGCTGGCCTCGGCGTTGCTATCGGCGTCGGTACCCGCCTGGATCCCGAACCGGGCATCCAGCGCCGCGTCGTCGGTGGCGGCCTGGTCCTGGCCGGACGCCGGCGCCAGCGGCGCGACCTCCAGCGACGGCGGCAGGCCGCCCATGGCTTCATCGGTCGCGGTCGTCGCCACGGCATCGGTCACGGCCTGCGCGTCGTCGTGGCCTGCTTCGCCCTGCGGCACGGTATCGTCGACCGCCGACGGTGCGGCGTCCACGAACTGGATGCCAGCATCGGCCGCGATGGCATCGCGCTCCCCGGCCTGGCGCGGCATGTCCGCGTCGGCCGGCATCGCATCCTGCGCCTGCGCCAAGCCGCTGGCCGATGCGAGCGCCTGCCCGGCGTCATGCGGCAGCGCAGCGCCGGCGTCGACGTCAGCCACCGTGTCCTGCAGCGCGCCGGCGCTTTCCAGCCCGGCGTCGGTCGCAGCGGCGAGCGCAGCCTCCACGTCGCCCGTGTCCGCATCGTCCTCCAGCCACTCGAAGACCTGCAGCGCATCCGTCTCCTCCGCCGCGGGGCGGGCACGGACGCATCCTCTCTGGCGGCGGCGTCATGCGCGGGACATCCGCGAACGACGCTTCCAGCAGCGCCGGGTCGAAGTAGGCGGAAAGATCGCCGATGCCGGCCAGTTCCTGCTCCACCGGCAGCGGCGCCGGTGCGGACGCGGCGGGCACCGTGGCCGCCGACGGCATGGCATCGGCCTCCTCGTCCAGCTCCTCGTGCACCTGCGGCGGCCACTGCGCCTCGGGCAGGGCGTCGGCCAGTTCGCGCAGGCGCGCGGCCAGCGGCGCGAACGACGGGATCAGCGGCGACGGTGCCTGCAGCGCGGTGATGGTGGTGGCCACGGCGGTGGCGGCCTCGCCCAGCGCGGCGACGCCCGCGGCGCTGGGCACCACGGCATTGGCCAGCGAGCGCTTGACGAACGATTCGACCGGCGTGGTGACCGCGGTGATCTCCGGCACCTCGGTCATGGCGAAGGCACCGCTCATGGTGTGCACGGCGCGCAGCAACTGCTCGCTCACCGGCTGCGGCTGCGACTGCGACTGCGCCAGCCACGCCTGGACGGTGGCCAGGTGCTGGCCCACTTCGGCTTCGAGGATCTCGCGCAGCACGCTGTCCACCGATGCCGGGGTACCGGCCGCGGCCGCGGCGGCCGGCGCGGCCGCGGCGGTGGCCGGCGCGGCGGACGCACCGGGAACATGGAACGCTTCCTCGCCCGCGGCCACGCGGTCGGCGATGTCCTGCATGCCGGCCACGTCGGCATGGATGCGACCGTTGCCGCGCAGGGCGGCGTTGAACTGCGGCAGCACGTCGTAGGCCTGGCTGACCAGGGTAACCACCGCCGGGCTGACCGGGCGGCTGCCATCGAGCACGCGGTTGAGCATGCTCTCGATCTTCCAGCTGAACTCGCCCAGGGTGCGTGCGCCGACCAGGCGGCCACTGCCCTTGAGGGTGTGGAACACGCGCCGCACCGGGCGCAGGCGCTCCATGCTCTCGGGCGCGGCGCGCCACGCCGGCAGCAGCCGGCCCAGGTTCTGCAGCTCTTCGTCGAACTCCTCGATGAACACCTCGCGGATGTCCTGGTCGATCTGCTCGGCGTCGTTGTCGAAGCCGCCATCCACGCCTTCGCCGGCATCGGCCGCGAGCGGCACCACCGGCGCGTCCAGCAGCGGCGCCGACGCCACATCGGCCTCGGCGGCCTCGGCAGCGAGCGGATCGAAGGACGCGGCGGCCTTGTCCAGCTCGGCCAGGAATGCGGCGATCTCGTGGTCCGGGGCCGGCGTTCCACCGGCCGCAGCGGCGGCGGTATCGGCTTCGTCCCCGGCGGCCGGCGCGGGTGCGGCGGTGTCGCCGTCGGCGAAGCCGAACGACGACGCGTCGAACGACAGCGGCGCCGCGGACGGATCCGGCATGGCCTCGTCCGCCGTCCACGCGGCGGCATCGCCCAGCTCGCCAGCGGCGACGCCCGGCGCAGCGGCATCCGTGGTAACTGCGTCGCTGGCGTCATCGGCAGCGAACGGCTCCAGCGCCAGCTCGGTGTCGGCAGAAAGATCCAGCGGCGCGACGCTCAAATCCGCCTCGGCCGCAGCCGGCAGCCCTTCGGCGGCCACCGGATCGAACGCCCCGAAGCCGTCGCCGGCGTCCCACGACGGCAGCGGCGGCGGTTCCGCGACCGGCGCGGTCGACGGCGGCGGCGCATGGATGGCATCACCGAACACCAGGGGCGTGGCGGCGGTTGCGGGCGCCGGTGCGGGCGCCTGCACGGGTGCCTGCGGCACCTCGACCGGCGGCGGCGCGGCGGCAGCGGGCGCCGCCTCCGCCGCTTCCGGGAAATCGATGGCGAACGCCGGGGCGGCGTCCTCCTGCCGGCCCGCGGCGGGTACCGGCCAGTAGCGCAGCGCCTCCAGGCTGCTGCGGGTGATGTCCAAGATCTCCTCGCGGCCGGGACGCCGCTCGCGCAGCGCCTCCAGGTAGTACTCGAGGCTGGCCATGGCGTCGGCCAGCGTGTCCAGCTGGCGCCCGCCGGGGATGCGCTTGCGCCCGATCAGCTCCACGCCGATGTACTGGCGGATGCCGTTCATGTAGTCCGCCGGCACCCGCAGGTCGAGCATGCGCAGCGCGCCGGACACCTCGTCGAGCAGGCGCGGCACGTCCTGCAGGCGCGCGTGGTCCCAGTTGGTCTCGATGAAGGCGACGAACGCCTCGCGCGCGGCGGCGAAATTGGCGATGGCTTCATGCGCCAGCACTTCGACCGTGCGCCGGGTCTCCACCGCGGCCGGATCCTCGTCGCCTTCCAGCGCGGCGCCAAGGTAGGCGACCTGGTCGTCCAGCGAGGCATCGACGTAGAGCAGCGCCCCGGCGATGTCCAGCAGCAGGTTGTCGTCGATGGGACGGCTGCCTTCCACCACCTCGCGCAGCGCGTCGCGCTGCTGCGCGACCACGCCGCGGGCCACGCCCAGCCCCATCACGCCCAGGGTGTCGGACACCGCGCCCAGCTCGTTGACCTGGGTCTGCAGGTCGGCGGTCGCCCCGCCGGTGCGCACGTGCAGGTCCAGTGCGTCCTTGATCCGCAGCAGTTCTTCCTTGACCGCGTTGCCGACCGTGTCCAGCAGCTCGCGGTTGCGCCCCTGCAGGCTGCCGCGCGCGTGTTCCAGTTCGGCCTCGCTGGCCTTGCCCGCTTCCGGATCAAACGCCAGCAGCACGCCTTCGTTGATGCCCTCGGCGGCACGCGCGGCGCGGATCTCGTTGAGCAGCGGCAACAGCACGATCGGGATGTCGCGATGGCCGTTCTGCAGGCGCTCCAGGTAGTCGGGCAGCAGCACGGTGCCGCGCATCAGGGTGGCGCAGGCCTCGTCGCGGTCCGGCACGGCGCCCTCGCGCACGGCGTCGGCCAGCAGCTCCAGCTCCTCGGCCACCATCGCCGGGGCATACAGCTCGACCATCCGCAGCGTGCCCTGCACCTGGTGCAGGTAGCCGGCGCAGAAGCGCATGCGGCTGGCATCGGCCGGGTCCTCGACGAAGTATTCGATCTCGCTGCGCGCCTGGCGCAGGGTCTCGTCCAGCTCCGGCTTGACCCAGCCCAGCGCCGCGTGGCTCATCGCATCGCGCAAGGTACTCATCGCACTCTCCCGTGCAGCATCGTTCGCTTGCCGTCCGGGCGGCCCTGTTGTGCGGTATGACGACACTTCATCTGCTGGTTCCTTTCCATCCCCGCCCGTTCAACCGGTTCAGGCCGGAAGCTTGAAGTCGGCCACCGAACGCCGCAGGTCCGCCGCCAGCTGGTTGAGCTGGCCCAGCGAATCGGCGGTCTGCCCGGCGCCCTGCGAGGTCTGGCCGGTGATCTGCCGGATCACGCCCATGGTCTGGGTGATGTCGGTAGCGGCGGCGGCCTGCTGGTGGGCGGCAATGGAGATGTTCTTGATCAGGGTGTTGAGCGCGTTGGACACGCGTTCGATTTCGGTCAGCGCGGTACCCGCGTCCTCGGCCAGGCGCGCGCCCGACACGACTTCGGCGGTGGTCTGTTCCATCGAGGTCACCGCTTCGTTGGTGTCGGCCTGAATGGCCTGCACCAGGCCCTCGATGCGCCGGGTCGCACCGGAGGTACGTTCCGCCAGTCGCTGCACTTCGTCGGCCACGACCGCGAAACCGCGGCCCGCCTCGCCGGCCGACGCCGCCTGCACGGCCGCGTTCAACGCCAGGATGTTGGTCTGCTCGGAAATGTCGTTGATCAGTTCCACGATCGAGCCGATCTCCTGCGACGACTCGCCCAGGCGCTTGATGCGCTTGGAGGTTTCCTGGATCTGGTCGCGGATCTGGTCCATGCCCTGGATCGTCTGGCGCACCACGCCGGCACCCTCGGTGGCGATGACCACCGAGCGCTGCGCCACTTCGGCCGACTCGCTGGAGTTGCGCGACACCTGTTCGATGGACGAGGCGATTTCGCCGATGCGGTCCGAGGCGCTGGTGATCTCGTCGGCCTGGTGGCCGGCCGCCTCGGCCAGCTGCATGGCGGTGGCCTGGGTTTCCTGCGCCGACACCGCCACCTTGCTGGAGATGTCGTTGATGGTGGTCACCAGGTGCCGCAGCTCGTCCACGGCGTAGTTGATCGCGTCGGCGATGGCGCCGGTCATGTCCTCGGTCACCGAGGCCTTCACCGTCAGGTCGCCTTCACCCAGCGAGCTGATTTCGTCCAGCAGGCGCATGATCGCCTGCTGGTTGCGGCTGTTGAACTCCACCTGGGTCTGGTAGCGCAGTTCCTGCTCGCGCGAGCGGCTGCGCACCGTGCTCCACACGAAGCCGATGATCGACAGCACCGACAGCGCGCCGAACACCACGCTCCACCAGAAGTTCGGGAAGATGCGGGTGTCGCGGGTGGAGCCGAACGCGGAAAACGCGTCGAACAGCTTGCGGCTGTTGTCCAGCATGCGGTCCGAACCGCTGGCCAGCGCCGCGGCCGAGGACTGCGCGGCGAACAGGTTGCGCGAGCTGGCCAGGATCGCGTCGGCGTCCTTCTTCATCTTGGTCCACTGGCTGGCCGACTGCTCCAGCGCCACCTGCGCGGCGGGGTTGCGCACCGCGGCGATGCCCAGCTCCTCGCTGCCGTTGCGCAGGCCTTCGAGCACCTGGGTGAACACGGTCATGTCGCGCGCCAGCGCGTCGCCGGCGCCGCTGGCGCCAGGGCCGCCGGCGCGGATTTCGGTGACGCGGCGGGCCATCGAGCCGACCACCACGACCTGCTGCAGGCCGTTGTAGATCTGGCTGGACTGGGCGCCACCGGCGGTCATCGCGCGCACCACTTCGTTCAGCTGCGCCTGCAGCTGCGGCACCGCGCCGACGAAGCTGTCGGCGTTGCCGGCCAGCGCCAGCACCGCGGGCTCGCTGGCCACGATCTGCTCGGCGTTCTTGGACAGCGGCTGCCAGGTCTCGACCAGCTGCCGCAGCGGCGTGGCCACGCCGGCCTCCTGGCCGAACCGGCCCTGCAGCTCACCCACGGTGCGGTCGACCCGCGCGCGGGTGTCCTTGAACGCGGCGTAGGCCGCGCGGTTGCCGGCCACCGCCTCGCGGCCCTGGTTGGCCAGCTGCTGCGACAGCACCTGCAGGTCGGCCGCGCCGGTGCCCGCGCCGGCCAGGCGGCTGCCCTGCCAGGTCGCGACGCCGGTATTGGCGCCGAACACGATCATCGACAGCACCAGCAGGCCCAACCAGAAATTGGTACTCACGTTGCCAAGCTTGCTGGTCTTGGCGGCGTCCGGAGCAGTACTCATGTTTCGACCTCGGTATCCAATACGGAAAGGCGGGCCCGCACTCAGGCGGCGGCCTGCCGGAATTCAGGCGTGCGCGACAGCAGGGAAAGCGAGAACACCCCCCAGTCGTGGTCGCCGTCATTGAAGGCGTGCTCGACGAAATGGGCGTAGCGGCCCTGGGCGATGTCGCCGGCCGGCACCCGGGTGGACAGCTCGAAACTACGCTGCCCGTAGAGCTCGTCGATGCTGATGGCGACGTCGCCGCCGGTCTGGCGCATGATCAGCACCCGGTGGCCTTCCTGCTGGACGGTGCGCTGCCCCTCCAGGAAGTACTTCAGGTCCACCACCGGGAACAGGTTGCCGCGCAGGTTGCCCACGCCCAGCAGCCAGGGCTGCGCGCCCGGCACCGGGGTCACCGGCGGCATCGGCACGATCTCGACCACCTCGCGGAAATCGGACACCAGGCGCCGGCTGCCGATGCGGTAGCCCACGCCACGCCACACGTCGGCGGAAAAATGCCGTTCCGGCAACTGCACCGCGTGCGCCAGGCTGCGCCGCTCATAGGCCTCGAGGATGTCGAAGGGAGATCGCATCAACCCACCAGTTTGTTGATCCGCGCGATCAGGTCGTCCTCGCGCGGCGGCTTGACCACGTAATCCGACGCGCCCTGGCGCATGCCCCAGGCCATGTCGGTCTCCATGCTCTTGGTGCTGACGATCAGCACCGGGATGCCGCGCGTGGCCTCGTCGCGCGACAGCGCGCGGGTGGCCTGGAACCCGCTCATGCCGGGCAGCACCACGTCCATCAGCACCAGCTGCGGCGCCTGGCTGCGCGCCATCTGCAGGCCGTCCTCGGCATTGTCGGTGGCGAGCACTTCGTGCCCGGCCTTCTCCAGCCATTGCGTGAACACCGCCCGGTCGGTCGGTGAGTCCTCGATCAACAGGATTCGAGCCATGTGCCTTACCCCTGGTCAGGCGTTGACGTATGTACGGATGGCGCCCAGCAGTTCTTCGCGGGTGAAAGGCTTGGTCAGGTACTGCTCGGAGCCGACGATGCGGCCGCGCGCCTTGTCGAACAGGCCGTCCTTGGAGGACAGCATGATCACCGGCGTGGACTTGAACAGCTGGTTGCCCTTGATCAGCGCGCAGGTCTGATAGCCGTCCAGCCGCGGCATCATGATGTCGACGAAGATGATCTGCGGCTGCTGGTCGGCGATC
The DNA here is from genome assembly GCA_002951995.1 of Stenotrophomonas acidaminiphila. Taxonomy (NCBI): domain Bacteria; kingdom Pseudomonadati; phylum Pseudomonadota; class Gammaproteobacteria; order Lysobacterales; family Lysobacteraceae; genus Stenotrophomonas; species Stenotrophomonas acidaminiphila. Next base: position 2,599,990 of record CP019797.1, read on the forward strand.
TTGGCCAATGCCTCGAAACCGTCGGTCGCGGTCACGACCTCGCAGCCCTCGCGCTTGAGCAGTGTCTCGGCGGTACGGCGGATGGTCTTCGAATCGTCGATGACCATCACCTTCAACCCTGCGAGTTCCCCACCCGCAGCCATGTTTTCAACCATTGCGATTTCCCCGGGCGCGCAGCGCGCCATCTGAACGTGGAGCTGCTGCGAAAGCGGTCTATATCCCAGCCCGGCCGCAAACTGTCAAGGGCCGCCGTCAGCGCAGGGCCATCGCCGCCCGCAGTGTGAACCCCATCGCAGTCGCTGCGCGGGGCCATTCAGCCCCGCAACGCTCCGGACCGCGCGTGGCGCTGGGCGCCCGTCGTGCCGGGGCGCTACCATCGCCGCCTGACCCGAACGGCCGTGGATCATGCTGGACGTCATCGTGGTGATGGACCCCATCGCCCAAATCAAGATCGCCAAGGACACCACCTTCGCCATGCTGCTGGAAGCCCAGCGGCGCGGCCACCGCCTGCATTACGTGCGCCCCGGCGGGCTGGCGCTGGAGGGCGGCGCCGCGGTGGCCGAGACCGCGCCGCTGCAGGTGCGCGACGACCCGGCCGGCTGGTTCACCCTGGGCAGCTACACCCGCACCGCGTTCGGCCCCGGCCAGATCGTGCTGATGCGCAAGGACCCGCCGTTCGACGGCGAGTTCCTGTACGACACCCAGGTGCTGTCGGTGGCCCAGGCCGCCGGCGCCTGCGTGGTCAACGACCCGCAGGGGCTGCGCGACTACAACGAGAAGCTGGCCGCGCTGCTGTTCCCGCAATGCTGCCCGCCGACCCTGGTCAGCCGCAGCGCCGCCGCGCTCAAGGCGTTCGCCCTCGAGCACGGCCAGGTGGTGCTCAAGCCGCTGGACGGCATGGGCGGGCGTTCGATCTTCCGCAGCGGCACCGGCGACCCCAACCTCAACGTGATCCTGGAAACGCTCACCGACGGTGGCCGCCGGCTGGCGCTGGCGCAGCGCTTCATCCCCGACATCAGCGCCGGCGACAAGCGCATCCTGCTGATCGATGGCGAGCCGGTCGACTACTGCCTGGCGCGGATCCCGCAGGGCGACGAGTTCCGCGGCAACCTGGCCGCCGGCGGCCGCGGCGAAGGCCGCCCGCTGAGCGAGCGCGACCGCTGGATCGCCGCCCAGGTCGGCCCGGAGATGAAGCGGCGCGGCATGCGCTTCGTCGGCCTGGACGTGATCGGCGACTACCTCACCGAGGTCAACGTCACCAGCCCGACCTGCGCCCGCGAGCTCGACGCCCAGTTCGGCCTGAACATCGCCGGCCAGCTGTTCGACGCGCTCGAGGCCGGCCTGCGGCGATGAGCGTACCCGTGGATGCCCTGCCGCCGCCGGCGCGCATCACCGAGCAGCAACGGCTGGGCGCCACGCTGACGCTCTCGCTGCTGGTGCACGGGCTGCTGATCCTGGGGGTGGGCTTCGCGGTCGGCGGCAACGCGCCGCTGGTACCGACGCTGGACGTGATCTTCAGCCAGACCAGCACGCCGCTGACGCCGGAACAGGCCGATTTCCTGGCCCAGGCCAACCAGCAGGGCGGCGGCGACCACGACACGCCGCAACGGCCGCGCGACAGCCAGGCCGGCATCGTGCCACGCGCCGATGACGGCATCGCGCCGGTGCCGACGCAACGCCAGGCCGCCGCCGCGCCCCCGCCGCAGGCGCGCGTGGTCAGCAGCACCCGCGGCGAGGACGTGGTGGCCCAGGCGCAGCCGCAACCGCTGCCCGAACGCCCTGCGCCGGACGCGCCGATGACCGCGCGCGAACAGCGCGACGCGGAGATGGCACGGCTGGCCGCCGAGGTGCACCTGCGCTCGGAGCAGTACGCCAAGCGCCCGAACCGCAAGTTCGTCTCGGCCAGCACCCGCGAGTATGCATACGCGAACTACCTGCGCGCCTGGGTCGACCGCGCCGAGCGCGTGGGCAACCTGAACTACCCGGACGAAGCGCGCCAGCGCCGTCTCGGCGGCCAGGTGGTGATCACCGTGGGCGTGCGCCGCGACGGCAGCGTGGAAAGCAGCCGCATCCTGCGCAGCAGCGGCACGCCACTGCTGGACGCGGCCGCGCTGCGGGTGGTGGAGCTGGCGCAGCCGTTCCCGCCGCTGCCGCGCACCAGCGACGACATCGACATCCTGCAGGTCACCCGCACCTGGGTGTTCCTGCCCGGCGGCCAGCTGCATGACGACCGCTGAGGCGCAGGCGCCGGCCGATGCCGACGCCTGCCGTGGCGCCTACTGCGCCGGCGCGAGCAGCGTCTTCTTCCAGAACTCGATGCCGGCCCAGAAGATGTAATCGCGGTTCTCGCGCTTGTGGAAGCCGTGGCCCTCGTTGCGCGCCAGCACGTGCCAGGCGTCGCCGCCCTGCGCGCGCAGCGCCTTGACGATCTGCTCGGCCTCGGAAGCCGGTACCCGCGGATCGTTGCCGCCGGCGGCGACCATCAGCGGAATGCGGATCTTCCCGACATTGCGCAAGGGCGATATCTCCGCCAGCCGGGCACGCTGGGCCGGATCGCGCTCGTCGCCGTACTCCACCCGCCGCAGGTCGCGCCGGTACGCCTGGGTGTTTTCCAGGAAGGTGACGAAATCGGAAATGGCGACGGCGCAGCTGGCCGCGCGCAGACGGTCGCTGTAATGCACCGCCGAGGCGTAGCACATGTAGCCGCCGTAGCTGAAGCCGTAGACCGCGAACCGCGCCGCATCCAATGCCGGATCGGCCGCCAGCGCGTCGATGAACGCACCGATGTCCTTGACCGAGTCCTCGCGCTTCCACGGGCCGTTGTCCAGGTCCAGGAAGCGGGTGCCGTAGCCGGAGGAGCCGCGCACGTTGGGCAGGAACAGAGCCACGCCGAGCTCATTGAGCAGATAGTTGTCGGCACCGAGGAAGCCGGGCCGGCTCTGCCCTTCCGGGCCGCCATGGATGTCCATGATCAACGGGCGCTTGCCCGGGAAGCGGGCGGGATCGGGGCGGTACAGGAAGCCGGACACCTTCTCGCCGTCGAAACTGGCGACTTCCACCCGCTCCGGCTCGCGGTTCCGCTCCAGGTCCAGTCCACCGGCCTCGCTCCGGGTCCAGCGCCGGACCGCCAGCGTCCGCGCATCGATCGAATAGACGTCGCCGGGCACCTTGGCCGAGGACAGGCTCAGGCCGATCTCGCCCCATGGCGCGATCTGCAGCAGCTGGCCGATGCTCCAGTCCAAGACACCGTCGGGCAGGCCGTCGACCTGCCGCAGGTTGGCCCCGGCGCCGTCGCCCACGCGCAGCCGCGACACGCCGCCGTCGTTGATCGCATAGACCAGTACCTGCTCGTCGTCCGATACCGCGTAGTCGGTCACGTCCCAGCGCGGTTCGCGGCTGACCGCGGTGAACGCGCCGCTGCGCGGGTCCAGCTTGCCCAGCCGGACGAAATCCGAATCGCGGTTGGACAGCACCCAGATCCGGCCGTCGCGGGCATAGCGCGCATCGGCATAGGACGCGCGCCCGCGCGCCGGGGTCAGCACCTTCATCGCGCCGCTGCGCAGGTCGACCTCGGCCAGCACGGCGTGGTTGATCGACAGCCGGTTGATGGCCAGCGCATGCGCGCCGTCGGGCGAGAAGTCGGAAATGTTCCAGCCGCCGCCGCTGACCTGCGCGACCATCCGGTCGCTGCCCGGCCGTGCCGGGTCCAGCACGTAGAGGTCCATGTCCGCGCCGTTGCGCCGCGAGGAGGCATACCCGAGCAGGCGCCCGTCACGGCTCCAGCTGCCGAACCAGTTGCGCGAACGACCGTCGGTCAACAGCTCCAGGCGACCGTCCTTCAGCAGGTACAGCTGGAAGAACTCGTTGCCGCCGATGTCCTTCTGCACCACCAGGTGACCGCTGTCGCCGGGGGCGTGGCTGGCGAAGGGCACCGGCTCGGCCTCGAAGCTGAGCTGGGTGCGCGCGGCGCCCGGCGACTGCACGCTGTGCAGCTGGTCGGTGCCGCCGAAGCGGGTCTTGATCAGGGCCGAGCGGTTCTGCGGGTCCCAGCCCAGGAAGGCGGCGCGACGGAATTCCAGGTAGCGGGCGCTGGCCTCGGCGGTCGCCGCGGGAATGGCCGGAACGCCGTCGGCATGGATCGCCGGCGGCACCGGAACCGCCGCGGCGGCACTGCCGGCGACGGCCAATGCCGCCGCCAGCAGCGCATGGAGTGCATGATTCATTTCTGCTCCTTGTCGGTTGGCGGCCGCGCCGCTCAGAACGTCACCCGCACGCCGGCGGTGTAGTAGGCCCCCATCACGTCGTAATAGGGCGAGAACGTCGCGGCGATGGGCGCCTTCTTGTTGAAGACGTTGTTGGCGCTGGCATACAGCTCCACCCTGCCCTCGCCGCCCAGCCGGTAGGCGCCGCCGACGTCGTAGTACACGTAGCTGCCGATCCGGTTGTTGACGATGTTCTGGTTGCGGTCGTAGTCGCCCGCGGACAGGTAGCGCGCGCGTGCGTTGACCGAGAACGCATCGCTGTCGAAGGCGATGCTGGACACCGCGCGCCACTTCGGCACGCCCAGGCCGAACGCGTAGCCCTGCGAGCCCACGTACTCCATGCGCTTGACCCCGTCGTCGGTGCTCAGGCTGTTGACCCAGGTCGCCAGGGTGCGCAGGCGCAGCCGCCCGGGCACGCCGAACAGGCGCGCGTCGCGGCGGTAGGAGGCTTCCAGGTCGACGCCGTCGGTCTTGTACTGGGACAGGTTGGTGTAGGTGGAGACGATGCGGGTGATGTTTCCTGCCGCGTCGCGCTCGACCCGGCTGCACAGCTCGGCATTGCCGGCGGCACAGCGGCTGAGGATGTCCTGCAGCCCGATCGTGGTGATCACGTCCTTGATGTCGATGTTGAAATAGTCCAGCGACAGATCCAACCCTTCGACCGCCCGCGGCGACCAGCTCAGCCCAGCGGTCAGGGTGTCGGCCGTTTCCGGACGCAGCCCCGGGTTGCCGCCACCGTTGCTCAGCGCATACACGGTCTGGTTGTTGGTCGGGTCGGTGACGTAACTCCAGCCGGTGGTGGTGGTGGTGAACAGCTCGCCCAGGTTGGCCGAGCGGATATCGCGGGAACGGGCGATGCGGCCGCGGAAGCCATCGACGAACTCGTTGGTGAAACCGAGCTTCCACGACCAGATCGAACCGGTGGTGTTGTAGTCGGAGATGCGCGCGGCCGCGCTCAGCGCCAGGTTGTTCAGGCCGGGCACGTCGCTGACCAGCGGCACCAGCACCTCGCCGAAGGCCTCCTTGACGTTGAACGCGCCTTTCATCGCACTGAAGTTGAACGAACGGAAGGCCTTGGCCGCGTCCAGCGCGCCGACACGCTGGTCGATCGCCTCGCGCCGGCCCTCCACGCCGAACGCGACCGAGACCGCGCCTGCCGGGAGTTCCCAGGGCTCGCCGCGCAGGCTCGCACCGAACACGTCCAGCGTGGTCTTGGCACGCTGCTGCGGGGTGCCGGTCACGTAGTCGATGGCCTCCTGCGACGGCGCGCCTTCGCCGAACACGTTGATCGGCACGCAGTGCAGCGCCGGGTTGCCGAGGCTGACGCGGCATACCGGCTTGCCGGTGGCCGGGTCGATCACCGAATCGATGGCATTGGCCCACGCCTCGCGCAGGATGAACCCCGGCGTATCGAAGTTCGCCTCGGCCTCGCCATGGCTGTAGTACGCGCTCCAGCGCCAGTCGCCGGCGTAGCCGTCCAGGGCGAGCGTGGCCTGCGTGGTCTTGCGCTCGAAATCGATGTGCGGGTAGTTGATGTCGTTGTTGAAGCGGCCGATGTTGATCGTCTCACGCCCTTCGGCCAGCATCACATCGCGTACCTGCTGCGGCAGGAAGGCATTGTCGATCTTGACGGTGAAGCCTTCTCCGCGGTTGTGGTCGCCGAACCAGATGTAGTTGTTGTACATCCGCGAGTGGCGTACTTCGGCGGTCAGGCGCACATCGTCGTTCAGGTCATAACGGCCGCTGGCCAGCACCGAGTACCGCTTCTGCGGCGCGCTGAGCGGGCTGTAATCGTCGTTCGACGGCCCCTCGCCACCGCTCATCAGCGCGCCGACAACGCGGCCGTACTGGAAGTCGCGCAGCGAACCATCCGGATTGAACGCCTTGCCCGCCAGCGCGGACGTATCCTCGACACCGCCGGGCAGCTTCCGCGGCAGGATCAGTCCACCGTACGCTGCATCGGAAAAGCCCACGTCGGGCATCAATTCGAGCTGTTTGCCGTTCGAAAGCGTCGACCAGCGACCGGCGCGGCTGCGCGAACTGCGCGGCACGATGCCGTCGTTGTCGAGGAACTCGCCGCCGACCAGGAAATGGCCGCGGCCGTCGGCGAAGTCCGTGCCCCAGGCCGCCTCGAAGCGCTTCTCCTTGCCATCATTGTAGGTGGACTGCCCGGCCTGGGCGCCGGCCTTGAAGCCGACGAAGTCGTGGTCCAGGGTGATGTTGACCACGCCGCCGACCGCACCCGATCCCCACGCCGCGGAGGCACCGCCGGTCACCACGTCGACACTTTTGACGACGATCGACGGGATCGTGTTCAGGTCGTTGTCGCTGGAGATGCGGCGGCCGTCCTGCAGCACCAGGGTGCGCGAGATGCCCAGCCCGCGCAGGTCAACCGGCGCATTGCCGGCACCGGTGTTGGAACCGGTGGTCTGTGGCGAACTGGTCGCGCGGAACTGTGGCAGGTCGTTGAGCGCGGCACCGATGTTGGTGCGCGAATCGAGTTTCAGCTCTTCGGCGGTGATCGGCAGGGTCGGCGTCGGCGCCACCAGGTCGGGGCGGTCGATACGCGAGGCGGAGACGCTGACCGTGGCGAGATCGCTGACCTTGCGATCGCTGCCTTCTTCCTTGGCCTGGGCATGGACGTCGGCGGAGGCGGCCAGGGTGGCCAGGACGCACAACGTCAGGGGATGAAGCGGGAGTGGCTTGCGCATGTGTTCGTTACCCGGATTCGCGATGACTGTGGGACGCCCGCAGGGGGCGTACCGACAGTGCCAACTCGTGAACGAACAAAGCGCAGTGTCTGGGGGAAGACGAATTTCATTGCGCCTGCAACCGGATTTTCCGGCGGATCGGGCCCAGCGGCCGGCGCAGCGCCGGGGCGCGCAAACGCCCGCCGCATGGGGCGCGACGCCGCCTGGCCGGATTCGACTTGCGGATCCACCGTCTCTCGCAGGGTGAACTGCATCACGCTCGACCACGCGACGAAGAGCGGACGGTTTCTTCCGCAACCGCCGCCGTAGCGGCACATATCAGCCGCGACTGCGCGGATTTTCCACCTGCATGCAACCTGCGCGGCGTGGCTGCATGGCCTTCTGGCGCGCACAGCGTGGCGTCCACCGCGGCCTGTCCGTGCGGCGATCCGGTATCGGCGTCACGGTGCGGCTGGGCCACTCCGGCCGCGTCGTACCGCGGGGTCAGCCCTCGCCGGCCGGCGCCGCGGCGGTGTACACCGGCTCGCCATCGACCCAGGTGGACAGCACCTTCAATGCGTCCAGGCGACCGCTGGCCGGATCCAGCGGATCGCGATCGAGCACCACGAAGTCCGCGTGCAGGCCGGCGCGCAGGCGACCGACCCGGGTCTCGTCATGCCCGGCATACGCCGCGTCGCTGGTGAAGCCACGCAGCGCCTGTTCCGCGCTCAGGCGCTGCTCCGGCTGCCAACCACCCGGCGGGTGGCCATCGCGGTCCTGCCGGGTCACCGCGGCATACAGGCCCAGCCGCGGATCGACCTGCTCGACCGGGAAGTCCGATCCCAGCGCCAGCCGCGCGCCGCTGTGCAGGTAACGCTGCCAGGCATAGGCACCCTTGATCCGCTCCGGCCCCACGCGCTGCTCGGCCCAGCCCATGTCCGACGTGGCGTGGGTGGGCTGCATCGAGGCGATCACCCCCAGCCGGGCGAAGCGCGGGATGTCCTCCAGCGCCACCACCTGCGCGTGCTCCACGCGCCAGCGGTGGTCGTTGCCCTTGTGTGCGCCCAGCACCTTCTCGTAGGTGTCGAGCACGATGCGGTTGCCGCGGTCGCCGATGGCATGGGTGGCCACCTGCACCTTGCAGCCATCGGCCTTGCGCACGGCCACCTCGAATTCCTCCGGCGAGGTCATCAGCAGGCCGCGGTTGTGCGGGTCGTCGCTGTAGTCGGCCAGCAGCGCGGCGCCGCGGCTGCCCAGCGCGCCGTCCATGAACAGCTTTACCCCATGCATCTGCAGGCGCCCGCCGGGATGGGTGTAGCGCCCGTTGGCGCACAGGTCATCGAGCGCCGCGTTGTTGCCATCGGCGTAGGCGTCGATGCGCAGCGGCAATCTGCCCTGGTCGGCCAGCCGCTTCATCACCGCCAGGTCGCCGCGCGACACGCCCATGTCGTGCACGCCGGTCAGGCCGTTGCTGACCGCCAGTTGCAGTGCAGCCTGCAGGCGCTTTTCGCGCACCGCCGCGTCAGGCGCCGGGATATGCGCGCTGACCAGCGCGGATGCGGCGTCCACCAGCACCCCGGCCGGCTTGCCGGCGGCATCGCGCAGGATGCGCCCGCCCTCGGGTTGCCAGTCGCCGGACAACGACCTGCCCGCCTTTTCCGCGATCCGCAGCGCGGCGCTGTTGGCCCAGCCGGCGTGGCCGTCGACACGTTCCAGGTACACCGGTCGTTCGGGGAACGCGGCGTCCAGGTCGGCCGCGGTCGGGAACGCGGTATCGTCCCAGCGGTTCTGGTCCCAGCCGGCGCCAAGCAGCCACTCGCCCGGCGCCAGCGTCTTCTCGAACGCGCGCAGCCGCTCGACCACGTCGGCACGGCTGCGCGCGCCATTGAGATCGGCCTGCGCCAGGGTGTTGCCAAGGCCGACCAGGTGCGCGTGCGCGTCGATCAGCCCCGGCACCACCGTGGCCTTGCCGACATCGACCCGCGTGGCCTGCGGATAGCGCTGCAGCAGCGCGGTGCGTTCGCCCACCGCCAGCAGGCGGCCGTCGTCCGTGTCCCAGGCCAGCGCGCTGGCGGACGGCTGCTGCGGATCGCCGGTGCGGATGGTGTCGGCGAGCAGCACCCGCACCCCGGCCGCGACCGGCGCGACATGCAGGCAGGGAAGCAGGATGGCGAGACAGGCGGCGGTACGGCGCATGCGGGGACACTCCTGGCCAACGGGAACGGCGACTATGCCGTCATCGGCCAGGCGTGACAACGAACCGCGGGCGCCGTCGGGCGCGGATCAGTCGGCGCTGACGTCCACCCGCACCCGGATGCGTTCGCCCGGGTGGTAGTCGCGGCGGGTGTGGTACTCGCGGCCGGCGTACTCGTAGGTAACGTCGTAGCCGGCCACCCGTTCGCGCTCGTAGCCATAGCCACCAACATCGCGTTCGGGCTCGCATACGCGCACGTCCGAACGGCGGTACAGCGGACGGTTGTTGGCGTCATAGATCGCGCGACCGGCGGCGCCGCCGGCGACGGTACCGATCGCGGTGCCGAGATAGCGGCCATCGCCGCCACCGATGCGGCTGCCGATGATGGCGCCGGCCAGGCCACCGATCACCGTTGCCACCTGGCGCCCGCCATCGCTGCCCTGGCGATAGCCGCCATCGCGCCCGTCGCCATAGTCGCGGATATCGCCACGCTCGCGGCGGTAGCCGTCGGCGTCGTACACGTAATCGCCATCGCTGCGCTCGTAACAGGCGCCCTGGCGGCCGCCGCCGTCGACGATGATCGGATCCACCCGCACCACCCGGGCATAGTCGTAGACCGGGCCGTTGTCGTCGCGGTCGTAACGGCCATCATCGTCGCGCCACTGGCCGCTGCTGCCCGGGTAGGGGCGATAGCTGCCGTCGTCGTAGCGCTGCGCCGAGGCGGTGAACGCCAGCAGGCAACCAAAGACCAGGACACCTGCAACAGGCAATGATCGGGACATGGCGGCCGCACCGGCGTGGGAGATGGACGGATGCTCCGGCGCGGCGCGTGAAACGGCCCTGAACCGGAACGCCGGGGCGGTTGCGCACCGCCCCGGCCGACGGGTCAGGAGGCGAACTCGGTTTCCAGGCTGATCGGCACCGCGCCGAGCGCCTTGGACACCGGGCAGTTCTGCTTGGCGTCGTCGGCCACCGCGCGGAACTTCACTTCGTCCATGCCGGGCACCACCGCCTTCACCCTGAGGCGGATGCGCGACAGCTGCGGCCCGCCCTCCATCGACAGGTCGACATCGGCGCGGGTGTCGAGCGAGCGCGGCGGGAAACCGGCTTCGGTCAGTTTCGCCGACAGCGCCATGGTGAAGCAGCCGGCGTGCGCGGCGGCGATCAGCTCCTCGGGATTGGTGCCCTTCTCGTCGCCGAAGCGGCTGGAAAACGCGTAGCGGGTGTTGTCCATCAGGCCGCTCTGCGGCGTGCTCAGCCGCCCCTGCCCGCTCTTGAGGTCACCTTCCCAGTGCGCGGTGGCGTGACGCGAAATACCCATGGCAAGTCTCCTGTGCATGCATTGAAGGTGGCCCCAGCCTAGGCGAGCGTTCGTTAGCGCCTTGTGCGCCGCGGCGGCATCGCCCCGCGCGCCGGCCAGCGCTGCCGGCCGCGCCCATGCCCGCCGCCATTACCGGCATGCACCCCCGCGTTTGCCGTGCATTTTCCCGCCGCCGTCGCCCGCGCCGTGGCAAAAGGGCGGCTGGATGCAATTTTTATGGGGTTTTTGTGCCCCGGCCTATTGGCGATGCACCGCGCATGCCCTACATTTCGCTTGCCGACGGGGTCGGCACGACCAACAACCATCCGCTCACGGAACAGGAAACCATGGCAAAGACCGCTAAGAAGGCTGCCCCGAAGAAGGCAGCGAAGAAAGTCGCTACGAAGGCAGCCGCCAAGCCGGCCGCTCCCAAGCCGATCAAGGAAGCCCTGACCAAGTCGGGTCTGGTTGCACACCTGGCCGAGGCGACCAGCGTCGCCGCCAAGGATGTCCGTTCCGTCCTGGCCGCGCTGGAAGGCGCCGTTGCCGCATCGGTCAACAAGAAGGGCGCTGGCAGCTTCACCCTGCCGGGCCTGCTGAAGATCACCACCGTGAGCGTGCCGGCCAAGCCGAAGCGCAAGGGCATCAACCCGTTCACCAAGGAAGAGCAGTGGTTCGCCGCCAAGCCGGCTTCCACCAAGATCAAGGTGCGCCCGCTCAAGAAGCTCAAGGACGCCGCGATCTGATCCGCGCGCCCTGGGCGAAACAACGGGACGGCCATGCCGTCCCGTTTTTTTTTGCGCCGTGCACGGCGCTTCCCGGGTCATCGACGGGCAACGCCGGAATCGTCCCGGCGCCCGCCTGCAAGGCGTCTGCACCAACCCGCGCGGATGCGCGGAGGGGAGATCCAGCCACCGCGCGCAAGCGCCGCCATCACCACGGTGCGTTGCCGGATCGGCAGCAATCCGCGGGCGCCGACATGCACCGGGAGCAGCGCTGCCGCGCAGCCGGTGGTTGGAAAGCGCGGGACGTGCCCCCCAACGGACGCCGTGGCCGGCGCCGTGGACCGGTGCGCCACGCGGCCTGCGGCACGCCCGCCAGCGATGGCCACGGGGTGCCCGCCGGCACGGGCCGCTGCCCTGCGCGGCGGCCTGCACTGGAACACAGCGTCATGGGCTGACGCCTCGCCCCGGCCGCGCGCCGGGCCTATGGTGGTCGCCAAGCCACACGACCCCACGCCACACCATGTCCAGCAGCAAGCACCGTTACCGCATCACCGTCACGCCGATCGAAGCCGATGGCCTGCAGTGCAGCGGCCGTTGCACCATCGAGTTCGAGCAGCGCAGCCCGCGCGACTGGATGCGCGAACTGGAGGAGGCCCAGCGGCAGCGGCGCCTGTCCTGCAACGAGGCCGCCGGCGTCGTGGTCGCCACCGGGCTGCTGGAAGCGCTGGCCGCGGCCGCGCGCGGCGACGGCCACCCGCTGGCCACGCTGCAGCCGGAACTGGACGGACTGATCGCGCGGCTGCGCGCACTGCGCCCGGCGCAGTGACTGCGGCGACGCCGTCGCCAGCGCGCTAACCGGCCATTCACCGTTTCCGGGTATCGTGCGTCGCTTCCCGCCGCACTCTCACAGGCCGATACGATGAACCTCCGCACCCTGTTGCTGCCCGCCGTCGCCTGCGTGGTCCTGGCCACCAGCGCCCATGCCGCGCCGCAGGTCAGCGGCCGCCGGCTCCTGGTCGACGCGGCCGACGTGCAGCACTACCTGGACGGCAGTTTCCCGCGGTCGCAGAAGGCACTGGGCGGGCTGCTGGCGATGACCGTCAGCCAGCCGCGGCTCACCCTGCCCGCGGGCAGCCGCCTGAACCTGCAGTTCGACCTGGCCATGGCCGCCGCCGGCGGCGCGCCGATGCCGGTGGGCAACGTACAGCTCAGCAGCGGCCTGCGCTACGACGCGCAGACCCGTGGCTTCCACCTCGAGCAGCCGACCGTCGACGCGTTCCGCCCGGCCATGGCCGGGGCCGAACTCGACGCCGGTACCCGCGGCCTGCTCAACACCTGGCTGGCCGACTACGCGCGCCGCGAGCCGATCTACCGCATCGAACCGGCCATCGCCAACGTGATGGGCGCGCTGCAGGTGAAGTCGGTGGGCATCGAGAACGGCCGCATCGCGGTGGACTTCAACCAGAACCTGGGCACGCTGCTGCCGCAGGGGCTGCTGGGCAACTGAGGTTCCGCGCGCCTGCGATGACGCGAGGCGCCACGAAACGGACGGCCGTGGATGCGCGGCTTGCCCCGCCTGGCGCTCCCCGGGGAAGTCCAGCGCGGGGCAAGCCCGGCACCTGCGGACCAGCGGGCAGTTCCACCTGCCGGGAACGAAGAAGGCCGCCGAAGCGGCCTTCTTCATGTCCAGTCACCCGCTGCCGCTCAGCGCTTGGGCTGCAGCATGGTGCCGGTGCACTTGGGCGAGCCGCAGCGGCACTCCCAGATCTTCTTCAGCCGCGGGGTGTGGCGCTCGGCCAGGGTGATGCCGTAGTTGTAGGTCAGCTCCTCGCCCGGACGGATCGCGCGGATCGCCTCGATGAACACCTTGTCCGCGGTGCGGTCGTCGCCCTCGGCCTCTTCGATCAGCGCCTCGCAGTTGGGGTCGCAGCTGTGGTTGATCCAGCGCGCGTCGTTGCCCTTGTAGCTGGCATCGATGACGTAATCGTCGTTGAGCGTGAACAGGAAGGTATGCCCGCTTTCCACGTCGCCCGCATCGTCGGCGTCCACCTCGGCGTGGGTCCGGCGCAGCCCCTTGTACTCGATGATGCGCTCGCCCTTGGCGATGGCCGCCAGCGCGAACACGCCATTGCCGTGGATGGTGGATTTGCGCGCCTGGATCTTCTTGGGCATGTACATGGCCGGGAAACGATGGGAAGGGGGATTCTCGCGCAGTCGCGCAGGCTTCCCAAGCCCGGGGCGCCACAAGGCGGCCGCTTGACCTGCATCAACGCGGCGGCCGGCGGCCGATTTGAGGCCCCGCGCACAAAAGCGTACAATTTCGGTCCACATTGATTCCCCCGCCTTCGCATGCTCCGCGTCACCAAGCTCACCGATTACGCCAGCGTCGTCATGACCGTGCTCGCCACGCGGCCGGACGAGGTCTTGAGCGCGACCGAGCTGGCCGAGGCCGCCGGGCTCGAACCGCCCACGGTCAGCAAGCTGCTCAAGCCGCTGGCGCAGGCCGGGCTGGTCGAAGGCCTGCGCGGCGTGCGCGGCGGCTACCGCCTGACCCGCCCGGCCACCGAGATCAGCCTGATCGAGATCGTCGAGGCGATGGAAGGCCCGCTGGCGATCACCGAATGCAGCCAGGGCGAGAGCCAGTGCGGCATCGCGCGCCAGTGCGGGGTGCGTTCCAACTGGCGGCTGATCAACGACGTGGTCGCCGATGCCCTGCGCGGGGTCACCCTGGCGCAGATGCTGCACCCCCTCCCACTTGCTGATCGCCGGCGCATCGACGTCAGCATCGTTTCCTGAATTCCGTAGGCAGCCTCATGGCCACCGAGACCATCGACAACGTCGGCAGCGCCGACACCCCCAACCGCGAGATCCACGAACAGCTGGGCCGCAAGTACGCGGCCGGCTTCGTCACCGACATCGAGTCCGAGTCGTTCCCGCCGGGCCTGGACGAGGACATCATCCGCGCCCTGTCGGCCAAGAAGGACGAGCCGGAATGGATGACGCAGTGGCGCCTGGACGCCTACCGCCATTTCCTGACCATGCGCCAGCCGGACTGGGCCAAGCTGCAGATCGGCCCGATCGACCTGCAGGCGCTGAGCTATTACTCCGCGCCCAAGGGCCCCAAGTACAAGTCGCTGGACGAAGTCCCCAAGGAACTGCTGGACACCTACGACAAGCTCGGCGTGCCGCTGCATGAACGCGCCAGGCTGGCCGGCGTGGCGGTCGACGCGGTGTTCGACTCGGTCTCGGTGGGCACCACGTTCCGCAAGGAACTGGCCGACAAGGGCGTGATCTTCTGCTCGATCTCCGAGGCCATCCGCGAGCACCCCGAACTGGTCCGCCAGTACCTGGGCTCGGTGGTGCCGGTGGGCGACAACTATTTCGCCGCGCTCAACTCGGCGGTGTTCTCCGACGGCAGCTTCGTGTTCGTGCCCAAGGGCGTGCGCTGCCCGATGGAGCTGAGCACCTATTTCCGCATCAACGCCAACAATACCGGCCAGTTCGAACGCACGCTGATCATCTGCGAGGACAGGGGCCACGTCTCCTACCTGGAAGGCTGCACCGCGCCGATGCGCGACGAGAACCAGCTGCACGCCGCGGTGGTGGAACTGGTGGCGCTGGAAGACGCCGAGATCAAGTACTCCACCGTGCAGAACTGGTACCCGGGCGACGAGAACGGCGTGGGCGGCATCTACAACTTCGTCACCAAGCGCGCCGAATGCCGCGGTGCCCGCTCCAAGGTCACCTGGACCCAGGTGGAGACCGGTTCGGCGATCACCTGGAAGTACCCTTCGTGCGTGCTGCTGGGCGACGACTCGGTGGGCGAGTTCCACTCGGTGGCACTGACCCACCACCGCCAGCAGGCCGACACCGGCACCAAGATGATCCACGTCGGCAAGCGCACCAAGAGCAAGATCGTGTCCAAGGGCATCAGCGCCGGCCGTGGCCAGAACACTTACCGCGGCCTGGTCAAGGTCGCCGCCAGCGCCGACGGCGCGCGCAACTACACCCAGTGCGACTCGCTGCTGATCGGCAAGAAATGCGGCGCCCATACCTTCCCCTATATCGAGGTGAAGAACCCCGCCGCCACCGTCGAGCACGAGGCCACCACCTCCAAGATCTCCGACGACCAGCTGTTCTACTGCCGCGCGCGCGGCATCGACCAGGAGAACGCGGTGTCGATGATCGTCGACGGCTTCTGCAAGCAGGTGTTCAAGGAGCTGCCGATGGAGTTCGCGGTGGAAGCCAAGAAGCTGCTGGAAGTGTCGCTGGAAGGCTCGGTCGGATGAGTCGCCTGCCCCTGCTCCTGCTGGCATTGCTGCCGGTCGCTGCCTCGGCCGCGTCGCCAGGCAAGGCCTGCGACAGTGCCCGCACCCAGCTGGACATCAACGAATGCGCCGCGCGTGAAGCCGACGCCAGCGATGCCGAGCTCAACGCCGTGTACCGGCAGGTGATGCAGAAGCTGCAGGGCCAGCCGGTGGCCATCGCCAGGCTGCGCGACGCCCAGCGCCTGTGGATCCAGCTGCGCGACGCCGACATCCAGGCACGCTACCCGGTGGGCAAGGACGAGAACCCGCGCGTCCTGTACGGCTCGATGTACCCGATGCTGTATTCGGCCAACAAGGCCGAGCTCACCCGGCAGCGCACCGGCTGGCTGCGCGCCACCTTCCTCGATCGCGCCGAAGGCGAGCTCTGATCGCCCTGCCCCACATTCAAATTTGAAGACCGCACCCTCATGTTGAAGATCGAAAACCTCCACGCAAGCATCGCCGGCAAGGAAATCCTCAAGGGTCTGTCGCTGGACGTGAAGCCCGGCGAAGTCCACGCCATCATGGGCCCGAACGGCGCCGGCAAGTCCACGCTGGGCAATGTGCTGTCCGGCCGCGATGGCTATGAGGTCACCGCGGGCAGCGTGCGTTTCGAGGGCAACGACCTGCTGGAGCTGGAGCCGGAGGCGCGCGCCGCCGCCGGCCTGTTCCTGGCGTTCCAGTACCCGGTGGAGATCCCGGGCGTGAACAACACCTATTTCCTGCGCGCCGCGCTCAACGCCCAGCGCAAGGCGCGCGGCGAGGAAGAACTCGATTCGATGCAGTTCCTCAAGCTGGTGCGGCAGAAGCTGGCCGTGCTGCACCTGAAGGACGAGCTGCTGCACCGCGGCGTCAACGAGGGCTTCTCCGGCGGCGAGAAGAAGCGCAACGAGATCTTCCAGCTGGCGGTGCTGGAGCCGAAGCTGGCGATCCTGGACGAGACCGACTCGGGGCTGGACATCGACGCGCTCAAGAGCGTGGCCGACGGCGTCAACGCGCTGCGCTCGCCGGAGCGCTCGTTCCTGGTCATCACCCACTACCAGCGCCTGCTCGACTACATCAAGCCGGACGTGGTGCACGTGCTGGCCGATGGCCGCATCGTCAAGAGTGGCGGCCCGGCGCTGGCGCTGGAACTGGAAGCGCACGGCTACGACTTCCTCAAGGACCGCGTGGTGCGCGAGGCGGCCAAGTAATGAGCCCGCTCCTGCAATCGCTGGCCGCCGCGTTCTGCGGCAACGACGAGCGTCGTGCCGCGCTCGATGCCGCGCTGCGCAGCGGCCTGCCCGCCGCGCGCAGCGAAGCCTGGAAGTACACCTCGCTGCGCCAGCTCGAACGCCGCAGCTTCGATGCCGCGCCGCTGCAGGCGCCGGCCATCGACGCCGCACTGCTGGCCGCCATCCCGGCGCCGCGGCTGGTCTTCGTCAATGGTCGCCCCAGCGACGCCCACAGCGACCTGTCAGGGCTGGACACCGGCGTCCAGGTACGCACGCTGTCGGCGGTACGCCGCGACGAGCCGCTGGCCGCCGGCTTCCTGGGCCGCCGCTTCGACCGCGCCGAGGAGGTGTTCGCCCAGCTCAACGCCGCGCTCGCCGATGAGGGCGTGCTGGTGCAGGTGGCCGAGGGCATCGCCGCGACAACGCCGTTGCACCTGGTGTTCGTCAGCGCGCCGCTGGCCGCCGCGCACGCCGATGCCACGACCGCGGCCGCGACCCGGGATGCGACCGACATCGCCTGGCATCACCGGCACCTGGTCGAACTGCGCCGTGGCGCGTCGCTGGACCTGGTCGAACACCACCTGCATGCCGGCGACAGCGCGCACCTGGACAACACACTGGTGCATGTCCACCTGGCGCAGGGCGCGCGGCTCGCGCATGCCCGCGTGCAGGCCGACAGCGCGCGCGCCACCGCGCTGCTGCGCACCGACGCGGTGCTGGCGCGCGATGCGGAGTACCGCCGCATCGACCTGGAACTGGGCGCCGCGCTGAGCCGCCATGAACTCAACGTGCGCCTGGAAGGCGACAACGCCCTGCTGGTCGCCAATGGCGTGCTGCTGGGCACCGGCCGCCGCCACATCGACACCCGCCTGGGCATCGAGCACATCGCCCGCGACACCCGCGCCGAACTGCTGTGGCGGGGCGTGGCGGCCAACCGCAGCCGGGTCGTGTTCCACGGCGGCATTCATATCCGCGAGGGCGCCGACGGCACCGACGCCAACCTGTCCAACAAGAACCTGCTGCTGTCCGCCGACGCCGAGATCGATACCCAGCCCACGCTGGTGATCGACGCCGACGAGGTCAAGGCCGCGCACGGCGCCACCGTCGGCCAGCTCGACGCCAACGCGCTGTTCTACCTGCGCTCGCGCGGGGTGCCGGCCGAGCAGGCGCGCGCCATGCTCAGCACCGCGTTCTGCCACGAGCCGCTGGCCGCCGTGGACGACACCCTCACCGGGCAGCTGGTCCAGCACCTGGGCCAGGCACTGCACCAGGCAGGCATGGCATGAACCTTTCCTCCCCGCGCCCCCTCCCCGACACCGGCAGCGCCCCCGACTGGGAGCGCGTGCGTACCGACTTCCCGCTGCTGATGCGCGAGGTCAACGGCAAGCCGCTGGTGTACTTCGACAACGCCAACACCGCGCAGAAGCCGCTGCCGGTGATCGGCGCGGTCGATGAGTTCTACCGCCGCTACAACGCCAACGTCAGCCGCGCGGTGCACGCGCTGGGGACCGAGGCCACCGACGCCTACGAAGGCGCGCGCACCAAGCTGGCGCGCTTCCTCAACGTGCGCGCCAACGAGCTGGTGCTGTGCAGCGGCACCACCTTCGCCATCAATCTGGTGGCCTACTCGTGGGCGCTGCCGCGGCTGAAGGCCGGCGACGTGATCCTGGTCTCGCGCATGGAGCACCACGCCAACATCGTGCCGTGGCAGCTGGTCGCCGAACGCACCGGCGCCCGCATCCGCGTGGCCGAGATCACCGCGGACGGCAGCCTGGACATGGACGCGCTGCACGCGGCGATGACCGCGGACGTGAAGCTGCTGGCGCTGACCCACGTCTCCAACGTACTGGGCACGGTCAACCCGGTGCGCGAGATCTGCCGCGAAGCGCGCCGGCGCGGCATCGTCAGCGTCATCGACGGCTCACAGGCCGCGCCGCACCTGGCGCTGGACGTCGCCGCCATCGGCTGCGACTTCTACGCCGTCACCGGGCACAAGATGTGCGGCCCCACCGGCACCGGCGCGCTGTGGGCGCGCCGCGAGCTGCTGCAGGAGATGCCGCCGTTCCTGGGCGGCGGCGAGATGATCAAGGAGGTCAGCTTCGACGGCACGGTGTTCAACGACGCGCCGCACAAGTTCGAGGCGGGCACCCCCAACATTGCCGGCTTCGTCGGCCTTGGCGCGGCGGTCGACTACCTGGACGGCCTCGGCCGCGACCACATCGCCGCCCGCGAACAGCAACTGCTGGCGCACTTCACCGAGGAACTGCAGCGCGTGGACGGCGTGCGCATCTTCGGCACCGCGCCGCACAAGGCGGCGGTGGTCTCGTTCCTGGTCGAAGGCGCGCATGCGCACGACCTGGCCACCCTGCTCGACCTGCAGGGCGTGGCGGTACGCTCCGGCCAGCATTGCGCGCATCCGTTGCTGCAGTACTACGGGGTGGCCGCGACCTGCCGTGCCTCGCTGGCGTTCTACAACACGCACGCGGAAATCGAGGCGTTCATGGCCGCGCTGAAGAAGGTACGCGCCCTGTTGGGCTGAGCGTGGAGGCGGGGCATGCCCCGCCCGCGGCGTTGCCGTCACGGCATGCGCGGCAGGCCCCGCATCTACAAGGAAATCCGGCATCGCTACAATGCGGCGATGGATACCCTCACCTTCCGCAGCGCCACCCCGGACGACGTTCCGGCCCTGATCGAACTGGTCACCTCGGCCTACCGTGGCGACGCCTCGCGCGTGGGCTGGACCACCGAAGCCGATCTCCTCGACGGCCAGCGGGTGGACGCCGCGGGCCTGCTCGCCGACATCCAGCGGCCGCGCAGCGTGATCCTGCTGGCCGAACAGGGCGGGCGGCTGCTGGCCTGCTGCCACGTCGCCGACGAGGACGGTCATGGCTACTTCGGCATGTTCGCGGTCAGCCCCGCGGCGCAGGGCGGCGGGGTCGGCAAACAGGTCATGCAGCATGCCGAGCGGCTTGTCGCGGCGCAGTGGGGGCTGCCGACCATGCAGATGACCGTGATCGACTGCCGCGACGAACTGATCGCCTTCTACGAGCGCCGCGGCTATGCCCGCACCGGCATCAAGAAGCCGTTCCCGTACGGCGACGCGCGCTTCGGCCTGCCCAAACGCGACGACCTGCGCTTCGAAGTCCTGGAGAAGCGACTGGAGCCGGCGGCATGAGCGCGACCTGGACCTATGTCTGCGCCAGCGATGAGCTGCTGCCGGGCGAGATGAAGACCGCGTTCGACGAGGTGACCGGCGCGCCGATCGTCGTGTTCAACCTGGACGGCGAACTGTACGCGCTGGAAGACCAGTGCACGCACGAGGAGTTCGAGCTGTCCTCGGGCAGCATCGACCCGGTCGAGGGCAGCATCGAGTGCGTCCTGCATGGCGCCCGTTTCGATGTCCGCGACGGCCGCGCCCTGTGCGCCCCGGCCTATACCCCGGTGCCCAAGTTCCCGGTCAAGCGCGAGAACGGCGGCATCTGGGCCCGCGACGACCGCGACTGACCCAGCCGGCACGGCGCCGGTCGGGGCACCGCGCATGCGTGTGGACATGCGAATCATTATCGTTTAATTTACCGTTATGCATGCCGCCCGCCCCCGCCCGCGCGGCTCCCGCGACGGAGCCCCGCCCTGCCTGCCGACCGTTCCGGTGCGGCGGTACTGGCATCTGTGGCTGCTGGCATGCGGCTTTCTCGCCACCTGCCTGGTGGCGGCGCTGGCCCCTGCGGCTCATGCCGCCACATCGCCCGCCGGCGGCGCGGCCGTTGTCACGTCCGCCGGCCAGCCGGCGGCCCCGGGCGGCCCATCGCTGCACCTGACTGCGATTGCCGAAGCCGATGCCGAAGCAGCGACCCGCGTCGCGCGCCCGGCGGCACTGTCGCGCGCGCCCTGGCCGGCATCGCATCCGGCCCGGCCAGCCACGCCTCGGCGGATCAAGCCGGCGCCTGCGGCACCCGGCGCACGGGCGTACCGGTCGCCTCCGGGGCATGCGCCCCCTGCGCGCCACCACGGCTGAGTTCCGCGCGGCCGGGTCCACCTGCCAAAGGCCGCGCCTGCCTGCTCCGTTCCGCTTCCCGGGCGTCCGCACCGCCGGCGCCCGCGCTGCTGCTTTCATCTTTACTTTTCCCGGACATCGTCATCCATGAGCCCCATCAAGACCCGCAAGTACCCGCCGCGTGCCGCCATGCTGGCCACCGCCACCCTCGCCGCCGGCTTCTCGCCCTTGGCCGCGCAGGCGGCGGACGCTGACGCCGGCGCCGCACAGGCCACCGATCTGGACAAGGTCCAGGTCCGCGGCAGCTGGTTCGCGCCGTCCTCGCCCAAATTCACCGCCGAACTGCTGGATACGCCCAAGTCGGTGGCCGTGGTCACCGAGAAAACGCTGCAGGAGATCGGCGCCACCAACCTGGTGGACGCGCTGCGCATGGTGCCCGGCATTACCTTCGGCGCTGGCGAGGGTGGCAATTCGACCGGCGACCGCCCGTTCCTGCGTGGCTTCGATGGGCAGAGCAACATGTTCGTCGATGGCCTGCGCGACGTCGGCAGCCAGACCCGCGAAGTGTTCGACCTGGAGCAGCTGGAAGTGGTCAAGGGCCCGAGCTCGGCCTACGGCGGCCGTGATTCCGGCGGCGGCAGCATCAACCTGGTCAGCAAGACCCCGAAGCTGAAGAACCAGACCAGCGCCAGCATGGGCGTGGGCAGCGACCGCTACGCGCGCGGCACCGTGGACGCCAACTACGTACTTGGCGACGGCATCGCCGCGCGCCTGAACCTGCTCAAGCACGAGTCCGACATCCCCGGCCGCGACGCCGCCAACGTCAGCCGCTGGGGTATCGCGCCGTCGATCGCGTTCGGCCTGAACGGGCCGCTGCAGGTGATCGCCAGCCATTACCACCTGGAAACCGACGACCTGCCCGATGCCGGCGGCTTCCCGTATGCCGACCCGGCCACCGGCACCACCACCGGCCGGCCGCTGGTGCCTGACCGCAACAACTACTACGGGCTGAAGGACCGCGACTTCCAGCGCACCCGCGCCGACATCAGCACCCTCGATGCCAGCTATGACCTGGGCGGCCACAAGCTGCGCAACATCGCGCGCCTGGGCAACACCAGCAACGACTACCTGTGGACCCAGCCGGACGACAGCAAGAACAACCCGAACAAGTACGGCACCCTGTGGCGCCGCACCAACGACCGCGCCATCGACACCCGCACCTTCGCCGACCAGCTCAGCCTGACCGGCGCCTTCCAGACCGGCGGGCTGAAGCACAGCTACAGCGCCGGGGTCGAGTACAGCGAGGAGAAGAGCAGCAAGGGCCGCTACCTGATCGGCGGCGGCGGCACCAGCAACGCCATCAATGGCACCCAGGCCTGCCCGACCACCGGCGCGGCGACCGGCTGGAACTGCACCGACTTCTACAACCCCAACCCGAACGACCCCTGGGCCGCCACCCACCCGGTCACCCGCAGCGACAAGGCGCTGGACATCCGCCAGACCACGCGCACCGCGTCGGTGTACGCGTTCGACACCCTCGAACTGAGCCCGCGCTGGCTGCTCAACCTGGGCCTGCGCTGGGACGACTACGACACCGAGCAGGTCACTCCCGTCGCGGGCAAGGCGCCGACCGTGCTGCGCAACAGCGAGTCCTTCGTCAACTACCAGGCCGGCGTGGTGTTCAAGCCCACGGCCAACGGCAGCATCTACCTGTCCTACGGCACCTCGTCCACGCCGCCGGGCATGGACAGCGGCGAAGGCAACGACGCGATCAGCGCCGCCATCCAGAACCTCAAGCCGCAGGAGACCAGGAACTACGAGCTGGGCACCAAGTGGGACCTGTTCGGCAACCGCCTGAACCTGACCGCCGCGCTCTTCCACACCGAGGTGAACAACGCGCGCGTGGTGGTCGACAGCGGTGACACCCGCAACGCCGGCCGGAAGGCGATCAACGGCGTGGAGATCGGCATCAACGGGCAGATCAGCGAACGCTGGAGCGTCGCCGGCGGCTACACCTGGATGGATTCGGAGCTGAAGGACAACGGCTACGTCTGCTCGGTGCCCAGCCGCAGCGGCTGCCCGGCGCCCGGGGTGTGGATCGTCTCGCCGAACAACGGCAACGTCTTCCCCAACACGCCGCGGCACGCGGCCACGCTGTGGACCACGTATGCGCTCCCGTTCGGCCTGACCCTGGGCGGTGGCGCCAGTTACGTGGACAAGCAGTACGGCGACGTCGCCAATACCAAGTGGATCCCGGCCTACACCCGCTGGGACGCGATGGCCAGCTACGCCCTGCAGGACAACATCAGCCTGCAGCTCAACCTGCAGAACCTGACCGACAAGGTCTACTTCACCAAGGCCTATTCGTCGCACTACGCGAGCATCGCGCCGGGGCGTTCGGCCACGCTGGCGCTCAACGTCAGGTTCTGATCCCGGGACACGGACGGCGGCAGGTCTGCTGCCGCCGTCTTCGCCTTTCCGGCAGGCCCGTCTTTCCTCCAAACGCCAAGCCCGATCGAAGCCACCGATGTCCGCGTCCTCCCGCCCCTTCCTCGATGCCGACGCGCTGGCCGCGCGGCTGAGCACGGACCCGCACGCGGCCTTCGCCGATGTCCGCGCGGCCGCCCAGGGCGGACTGGTCGCCGCGCAGCTGCTGCTGGCGCAGATGTACATGGACGGCAAGGGCGTGGCGCGCGACGCCGAAGCGGCATTGCTGTGGTACGCCACCGCGGCCAACAACGGCGATGCGCTGGCGATGAACATGCTCGGCCGCTGCCACGAACTGGGCCAGGGCACCGCGCACGATCCGGCACTGGCTGCCGTCTGGTACCGGCGCGCGGCCGAGGCCGGGCTGGACTGGGGCATGTACAACCTGGCCAACCTGCTCGCCACCGGCCGCGGCGTGGCGCAGGACCGCCGCCAGGCGCTGGCGCTCTACACCCGCGCCGCCCACCTGGGCCACGCCAAGTCGATGAACCTGCTGGCGCGCCACTTGGAAGACGGGCTGGAGACCGCGCGCGACCCGCAGGCGGCGCTGGACTGGTACCGGCGCGCGGCCGAAGCCGGGGACTTCCGCGGGCAGGCCAACTACGCCTCCATCCTGTTGCAGCAGGCGCGCATCGACGAAGCGCTGCACTGGCTGCGGCTTGCGCTCGCCCACGGCAGCCCCGCGTTCATGGCGCATATCGTTCCGCAACTGGCCGCCTCGCCGCACCCCCGGGTACGCGCGCTGGTCGACTCTCCCGCAGACTGAGGAAAGCCCCGATGCTGCTGCATATCCCCAACGTGTTGACACCGGCGCAGGTCGCCGGCTTCCGCGCCCGGCTCGACGCCGCGCAGTGGATCGATGGCCGCCAGACGGTGGGCCACCTCGGCGCCCAGGCCAAGCGCAACGAGCAGTTGCCGGAAGATTCGCCGCTGCGGCGCGAGCTGGGCGAGACCCTCCTGCTGGCACTGGCCAGGCACCCGCTGTTCTTCAGCGCCGCGCTGCCGCTCAAGTACCTGCCGCCCCGCTTCAACCGCTACACCGGTGGCGGCACCTACGGCTTCCATGTCGACGGCGCGGTGATGAACCTGTCCCAAGGCGAACAGCTGCGCTCGGACGTGTCGTGCACGCTGTTCCTCAACCCGCCGGACGAGTACGACGGCGGCGAGCTGGTCATCAGCGACACCTATGGCGAGCACGCGGTGAAGCTGCCGGCCGGCGACCTGATCCTGTACCCCTCCAGCAGCCTGCACCAGGTGACGCCGGTGACCCGTGGCGCGCGGCTGGCGTCGTTCTTCTGGGTGCAGAGCATGGTCCGCGACGACACCCGGCGGCGGATGCTGTTCGAACTGGACAGCTCCATCGAGACCCTGCGCCAGGGCAACGCAGATGCCGGCGCGGTGCTGCAGCTGACCGGCGTGTACCACAACCTGCTGCGGCAATGGGCCGAGGTCTGACGGTGCGGTGGGCGGGTTGATCCACGTCAACCCGGCTTTAAATGAAATGAATTCTTATTTGCATCGGATAACGAATCCCAACTACAATTGCGCAACGCCGCCGGCCCGTTGATCGGCGGCCACTGACGCCTACCGGGGATCCGATGCACCACCTGCTCCGCCGCCGCTGCCTGTCCGCCCTTGCGCCCCTGCGCAACGGCCTGCGCATGCCGCTGTGGGGGTTGATGGTCCTGTGCCTGCTGCTGGGCCCTGCCGGCACCGGCCAGGCGCATATCGCGCCCGCGACCCGGGCGCCGTCGGCCGCCGTCGGCGCAGGCGAGGAAACGCCCGCGGGCGAGACGGCCGCGCAGGAAACACCCGCCAAACTGCGCCGCGTGGCCACGCTGCAGGCGCCGCGCGCGGCCTGCCTGCGCGCCGCGCCGCCACGTCCCGTGGCATGCGCAGTGGACAGCGCATCGACCCTGACGTCCGCCCTGCCGGCGGCTTCGCCGGCGCCCCCGGCCGCCCTGCCCAGGCACTGGCGGTCGCAGCGCAGCCAGGCGCCCCCGCCGCGCTGAGCCGTCGCCGCGCGGCCACGCCGCGCCTGTTCCACCGACCCTTCCGTCGCTGCCATGGCGCCCGTGCGCCAGCGGCCCGCCGCACCCTTCTCCATTCCGTTCCCGAGGTCTTCCCATGGCTCTGCGCCATCGTTTCCGCGCGCCCGCCGCGCGCACTTCCCTCGCCCTGGCCCTGCTCGCCGCGCTGCCGGCGCTGGCCCACGCCTCCGGCGCCCCCGCCGCGCAACCGTCCACGCTGGACACCGTCGTGGTCACCGCGTCCGGCTTCGAGCAGAAGATCACCGACGCGCCGGCCAGCATCTCGGTGATCACCCGCGAGGACCTGGCCAGGCGCCCCTACATGACCCTGCTGGACGCGGTGCGCGACCTGGAAGGCGTGGACGTGGGCGAGACCCGCGACAAGACCGGCCAGGGCACCATCTCCATGCGCGGCATGGGCGCGGACTACACCCTGATCCTGGTCAACGGCCGCCGCCAGAACAACCACGGCGACATCTACCCGAACAACTTTGGCGGCAACCAGTTCAACCACATCCCGCCGCTGGACGCGATCGAGCGCATCGAGGTGATCCGCGGGCCGATGTCCACGCTGTATGGCGCCGACGCCATGGGCGGGGTGATCAACATCATCACCCGGCGCACCCTCGACAGCTGGCACGGCTCGGCCAGCATCGCCCGCACCGTCGAGACCGACGACGCGTTCGGCGACGACAGCACGGTGGACTTCTTCGTCACCGGGCCGCTGCTGCCCGGGGTACTCAACCTGAGCGCGCGCGGCAGCTGGTACGAACGCAAGGCTTCCAACCCGACCTACGCACCGGCCACCGATCCGGCCGGCGGCCTGCACACCCGCCCGCTGGGCTTCGGCAGCGGCGGCAAGACCGTGGACAACACCAACAAGGCCGGCGGCATCACCCTGGCGTGGATGCCATCGGACAACCAGACCCTGTCGCTGGACTACGACACCTCGCGGCAGACCTACGACAACAGGATCAGGATCAACGACAGCGGCGTGGAGGAATACCCCGTCGGCACCGTCGACAACATCAACAGCATCTGGCGCGCCTCCAACTACTGCAGCGGCGCGAGCGGCGCCAACGCCGCCGCCTGCCGCGCCAACGGCGGCACCTGGGCGCGGCGCGCCGACCCGCGGGTCGGCTACAGCGCGTCGCAGGCGTTCACCCGCGATGCCTGGGCGCTGACCCACGAAGGCCAGTGGGACATCGGCAACAGTTTCGTCTCGCTGGCGCGGGTGGCCACCAACAACGATGGCCGCACCCTGCCGTTCACCGTGGCCGAGCGCGAACGCCTGCTGGCGATGATCGACGGCACCGGCGCATATGCCGGCATGGGCCTGGCCGAGCGCCGCGCGCTGGCCGAGTCCACCTTCCTGCCGCGCCCCAAGCGCACCCTGGAGAGCGCGCAGTACACCCTGGACGCCAAGCTTGACGTGCCGTTCCAGGCCGCCGGCGAGCACACCCTGGTGGTCGGCACGCAGGTCATCCGCGGCGATCTGACCGACGGCGTGTTCGGCACCGAGAAGGGCACGCCCGGGCTGAAGCAGGAGCACGACATGTACTCGCTGTTCGTCGAGGACAACTGGAAGGTGAGCGCGCCGCTGACCCTCACCGCGGGCCTGCGCTACGACGACCACAAGGTGTTCGGCGACCACCTGAGCCCGCGCCTGTACGGTGTCTATGCGCTGGGCGAGCAGTGGACGATCAAGGGCGGCGTCAGCACCGGCTTCAAGACCCCCAGGACCACCGACCTGTACGACGGCGTCATCGGCTTCGGCGGCCAGGGCACGCTGCCGTTCTTCGGCAACCCGGACCTGAAGCCGGAAACCAGCACCAGCACCGAGCTGGCGGTGTACTGGCAGCACCCGCGCGGCCACAACTTCAACGCCACGCTGTTCCACAACCGCTTCGACGACAAGATCGACAGCCAGCCGTGCGGCGCCGGCCTGGCCCTGCGCTGCACCAGCAGCGGCGAGTACGCCGAACTGGGCTATTCGAGCAGCAGCCGCACGGTCAACATCGACGAAGTGGTGATCCAGGGGGCCGAGCTGGCCGGGCGCTGGCAGATCAGTGATGCCTTCGGCCTGCGCGCCAACTACACCTTCACCGACAGCGAGCAGAAGAGCGGCGCGGAGAAGGGCCTGCCGCTGGGCAACAGCGCCCGGCACATGGCCAATGCCACGTTCGACTGGCAGGCCAGCGACCGCCTGAGCCTGTTCCTGACCGCCGAGGCGCGCTCCAGGCGCTACCGCGGCGTCAGTGCCGTCACCGGCAAGGAGCTGTACTACAAGGACTACACGGTGCTGCACCTGGGCGCGTCGTTCGAGGCCACCGGCTGGCTGACCTTCAACGCGCGCATCAACAACCTGCTCGACCGCGACTTCACCACCTACCAGACCACGTTCACCGACCTCAACGGCAACGGCATCTACGGCGACGTGACCAATGAGGTGCTGTTCGAGGACGACTACAACAACAAGGACAAGGCGCGCAGCGTCTGGCTGAGCATGAACCTGCGCTTCTGATCCGCCCTGGCGGGTGGCGCCCCACCCGCCGAGGCCGGGATACAGAGCGATACAAATTGCGAATCATTCTCATCAATGTTCTAATTCCATCTCTTTCCCCCGCACCACGCCCGTGTCCGCCGAACGTTCCCCCGCCGATCTCGTCCAGCAGCAGGCCAGCCGCGGCTTCTGGCTGCGCACGCTGCACCAGTGGCACTGGATCAGCTCGGCGGTCTGCCTGATCGGCATGCTGCTGTTCGCCGCCACCGGCATCACCCTCAACCATGCCGGCAGCATCGAGGGCGCGCCGCAGGTGACCAACCGCCAGCTGGAACTGCCGCCGCCGCTGCTGCAGGTGCTGGCGGCGCCGCACGCCGATGGCAATGCGCCGCTGCCGGCGCGGGTCGCCGACTGGCTGGCGCGCGAACTGGACGTGGCCATCGGCGGGCGCGCGGCCGAGTGGTCGCCCGAAGAGATCTATCTGTCGCTGCCGGGCCCCGGCAGCGACGCCTGGCTGAGCATCGACCGCGAGACCGGCGCGGTGGAGTTCGAACGCACCCGCCGCGGCTGGGTGTCGTACTTCAACGACCTGCACAAGGGCCGCAACGCCGGCGCCGGCTGGGGCTGGTTCATCGACCTGTTCGCGGTGGCCTGCCTGGTGTTCTGCATCACCGGCCTGTTCCTGCTGCACCTGCATGCGCGGCAGCGGCGCATGACCTGGCCGCTGGTCGGCCTGGGCCTGCTGGTGCCGCTGCTGATCGCCCTGCTCCTCATCCACTGAACACGCTTCCCCTACGGAGTCGCACCATGCGCGTCACCCTCACCATCGCCCTGAGCGGGCTGCTCGCCGCCGCCCCGGCGGCCTACGCCGCGAGCCTGGACATCAACGTCGAGATCCCCCGGCTCAACGTGGCCGAGTACCACCGTCCCTACGTGGCGGTGTGGGTCGAGGATGGCGCGCAGAAGTCGGTGGCCAACCTGTCGGTGTGGTACCAGCAGACGTCCAACGCCGAAGGCCATGGCACCAAGTGGCTGCCCGACCTGCGCCAGTGGTGGCGCAAGAGCGGCCGCACCCTGCAGGTGCCGGTGGACGGCGTGACCGGGCCGACCCGCCCGGCCGGCAAGCACGCGCTGAGCTTCAGCGACAGCCAGCCGCAGCTGCGCAACCTGCCCGCCGGCCAGTACACCCTGGTGGTGGAAGCGGTGCGCGAGGTCGGCGGCCGCGAGCTGCTGAAGATCCCATTCGAGTGGAAGGGCAAGGCCGCCACCGGCAGCGCCCGCGGCCAGAGCGAACTGGGCCTGGTCACCCTCGCCACCAAGCCCTGACCTTCCGGACAAGGAGAAACCCGCATGAAACACACCACGCTGCTCGCCGCGCTGATCGCCGCCTCGCTTCCGTTCTCCGCCCTGGCCCACAAGCAGTGGCTGCTGCCCTCGGCCACCGTCGTCGCCGGCAACGATGCCTGGGTGACGGTCGACGCCGCGGTGTCCAACCAGCTGTACTACCCCGACCACGTGCCGATGCGGCTGGACAACGTCAGCATCGCCGCGCCCGACGGCAGCACGCTGCAGCCGCAGAATCCGGCCACCGGCAAGTACCGCAGCGTGTTCGACGTGCCGCTGGCGCAGGAAGGCACCTACCGCATCGTCAACCTCAACCGGGGCCTGTCCGCGCGCTGGGATACCCCGAAAGCCTGGCCGCGGCCAAGGACAAGCCGGCGGCCGGCGGCATGGGCGGCGCCCGTGGCGGCTTCCTGCGCAACGCCACGGCCGAGGACCTGGCCACCAAGATTCCGAAGGACGCGCAGAACCTGCAGGTCACCGAAGGCATCGGCCGGGTGGAGACCTTCGTCACCAAGGGCAAGCCGAGCACCGTCGCTGCCACCGGCAAGGGCCTGGAACTGGTACCGGTGACCCACCCCAACGACCTGTTCGCCGGCGAGGAAGCCACGTTCAGGCTGGTGGTCGACGGCCAGCCCGCCAGCGGGCTGGAGGTGGAAATCGTGCGTGGCGCCACCCGCTACCGCAACGCCCAGGACGAGATCAAGGTGACCACCGGCGCCGACGGCAGCTTCAAGGTGACCTGGCCGGAGGCGGGCATGTACTGGCTGGAAACCTCGACCAGCGATGCCAGGACCAGCGCGCCGCAGGCCAAGCAGCGCCGGCTGAGCTACGTCGCCACGCTGGAAGTGCTGCCGCAGTAAGGCAGCGGCACGTGCCGGGGAGCCACGGGCAGGCCGTCGCCGCGGCGGCCGCCCAGCTCCCCGGCCCGCGCCTGCACGGGGACCGGCGCGGCCGCCGGCGCCCCTCTTCTTTCCCCTGTCCGCATCCCCTTCCATGTCATCCGACATCGCCGCACTCGGCGGCCACACCATGGGCACCACCTGGAGCGTCAAGCTGGTGGCGCCGCGCGACCGCGACCTGCATGCGCTGCATGCCGGCATCCAGGCGCAGCTCGACCGCGTGGTCGCGCAGATGAGCACCTGGGCGCACGATTCGGATATCAGCCGTTTCAACCGCGCGGACCGCGGCCACTGGCAGCCGCTGCCCGACGATTTCTGGCAGGTGTTGCAGGCCGCGCGCAGCGTCGCCGAACGCAGCGAGGGCGCCTTCGACCCTACCGTCGGCCCGCTGGTCGGGCTGTGGGGGTTCGGCGCCGATGCACGCGGCCAACGCCCGCCCGACGCGGCGCAGATCGCCCGTGTCGCCGCGCAATGCGGCTGGCAGCGGCTGCGACTGGACGCGCAGGCGCAGGCCGTGCTGCAACCGGGCGGCCTGCAGCTGGACCTGTCGGCCATCGCCAAGGGCTACGGCGTGGACCTGGTCAGCCGCTGGCTGCGCGCCCAGGGCATCGAAGCGGCGCTGGTCGAGGTCGGCGGCGAACTGCATGGCCGCGGCCGCAAGCCGGACGGCCAGCCGTGGCGCGTCCTGGTCGAATCGGCACCCGACGAGGATGCCGGCAGCGGGCAGCCGCCACGCGTGCTGGCACTGGACGACCTGGCCGTGGCCACCTCCGGCGACCACTGGCACCGCTATGAACACGACGGGGTGAGCTACAGCCACACCCTGGACCCGCGCCGGCAGGCGCCGGTGACCAGTGCCGCCGCGGCGGTCACCGTGCTCCACCGCGAGGCGATGCTGGCCGACGCCTGGGCCACCGCGTTGACGGTGATGGGGGCCGACCAGGGCTGCGCGTTCGCCGATGCCCACGGCCTGGCCGCGCGCTTCCTGCAGCGCGGCGCCGATGGCCCGCTGGAAACGTTGTCGCGCGGCTTCCGGCAGCAGCTGGACGCGGGCAACGCATGAACCATCCGGGCTCGATGCGCACCATCGCCGGCAATGCCGTGGTCATCGCCGCGCTGCTGGCCATCGCCGGACTGCTGCTGCGCCTGCACCTGGGCCAGGACGGCTGGCAGCCCACGCCGCTGCCGGCGCGGCGCTGGATCGCGCTCGCCGCGGTGCTCGGCTACGTGGCAGGGTGCCTGGCGCTGTGGTGGCGCGCGCGCCCGCGCCCGGACGAGCCCGGCGACAGCGGCGAACCGCCGCTGCTGGTGGCCTGGGCCAGCCAGACCGGCTTCGCCCGGCAGCTGGCCGGGCATACCGCGCAGAGCCTGCGCGATGGCGGTTGCCGGGTACGCCTGCGCGCGCTCGACCAGGTCGATGCGGCGCTGCTGGCCGGTACCCGCAAGGCACTGTTCATCGCCAGCACCACCGGCGAGGGCGATCCGCCCGACCACGCCCTGGCCTTCCTCGGCCAGGTGATGCGCCAGGCGCCGGCGCTGCCGGCACTGCAGTACGCGGTGCTGGCGCTGGGCGACCGCAGCTACGCGGACTACTGCGCGTTCGGCCACCGGCTCGACGACTGGCTGCGCGGACAAGGCGCGCAGCCGTTGTTCGATACCGTGGACGTGGACAATGCCGATCCGGCCGCGCTGCGCCACTGGCAGCAGCTGCTCGGCCAGTTCGGCGACGGCCGCGTGCAGGCCGACTGGAGCCCGCCCGATTACCAGCCGTGGGTGCTGCGCGCACGGACGCGGACCAATCCGGGCAGCGTCGGCGGCCCGGTGTTCCAGCTGTGCCTGCAACCGGCCGACGGCGCGCTGCCCGCCTGGCAGGCCGGCGATATCGCCGAAATCGGCCCACGGCACGCGCCGGCCACGGTCGAACAGTGGATGCGCGCGCACGCGCTCGATCCGGCGACAACGCTGGCCGATGGCCGCGCGCTGCGTGAACTGCTGGCCGCGGCCAGGCTGCCCGAGGCGATCGATGGCAGCGCGCCCGAGGCGATCGCGGCGGCGCTGCAGCCATTGCCGCACCGGGAATACTCCATCGCCTCGCTGCCCTCGGAGAACCACCTGCGGCTGCTGCTGCGGCGGCAGTCGCATCCGGACGGCACTCCGGGCCTGGCCAGCGGCTGGCTGTGCGACCACGCCGCCATCGGCGCGCGCATCGACCTGCGCCTGCGCGCCAACCCCAACTTCCACCCGCCGGCCGGCGACGCGCCGCTGGTGCTGATCGGCAACGGCACCGGCATCGCCGGCCTGCGCGCGCACCTGCGCGCACGCATCGACGCCGGCGCACGGCGCAACTGGCTGCTGTTCGGCGAACGCCACCGCGCCCACGATTTCCACTTCGGCGACGAGCTGGAGCAGTGGCGTCGCGATGGCGGCATCGAACACCTGGATACCGTGTTCAGCCGTGATGGCGGGCCCCATCGCTACGTGCAGGACGTGCTGGCCGCGCAGGCCGGGCGATTGCGGCGCTGGGTCGACCACGGCGCCACCGTGCTGGTCTGCGGCAGCCTGCAGGGCATGGCGCCGGCGGTGGACGCGGTGATCGCACAGGTGCTGGGGCACGAACGCAAGGAACAACTGGTCCGGGAACGGCGCTACCGCCGCGATGTTTACTGACGGACCCGCATGAAGCGGGGAGCGGCGGGGCCGCCTGCCGGGACGTGAGGGGGTAATGCCCCTGCGGGGCAAGCCCCGCCTCTACGATCCGCATCAACACAGGACCGTGGTGCCGGGCGTGTCCGGCACATGGCTTTTCCGGTAATGCCACATGCGGGGCAAGCCCCGCCTCTACCATCCACATCAACACAGGACCGTAGTGCCGGGCGTGTCCGGCACGTGACTTTCCCGGAAATGCCGCATGCGG
Source organism: Stenotrophomonas acidaminiphila (assembly GCA_002951995.1). NCBI lineage: Bacteria > Pseudomonadati > Pseudomonadota > Gammaproteobacteria > Lysobacterales > Lysobacteraceae > Stenotrophomonas > Stenotrophomonas acidaminiphila. The sequence goes on from CP019797.1 coordinate 2,632,853, forward strand.
GGCAAGCCCCGCATCTACGATCCGCATCAACACAGGACCGTGGTGCCGGGCGTGCCCGGCACATGGCTTTTCCGGTAATGCCGCATGCGGGGCAAGCCCCGCCTCTACGGCAGCAGCGCCATCCACTGCCTGATCAGCGCCACCACTGCGGCCTGCCTGGCTTCCAGTTCGGCGGCATCGCGGAATTCGAGCAGGGCGCGGTCCGGCGCCAGCCAGGTGAGCAGGCCGTCCGGATCGGCGATGGCGCCCACCGGCAGGCTGCGCTTCTGCGTTCCCAGGTGCAGGATCAGGCGCACCACGTCGGGCCGGCGCAGCTGCATCGTCGCGAAGTGCCCGCGGCTGCGGAAGCTGGGGGCATTCCACTTGACCTCGTCGCGGATCGCCGGATCCACCGCCAGCAGCAACGCACGCAGCGCGCGGATCACTGCCAGCCGCGGGTGATCGAGCGCATCGATGAAGGCATCGACGTCCTTGCCATGGGTCTTGTCCATCGTCGCTCCCGGCGCTGCGGCCAGACGCCATCATCGGCCGCCGCGCACGCGGCTGTCCACGCGCCGCGGCCGCCTCAGGCGACGTGCGCGGCCGGCGAGACCCGGATCGCCAGCAGCTCGCCGGCACCGTGCAGCGCATGCCGCCGGCGCTCGCCGGCCCCCAGCCAGGCGCTGTCGCCGGCCTCCAGCGGCGGCAGCATCGGGTCCTCGAACGCCGCCTGCCCGGCCAGCAGGTGGATCGCCCACGCCACCTGCGGCTCGCAGAAGAACAGCATGCTGCCGACCAGCGGCCGGTGCAGCAGCTCGGCACGCAGGTCGGCGCGACGCCACATCAGGTTGAAATCGCGGGTCGGGCCATCGACCAGTTCGCCGTCCAGCGCGTCCTCGCCGGCGAACCGCAGCCGCTGGTAGGGCGGCAGCAGGGTTTGGCAGCGGCCATCGGCGAAGCGCAGGCGCAGACCCTCGCCTTCGAGCAGCACCAGTTCGCGTTCGATGCCGGGAAACGCGGAAAACGCCGCGTCGTGTTCGATCTCGGCGATGGACAGGCGCAGCTGCCACGGCTCCTGCGCCGGCAGGCGCAGGATCTCGCGGGTCCAGCCCAGGCCGTTGCGCCACCGCTCGCGCTGGTAATCGGCGGCCGGAATCACCCGGGAAGGCGTCGTCAGGATATCCATCGGCGCATGATGCCACGCCGCGACGATGGCGCCGCCACGACAGTGGCGGCGATCCGCATGCTGCGTGCCGCGCAGGACCGGCGCGGCGATGCCCACGCCTGCGTGCGCGTCGCCTACTCCGGCAGCGCCAGGTTCTCCGCGGACAGCGGCTTGCCCATGCGCGGCGTGGTCTGGATCACCGCGTCGGCCGGCAGTGGCGTGCCCTTGTCCAGGCGCGCCTGCACGCGGTCCAGCGCAGCATGCACGTAGGGCAGCAGCGGCAGGTAGCGCGCGCCGTAGTCGGGCAGCCCGAGGAAGCCGTCGAAGTGCTGCACATGGCGTACCTGCCAGTAGTTCACCTCGCGCCCGGCGGCCTTGGCCGCGGCCACGTACGGCGCGCTGCTGAACGCCGGCGGGATCAGGCCGTCGTCGGTGCCGTGCACCACCATCACCGGCAGGCCGCTGCGCGGCAGCCCGGCGCGGGTGGCCTCGATCCCGGCCTGCACCCGGCGGGCATCCTCGCCCTGCCCGTCCCACAGGGCGCGCAGGCACTTCAACCCGGGATAGGTCAGGTCCGGCAGCCGCACCTTGCTGTCGAGCAGGCCGACCCCGGCCCCCGGCGGGATGCCGCTGCCATCGGCGATCCACGCCGCGCGTTCGGCGGCGGTGGCCGCACGCGGCGAAAAATCCGGGTTCTGCGCGGCGAAGCTGAAGCCGCACGGATGCTCACCCACGCCATAGCGGCCATAGGCCGAGGCATAGCCGGCGGCGACCGCGCGCCACAGGTCGAAGCCGGTGGACAACGCGCCGGCACGCAGCGCAGCGTCGGTCCAGCCCTTGCCGAGCATCAGTTCGTAAGCCGACCGGGCCTGCGCCGCCGGCGTGGCGCCGGCGATGACGCCTTCGGCCGCCAGCGTGGCGCAGCGCACCGTGGCAGCGGTCTGCAGCGCGGCGGTCAGCGGCGGCTGCGGCAGGTCGGTCATGTGCAGTTGCGCGCACGGCATCAGCAGCGCCGCCTCGGTGGCGTAGTCGTACAGCGCGCGCACACCGGGGCCACTGGACAGCACGCTCGGTTCGCCGGCAACCACCGCGTCCAGCCAGTCGCCCTCCATCTCCGCCGCGCGCAGCACCGCGCCGCCGCCGTTGGAGATGCCCACCGCGATCACGCGGGTGTTGGCGAAGGTGAACGGCGCGGCCTGCGGGAAGGCCTGGTCCAACGCCAGCAGCGCGAACTCGGCCGCCTGCTTCACGTGACGGCCCCAGTCCGCTTCCGGGTTGTCCCGCGAATGGGCGTGCTTGAACGCCACGCCGGACGCATTGACCGGCGCATCCGGCACGAAGGCCAGGTCGGCGGCCTCGCCGAGCGCGCCGACCATGCCGTTGGCACGCACGCCCATCTGCGCATCCAGGTCGAAATAGTCGCTGCCCGCGCCCTTGTCGGTGTAGACCACCGCGCAGCCGCGCGGCAGGCCCCAGGCCGCCGCCACCGACACCGCGCCGTAGATGCCGCGCGAACCCGACGCCGGTGCCACCAGCACGCAGCGCCGGCCGCTGTCGAAGTTGTCCGGCACCTGCGCCAGCACGCGGTGCGGCTGGTGCGCGCCGGGCAGGCGCGCATAGGCCGAGTACTCGCGCCCCGGCACCGGGGCCAGGTCGCCGAACAGATCGCCATAGCCACCGCCCGGGGCCAGGTCGGCGATGCCGCGCCAACTGCCCCACAGCGCGCGCCGGCGCAGTTCCTCCACGGTCGGCGCATTGGCATCGGCGAATGCCGGCGGCGCCAGGCTGCGCAGCCCGGCCAGGCCGAGGCCGGCGGTCAACAGGTCGTCGTTGCCGCGATGCTCGCTGCGCAGTTCGTTGCTGAACATGGAAGACTCCACGGACTTGGACGCAGGGCCGCTGGCGCACGACGCCAGGCCGAATCCGACGATGAGGCCGCAGGCGGCGCGCAGGAGGGAAGTAGTCATGTCCCCACACTAGCAGAGCGCCCCGCCCGGCCCATCGTACTTTCGTACCACGCGGCGCTTACGTTCCGGCTGCTACGTTCTGCAGCCTTTCCCCACTGTTTGACGGAGTTCCCATGGACCGCTTCCTGCAGGGTCGCACCGCGCTGGTCACCGGCAGCACGTCGGGCATCGGCCTGGCCATCGCCCAGGCACTGTCCGCCGCCGGCGCGCGCGTGGCGATCAACGGCCTGGGCACGGCCGAACAGATCGACGCCGCGCTGGCCGGCGTCGCCGCGGCCGGCGGGCAGTCGCGCCATTTCGGCGCCGACCTGCGCAATCCGGCCGAGATCGAGGCGATGATGGCCGCGGTGCAGGACTGGGGCGCGCTCGACGTGCTGGTCAACTGCGCCGGCATCCAGCATGCCGCGCCACTGGCCGAGCAGCCCGCCGGCAAGTGGGACGACATCATCGCCATCAACCTCAGTGCCGCCTTCCACACCATGCAGCAGGCGCTGCCGGGCATGGCCGCGCGCGGCTACGGCCGGGTGGTCAACATCGCCTCGGTGCACGGGCTGGTGGCATCGAAGAACAAGGCGCCCTACGTGGCCAGCAAATTCGGCATCGTCGGCCTGAGCAAGGTGGCCGCACTGGAATACGCCGCCGCCGGCAGCCGCGACAGCGGCGGGGTCACCGTCAACTGCGTGTGCCCGGGCTGGGTGGAAACGCCGCTGATCGAGCCGCAGATCCAGGCCCACCGCCACGGTGGCAGCCGCGACGACGGCGTGCGCGCCCTGCTCGAAGAGAAGCAGCCCAGCCTGCGCATGTCGCTGCCCGAGGACATCGCCGCGATGGTGGTGTGGCTGTGCCGCCGCGAAGCGCACAACCTCACCGGCGCGGCGCTGCCGATGGACGGTGCCTGGACCGCGCAGTAAGCGCATGGCGGCGCAACCTGCCGGGCACCGCGGCCGCGCCGGCGGCGCCGCTGCCGGCCGGGGTGCGCCACCGCCACACATTGGCCGACAATGCAGGCATCACCCGCCCCTTCCTGCCCCATGCCCAGCCTGCTGATCGCCGACGACCACCCGCTGTTCCGCGCCGCGCTGCGCCAGGCCGCGGGCGAGGCGGTGGCCGACCTGCAGGTGCGCGAGGCCGAATCGCTCGAGGGCGTGCTGGCGGCGCTGGACGCCGCGCCCGATACCGACCTGATCCTGCTCGACCTGCACATGCCCGGCAACCACGGGCTGGCCGGGCTGGCGGCGATCCGCGCCCAGCACCCGGGGGTGGCGGTGATCGTGGTGTCGGCCAACGACGACCCGCGCGTGGTGCGACGCGCGCTCGACCACGGCGCCGCCGGCTACCTGCCCAAGAGCTCGGGGCTGAACGAACTGCGCGAGGCGATCCGCAGCGTCATGGCCTGCGAGCAATGGCTGCCGGCGTCGCTGCGCGCGGCGGTGGCGCGGGCGCAGTCCTCCAGCCACGACAGCGAACTGGCCGCACGCCTGGCCAGCCTGTCGCCGCAGCAGTTCCGGGTACTGGCGCTGGTCGCCGAGGGCCTGCTCAACAAGCAGATCGCCGACCGCCTGGACGTGCAGGAACGCACGGTCAAGGCGCACCTGTCGGCGATCTTCGAGCGCCTGGGCGTGCGCAACCGCACCCAGGCCAGCGTGGTGCTGCGCGAACTGGAACTGAGCGACCCCAGCCGCCAGAGCGACCTGTAACGCGCGGCGCGCAGGTACGCGCCGCGCCACCGGTCATGCCGCTGCCTGGCGCTGGCGCCGCCGCGACAGCAGCGCGTAGTACAGCAGCGGAATCACCACCAGGGTGAGCACGGTCGACACCAGGATGCCGAAGATCAGCGCGATCGCCAGACCGTTGAAGATCGGGTCGTCGAGGATGAAGAACGCACCGGCCATCGCCGCCAGCGCGGTGAGCGCGATCGGCTGCGCGCGCACCGCGCAGGCATCGATAACCGCCTGCTCCAGGGTCTGCCCGCGTTCGACCAGGTGGTTGATGAAATCCACCAGCAGGATCGAATTGCGCACGATGATGCCGGCCAGCGCGATCATGCCGATCATGCTGGTCGCGGTGAACTGCGCCCCGAGCAGCGCATGGCCCGGCATCACCCCGATCACGGTCAGCGGGATCGGCGCCATGATCACCAGCGGCACCGCGTAGTTGCGGAAGTACGCCACCACCAGCAGGTAGATCAGCACCATGCCGGCGGCATAGGCGATGCCCATGTCGCGGAAGGTCTCGTAGGTGATCTGCCATTCGCCGTCCCACTTGATGCCGAAGCCGGCGCCGTCGGTCGGCTGGCGCACGAAGAACTGCGCCAGGCGCTGGCCGTCGATGGCGTGGTCGCCGACCTGGCCGACCAGGTCGAACATGCCGTACAGCGGGCTGTCGATGCTGCCGCTTTCGTCGCCCATCACGTACACCACCGGCAGCAGGTCCTTGTGCTGGATCGCGCCATCCCAGGGCGCGCGCCGCACCGTCACCAGCTCCGACAACGGCACCAGCTGGCCGTTGCCGCCGCCTACCCGCAGCGCCAGCACGCCGTCGAGCGTGGCCTGGCCGCTGGCCGGCAGCCGCAGCCGGATCGGGCGCGGGTACAGCGAGCCGCTGTCGATGACATGGCTGGCGTCGCTACCCGACAGCCCGGCGGCGATGGTCTGCACGATGTCCGCCTGCGACACGCCCAGCCGCGCCGCGCGCTCGCGGTCCACCACCAGCACCTCGCGCGCGGCATCGGCCTCGACGCTGCTGTCGACGTCGACGATGCCGTCGGTGTCGAGGAAGCGCTGGGTCAGCGCGCGCCCGATCTGGCGCAGGCGCGCATGGTCCGGGCCGTACAGCTCGGCCACGATCGGCGACAGCACCGGCGGTCCCGGCGGCACTTCCACCACCTTCACCGAGGCACCATGGCGGCGTCCGATCCGCGCCACCTCCGGGCGCAGCGCCACGGCGATGTCGTGGCTCTTGCGGCTGCGCGCGTGGCGGTCGACCAGGTTGACCTGCAGGTCGCCGGTGTTGGCGCCCTCGCGCAGGTAGTACTGGCGCACCAGCCCGTTGAAATTGATCGGCGCGGCGGTGCCGGCGTAGCCCTGGTAGTGCAGCACCTCCGGGGTGCGGTCGAGCACGCCGGCCAGTTCGGCGAGCACCGCGTTGGTGGCCTCCAGGGTGCTGCCTTCGGGCATGTCCACCACCAGCTGCAGTTCGGACTTGTTGTCGAACGGCAGCATCTTCAGCACCACCAGGCGGAACACCGCCAGGCTCGCGGCCAGCGCCACCAGCACGGCCATGGCCAGGAACAGCCAGCGCCGCCGGCGCGCGGCGCCGTCACCGGCCAGGAACGGCGTCATCACCCGCACGAACACGTGGTGCAGGCGCGCGGCCATGCCGCCTTCGACATGGCCGTGGGCACCGGCCACCGCTGCGCCGGCATGGCGGCGCAGCAGCTTCAGCGACAGCCACGGCGTGACCACCAGCGCGATCAGCAGCGACAGCACCATGCCGACCGAGGCATTGATCGGGATCGGCCGCATGTACGGCCCCATCAGGCCGCTGACGAAGGCCATCGGCATCAGCGCGGCGATCACGGTGAAGGTCGCCAGGATGGTCGGCCCGCCCACTTCGTCGACCGCCGGCGGGATCGCCTCGCGCAGGGTCTTTCCGCCCTGCGCCATGTGCCGGTGGATGTTCTCCACCACCACGATGGCATCATCGACGAGGATGCCGATCGAGAAGATCAGCGCGAACAGCGACACCCGGTTGAGGGTGAAACCCATGGCCCAGGACGCGAACAGCGTCACCGCCAGGGTCAGCACCACCGCCGAACCGATCACCAGCGCCTCGCGGCGGCCCAGCGCGAACAGCACCAGCAGCACCACCGAACCGGTCGCGAACACCAGCTTCTTGATCAGGGTCTGCGCCTTGTCGCTGGCGGTCGCGCCGTAGTCGCGGGTGACGGCCACTTCCACGCCCTCGGGAATGACCTGCCCGCGCAGCGCCTCGATCCGCTCCAGCACCGCGCCGGTGATGTCGGCCGCATTGCTGCCCGGCTGCTTGGTGATGGCCAGGGTCACCGCCGGCGCCACGCCGGTGCGCGGGCCGGCGCGCCCGGGCGGCGCGCCGTGCCAGACATAACGCGACGGCAGGTCGGTGGCATCGCTGACCGTGGCCACGTCGGCCAGCCGCACCGGCTGCCCGCCGTCCACCCCCAGCACCAGCCCGGCCACGTCGGCGCGGTCGGCCAGGAAGCGCCCGGCGCTGACCTGCACCACGCCGTCGCCACCGATGCGTTCGCCGGCCTGGCGCGCCAGGTTCGCCGCCTGCAGCGCCGCGGCCAGGTCGTTCACCGCCAGGCCATGGGCGGCCAGGCGCGCCGGATCCAGCGTCACCATCATCGCCCGCTCGGGCGCGCCGATGGTGTAGACGTCACGGGTTCCGGGGATGTGCTTGAGCTCGGTTTCCAAGGTATGCGCGACCTGGGACAGTTCCAGCGCGCCACGCCCGCCGGCACCGCGGTCCGCCGCCGTCGGCGCGGGCGCATCGGCCCACAGCGTCAGCGCCATCACCGGCACGTCGTCGATGCCGCGGGGCTTGATGATCGGCTGGCCGACGCCCACGTCCGGCGGCATCCAGTCCATGTTCGAGAACACCTTGTCGTACAGGCGCACCAGCGCCGCCTGCCGCGGCACGCCGACGTCGAACTCCACGGTCAGCACCGCCAGCCCCGGGCGGCTGACCGAATAGGTGTGCTTGACCTGCTCGATCCCGGCCAGCCGGCGCTCCAGCGGATAGGCCACCAGCTGCTCCACCTGGCGCGCGTCGGCGCCGGGGAACGGCACGATGACGTTGGCCATGGTCACGTCGATCTGCGGCTCTTCCTCGCGCGGGGTGATCGCCACCGCGACCAGGCCCAGCAGCAACCCCAGCAACGCCAGGATCGGGGTCAGCGGGTTGTCCTGGAAAATGCGGGCCAGGCGGCCGGAAACACCCAGCCGCGGCGTATCGTGCGGCGCCATGTCAACGCTCCCCGCGGGCAGCGGCCAGCGCCTGCATCGCCGCCAGTGGATCGGCGGCGATGCGCTCGCCCGCCGCGAGCCCGGCGATTACCTCCACCTGGTCGCCGCGACGTTCGCCCAAGCGCAGCTGCCGCAGCGACGGCCGGCCATCGGCCAGCACGTAGACGGCATCGACCTCGCCCCGCCGCAGCAGCGCCGAGACCGGTATCTGCGGATACGCGCCGCCCTTCACCGCCGGGAACACCACCCGCACCGTATTGCCGGGCACCGGCGCTGCCTCCAGCACCGGCAGCAGCACCCGCACCTTCACCGCATGGGTTGCGGCATCGGCGGCCGGGAATACCGTCACCTGCGCCGCGTCGACCTGGCGCCCGTCGTCCAGCTGCAGCCGGGCCACGGCATCGGCACGGATCGCATCGGCCTCGGACTGCGGCACGCTGACTTCCACGCGCAGCGCATCGGGCGCGAACACCGTCATCAGCGGCTGGCCCGGGTTCACGCTCTCGCCGGGCTCGACGTCGCGGCTGCTGACAATGCCGGCATACGGTGCGCGCACCAGGGTGTAGCTGCCCTGCTGGCCTGCGCTGGCCAGTTGCGCGCGGGCCGCATCGCGCGCGGCCACCGCCGTGTCGCGCGCGGCGCGGGCACGGTCCAGCTGCGCCCGCGACACATACTGGCCCTGCGCCAGGTCGGCATGGCGGCGATAGTCGAGCTCGGCCTCGCGCGCGGCGGCCTCGGCGGCACGCACCTGCGCACGCGCCGCGTCCACCCCCGCCTGCTGTTCGACCGCGGTCAGCCGCAACAGCACCTGCCCGGCGGCCACCCGGTCATCGACATCGGCCTCCACCTGCGCCACCCGCCCGCTGGTCTGCGCCGACAGCGTGGCCTGGCGCACGGCCTCCACTACGCCATCCCAGCCGCGCCCTTCGCTGGCGTCGGCGGCCCGCACTTCGATGCTGGACAGGCCCTCGACCCTGATCGGGGCAGGCTGAGGCTGGCCCCCGCCGCAGGCCGCCAAAGAGGCGGCCAGCAGCAGGGCCAGGGCATGGCGCGGGCGCAGGGTGTTCTGTTCCACGGCGCCGCCTTACTTGAACGCGCAGCCGCCGGGCACGCCCAGCCTGCGGAACACGATGGCGGCCGGGCAGAAGCCGGTGACGCTGGCCTGCAGCAGGTTGGCGCCGACGAACACGGTGAGCCACAGCCACAGCGGCGATACGAAATGCGCGAGGGCGACGCTGGCGAGGACCATCACGCCGGCGAAGGCAAGGACGGCACGGTCGAGGTTCATACGGATTCTCCTGGGCTGCACGGGACGGCACGGATGCCGGGTTGCGCTGAACATTAGCATTTACTAATATTAGCGTCAACTGATATAAGGAACCGCCATGCCCGCCTCCATCAACGACCTGGTCGCCGCCGCCCGCGCCCGCATCCGCGAGGTTTCCCCGCAGCAGGTCGCCGCCTGGCCAGCCGGCAGCGTCGCGATCATCGACGTGCGCGAGCCGGACGAGTACGCCGCCGGCCACCTGCCCGGCGCGGTCAACATCCCGCGCGGGGTGCTGGAGTTCCGCATCCACGCCCACCCGGCGCTGGCGTGTTCCACCAGCCAGGAACTGACCCGCCCCGACCGTCCACTGCTGCTGTACTGCCTGACCGGCGGCCGCTCGGCACTGGCCGCCGACAGCCTGCGCCAGCTCGGCTTCAGCGACGTGCGTTCGCTTGCCGGCGGCGTCAACGCATGGCGCAATGATGCGCTCCCGCTGGAACAGGAATGATGATGGCCGATACCGCTTCCCGCCCGCCGTTCGACGTGACCGCGATGCGCGCGCATGCCGGCGACGCCGCGCAGCTGCTCAAGGCGCTGGCCAACGAGAACCGGCTGCAGGTGCTGTGCCTGCTGGCCGAGGGCGAGCGTTCGGTGGGCGAGATCAACGCCCTGCTGGACCTCAGCCAGTCGGCGCTGTCGCAGCACCTGGCGGTGCTGCGCGAGGAAGGCCTGGTGCTGACCCGGCGCGAGGCGCAGACCATCGTCTACGCGCTGGCCGATGGCCCGGCGGCGGCGGTGATGCACACCCTGCACGGCATCTACTGCGGCCGCCCCGCGACCCGCGGCAAGGCGGGCAAGCCATGATCACGCTCCTGCGGCCCCTGTTCGGCCGTCGCGGCGGGCAGCTCACGGCGCATGAAGCGCGTGCGCGCATGCAGCGTGGCGCGGTGCTGGTGGACGTGCGCGAAGCGGCCGAGTTCGCCCGCGGCCACGCGCCCGGCGCACGCCTGCTGCCGCTGTCGCGCATCCGTGCGGGCGCGGCCGGCGCACTGGAGAGCCTGGACCTGCCCGGCGCCCCCGCGAACTGCTGCTGATCTGCCACAGCGGCATGCGTTCGCGCATCGCCCAGGCGGCGTTGGCAGGGCACCCGCGCGTGCGCTGCGTCAACGTCGCCGGCGGCATGCAGGCCTGGGCCGCCGCGGGCCTGCCGACCACACCCCCGCAGGGCTGACCACGCGTTACCGGCCCTTCCTGCACAGCGGCGCCCGGCGCCGATGCCTGTTCCCACCACGCCGGCAATCGCCGGGCACCGTTCCCCTTCCCTTCCCGAGGAGCAAATCCATGAGCGCCACCCCGTCCTACACCGAACTGACCCGCGACATCTCGCGCAACCTCACCCCGCTGCGCACCCACAACGCCGATGTGATGCAGGGCTTCGGCGCGCTCAGCAAGGCGGCAATGGCGGCCGGCGCGCTGGATGAGAAGACCAAGGAGCTGATCGCCATGGCGATCGGCGTGGCCAACCGCTGCGATGGCTGCCTCGGCTTCCATGCCAAGGCGCTGGTCCGGCTGGGCGCCACCCCGGAGGAGTTCCGCGAGATGCTCGGCGTGGCGGTCTACATGGGCGGCGGCCCGTCGTTGATGTACGCGGCCAACGCGCTGGCGGCGTTCGAGGAATTCAGCACCGCCCAGGGCTGAGCACGTCTCACCGCGCGCGCTATGGCCGGGCCAGCGCGCGCGCGGCCAGCAGCCGGTCCATGATCGATTTCAGCGCGAGCGGCCGCACCGGCTTGTGCAGCAGGGTCAGGCCCTGCTCCAGCACCTCGCGGCGGGTGGCCAGGCTGTCGTCGGCGCTGAGGATCAGGGTCGGCCGGGTGCCGAAGCGCGCCCCCAGCCGCGCCTGCAGCGCGGTGCCGGTGTCGCCGTCGTCCAGGTTGTAGTCGAACAGCCACAGCGCCGCCGGCGCGGCCTGCATCGCCGCGACCGCAGCCGCCTCGGCCGACGCCTCGGCGACGTCGTAGCCCCAGCCGCGCAGCAGCGCCGCCAGCCCGGCCAGCGCCGCCGGGTCGTTGTCCACCACCAGCACCCGGACCGCACCGCGCGCCGCCGGCTCCGCCGGTCCCGGCGGCGGCGCCGCCGGCGTGGACACCGGCAACGCATCCACCGCCACCGAGAACACCGTGCCCCGGCCGAGCGTGCTGCGCAGCCGCAGCGGCGCCTGCAGCAGGCCGGCGATGCGGTCGGCGATGGCCAGGCCCAGGCCCAGCCCCTGACCGCCGCTGTCCTCGCCACGGCGGAACTCCTCGAAGATGCGCCGCTGCTCGGTCGCGGCGATGCCCGGCCCGGTGTCGTGCACCTCGATGCGCAGCCGTCCGCCCTCGCGGCGCACGCCCAGCAGCACGCCGCCGCGCGCGGTATAGCGCACCGCATTGGCCAGGAAGTTCTGCAGTACCCGCCGCAGCAGCTGCGGGTCGCTGTTCACCCAGGCCCGGGTCGGCACGTAGCGGAAGCCCAGCCCACGCGCCGCCGCCAGGGCACGGAACTCGGAGGCCAGCGGGTCGAGCACCTCGGCCAGCGGCATCCCGCGCGGCTGCGGCACCAGCCCGCCGGCCTCCAGCCGCGACATGTCGAACAGGCCGGTGAGCAGCTGCGTGGTCGAATCCAGAGCGCCGCGGATCTGCGCCACCGCCTGCCGCTGCGACGGCGCCTCGACCTGCTGCGCCAGGGTGTCGGTGAACAGGTGCGCGGCATGCAGCGGCTGCAGTAGGTCATGGCCGATGGCGGCCAGGAACCGGCTCTTGGCGTCGTTGGCGCGCTCGGCCTCGCGCTTGGCCGACTCCAGCAGCGCGGTGCGCTCGCCCACCCGCTGCTCCAAGGTCTCGTTGCTGCGCATCAGCTCCTGTTCGGTGCGGCGGAACTCGGTGACGTCGGTGAAGGTGGCCACGAAGCCGCCACCGGGCATCGGATTGCCGCGGATCTCGACGATGCGGCCGTCCGGGAACACCCGCTCGGTGAGGTGCGCGGTGCCGGCGCGCATGAACGCCAGGCGCCGGTCCACCGCACGCTCGTCGCTGCCACGCTGCGGCAGCGCCTGCAGCGCCCAGCGGGTCAGGTCGACGATCGGCCGGCCCACCTGCAGCAGTTCATCGGGAAAGCCGAACAACTGCGCATACGGACGGTTCCAGGCCACCAGCCGCTGCTCGCGGTCGATCACGCTGATGCCCTGGCTCATGTTCTGCAAGGCCGCCTGCAATACCTGCTGGTTGAAGCGCAGGTCCAGCGAGGCCTCGCTGACGATGGCCGCGACCGTGGCCAGTTCGCCACTCTCGCGGCGCGCGGCGTCGAGCAGCAACCGCGCCGACGCCGCGCCGAGCACCGCGGACAATTCGCGCTCGATGCTGGCCTCGGTCGCCGCCGGCACCGGCCCCTGCCGCGGTGCGTCGGCCAGCAGCCGCTGCACCTTCTCCCACGGCAGGAAACGGCGGCCGGCGTCGCGCAGTGCGTCCGCGTCGAGGTTGCGCCGGGTGCGGTCGGGCGTGTCGCGGCGCCAGGCCATCACCAGCAGCGTCACCGCGGTGCCGACGAACAGGCTGGCGCCGACCGCGCGTCCCAGCGGGCTCCAGCCGGTCAGCCCGAACAGCGCCTCGGGCGCCAACCAGCGCCAGCCCAGCGGCCCGTGGGCAAGCCAGGCCGGCACCCTGCCGCTGCTCTCCAGCAGGGTCGGCAGCAGCAGCACCCAGGCCCAGGTGGCGAAACCGGCCAGCACCCCGGCGATGGCCGCGCGCGGCGGCGTCTGCGGCCGCCAGATCGCGAACCCCAGCACCGGCACCAGCGTGGCCATCGCCGAGAACGAGATCGCACCGATGTCGGCCAGTACGTTGCCGCCGCCGATCGAACGGCTGTAGCCCCAGGCCAGCAGCATGATCACGCAGATGCCGGCGCGCCGCAGCCACACCAGTTCGCGGCGGTGGTCGCCGCCGGCGCGGGCCCAGGTACTGCGCAGCAGGCCCGGCGCGAACCAGTGGTTGCCGATCATCAGGCTCAGGGTCAACGTGCTGACCACCACCATGCCGGTGGCCGCGCTGAGCCCGCCGAGGAAGGCGAACAGCGCCACCCCGGTGTGCCCGGCGGAGAACGGCAGGGCCAGGGTGTACATGTCGCTGGGCACGCTGTCGCCCAGCAACGCGGTGCCGGCACGCGCCAGCGGCAGGATCGGCAGCGCGATCAGCAGCAGGTACAGCGGGAACAGCCAGCGCGAGGTGCGGATGTCGGCCGGGTCGCGGCACTCGACCACGCCGACGTGGAACTGGTGCGGCAGCAGGAACATCGCCAGCGCGCCGAGCAGCACCAGGGGCATGAAGCCGCCGGCCGGCGCATCCGCCACCGGCGCGGGCGGCGGCACCGCCACCGCATCCAGCCCGAACCAGACGAAGGCGCCCAGCGCCAGCATCGCGCCCAGCTTGAACAGCGACTCGGCGGCCATCGCCAGCACCAGCCCGCGGTTGTGCTCGGACACGTCGGCGCGGCGCGCGCCGAACAGCATCGCGAACAGCGCCATCGCCAGCGCCACGTAAAGCGCACTGTCGCGCCAGGGCGCGGCGTCCACCGCATCGGCCGAGCGCAGGGTGAGCATGGCAAAGCTCATCGCCACCGCCTTGAGCTGCAGCGCGATGTAGGGAATGAGCCCGAGCGCGGCGATCAGCGTCACCGTCGCCGCCAGCCAGGCGTCGCGCCCCAGCCGCGCAGCGATCAGGTCGGCCAGCGAGGTCGCGTTGGTCTCGCGCGCCAGCCGCACCAGGCGCACCATCATGCCGATGCCCAGCGCGTAGAACAGGATCGCGCCGACGAAGGTCGGCGGCAGCGGCCAGCCATAGCGCGCGGCCTGGGTGACCGTGCCGTAGAACGTCCACGAGGTGCAGTGCACCGCCAGCGACAGCGCGTAGACATGGCGCCAGTGGCGCGCGAACACGGTGGGCCGGCGTTCGCCATAGAGCGCGACGCCGAACATCAGCACCAGCCAGGCCACTCCGGCCAATGCCACCGTCACCAGACTCAACATGCGCAAGCAGTCCCCGTATGCATGGCGGGCAGGATACGGCGCACGCCCCGCGTGGCGGAACCGCGCGGACCCCGGCCCGGCGGCGGCACGGTGGCCGGCGCCCCTGCGCGCCGCGCGCCGGCCCCGTGCGCGGCATGCGGCCGCGCCCCGCCACCGCCACGCCGCGGCTGCGGGCCCGCGCACGAAAAAGCCCTCCCTGCGGGCGCAGGGAGGGCCGGGTTGCGGAACTGCGGCACGTGCCTCAGAAGTTGTAGCGCAGCGACATGTACCAGTTGCGCGGCAGGCCGTAGTAGGCGGTCTGGATGTTGCCCACGCTGGCGAACTCCTGGCCTTCGGTCTTGTATTCCTTGTCGGTCAGGTTGCGCACGCCGGCACGCACCTGCCAGGCCATCTGCGGCGAATCCCACACGCCGTAGACGCCGAGCAGGGTGTAGGCGTCCTGGCTCAGCACCGCGCGGTTGTCCACGCTCAGCCAGGTCTTGCCGCGGTAGGAGACATCGCCACCGAAGGTCAGGTTGCCGTTGTCGCCCAGCGAAAACACGTGCTGCAGGGCCACGCGCGCGGTCCAGTCCGGCGAGAACGGCACGTGGTCATGGCTCACGTTCGGATCGAAGCCCGGGTACGAGGGATCCAGGCGGAAGTCCTCGAACTTGTCGTACTTGGCGTCCATCCAGCCGATCTGCGCGCTCAGCGTGGTGGCCTCGCCCAGCAGCGCACTGCCCTCCAGCTCGATGCCCTTGATGTTGAGCTTGGCCGCGTTGAGCACCGGGAAGGTGCCCACGTCCTGCGAGACGCGCGCCTGGAAGTCGCTGTAGTTGCTGTAGAACGCCGCCGCGCTGCCACGGAAGCGGCGGTCGGCCGAGCTGCCCTTCAGGCCGAGCTCGTAGGTCCACACGTATTCCGGATCGAACTTGGCGTGCTGGGTGTCGTAGCGGGTGTTGGCGCGGCCGTTGAAGCCGCCGGACTTGAAGCCGCGGTTGGCCGACACGTAGCCCATCAGGTTGTCGCCGAACGCCTTCTGCAGGCTGATCGACGGGGTGACCGCGGTCCACGAGGCGTTGGCGGCAAAGGCCACGGTTTCGTTCAGGGCGGTGAACGGTGCGCCCCAGAAGGTGCTGGTGGAACGGGCGTAATCCTTCTTGTCCTTGGTCCAGCGCACGCCCGCGGCCACGGTCCAGCTCGGCACGAACTCCCAGTTGAGGTGGGCGAAGGCGGCGTTGGAGGTGGTGGTCAGGTCATCGTTGATGGTGCGCAGGAACGGCACCTTCGCCCCCAGGAACGAGAACAGGTCGTCGGCATAGGCCTCCTGGTAGGACGGGACGTTCTCCTTCATGTAGTACGCGCCGAAGGTGGCGTGCAGGTTGGAGCCGTTGTCGTAGTGCAGCTGGAATTCCTGGCTCTTCTGGTCCTGGTCCAGCGCGACCAGCACGTCGCCCAGCTCGTACTCGGAGGCGTCGATGTCGATGTACGACTTGGTCTTGAGCTTGCGGTAGGAGCTGATGCTCTTCAGCGTCCACTGCGCGTTGATGTCCCAGTCCATCGCCAGCGATGCACCGGAGTGCTTCAGGTACTGGCCCTCGCCGTTCTTGAACGAAGTCAGGGCGCGACGGTTCCACTCGCCGGTCTCACCGGGCTGCAGCACGATCACGCCGGCCGGCGCGAGGCTGGTCTGGCGCAGGTCGGCCATCGGCCGGCCCAGGGTCAGCGCGGCGTCCTGCTTGGTGGTGTCCAGCGACAGCGTGGCACGGAAGCTGTCGGTGGGGTTGAAGGCCATCTTGAAGCGCAGCGCCTCGGTGTCGTCGTCGTTGTAGCGCTTGCCGGTCTCGGCGTCCTTGACGTAACCGTCGTTGGTGATCTTGGCACCGGCGATGCTGGCGGCGATGGTGTCGCTGAGCTTGCCCGAAACGTAGAAGCGGCCTTCCAGGCGGCCGTAGTCACCCGCGGTGACTTCCACCGCGCCGCCCTCGTTGTCGAACGGATTCTTGGTGGTCAGCTTGATCGCGCCGCCGGTGGAGTTCTTGCCATACAGCGTGCCCTGCGGGCCGCGCAGCACTTCCAGCTGCTGGATGTCGAACAGCGAGAACAGCGCGCCGTTGATGCGCGAGTAGTAGACGTCGTCGACGTACATGCCCACGCCCGGGTCGAACGTCTGCAGCGCGTCCGGCTGGCCGATGCCGCGGATGAACACGTTGACGCTGTTGGCCGAGCCGCGGCCCTGGGCGATGTTCATGTTCGGCACCGCGCCCTGCAGGCCTTCCACGGTGGAGGCCTGCAGGTCCTTGATCTGCTCCTCGCCGAACGCCGACACCGCCACCGGCACGTCCTGGATGGACTCGGCGCGACGCCGCGCGGTCACGGTGACTTCGTCCAGCTGGGTGGCCTGCTGGCCGGCCGCCGGCTGCTGTTGCTGGGCCTGCACGAATGCGGCCGGGGCCAGCAGTGCACAGCCCACGGCCATGCTCAGATACTTGCGCTTCATTGGTCTCCCTCCTCCCGGGTATGACACGGCGGCACACGGATGCCGCCCACGTAGCGCACGTTAACGGGGCGTTAGGAGCCGGCGTATCGTCCGTTCGTACAGTGGGCCGGGCCGGGCCGGCTCCCGATACTCGCCGGCATCGTGTCTGGCCGGGGAGCCGTGGATGTCGTTTCTGATCGTACTGGCGGCGCTGTGCTTCCTGATGTTCGTGGCCTACCGCGGCTACAGCGTGATCCTGTTCGCGCCGGTGGCGGCGCTGGGCGCGGTGCTGCTGACCGACCCGACGCTGGTGCAGCCGATGTTCACCGGCCTGTTCATGGACAAGATGGTCGGCTTCCTGAAGCTGTATTTCCCGGTGTTCCTGCTCGGCGCGGTGTTCGGCAAGCTGATCGAGATCTCCGGCTTCTCCAAGTCGATCGTCACCGCCACCATCCGCCTGGTCGGCGCACAGCGCGCGATGCTGTCCATCGTGCTGGTCTGCGCGCTGCTGACCTACGGTGGGGTGTCGCTGTTCGTGGTGGTGTTCGCGGTCTACCCGTTCGCCGCCGAGCTGTTCCGCCAGAGCAACATTCCCAAACGGCTGATCCCGGGCACCATCGCGCTGGGGGCGTTCACCTTCACCATGGACGCGCTGCCGGGCACGCCGCAGATCCAGAACATCATTCCGGCCTCGTTCTTCGGCACCACCGGCTGGGCCGCGCCCTGGCTGGGGGTGATCGGCACGGTCGTGATCCTGGTGCTGGGCATGAGCTACCTGGAATGGCGCCGGCGGGTCGCCATCGCCCGCGGCGAGGGCTACGCCGGTACCGACGAAGCGCTGCGCAACGAGCCCGAGCCCTTCAGGGGCGACCGCCTGGCGCACCCGCTGCTGGCGGTGCTGCCGCTGCTGCTGGTGGGCGTGGCCAATTTCCTGTTCACCCGCTGGATCCCCGGCTTCTACGGCGAAAGCCAGTCGTTCGTGCCCGCGGTGATCGGCAACCCGCGCCGGTGGTGCAGGAGGTGTCCAAGGTCGCCGCCATCTGGGCGGTGCAGGGGGCGCTGCTGCTGGGCATCCTCAGCGTCGTCGCGCTTGCCTGGAAGCCGGTGGTGGCGGCCTTCGCCGAGGGCACGAAAGCGGCGATCGGCGGCGCCATGCTGGCGTCGATGAACACCGCCTCCGAGTACGGCTTCGGCGCGGTGATCGCCGCCCTACCCGGCTTCCTGGTCGTGGCCAACGCACTGGGGTCGATCCCCAACCCGCTGGTCAACGAGGCCATTTCCGTCACCGCCATGGCCGGCATCACCGGCTCGGCGTCGGGCGGCATGAGCATCGCCCTGGCGGCCATGGCCGACAGCTTCATCGCCAACGCGCAGGCCGCCGGCATCCCCATGGACGTGCTGCACCGGGTGGCGGCGATGGCGTCCGGCGGCATGGACACCCTGCCGCACAACGGCGCGGTCATCACCGTGCTGGCCGTGACCGGCCTGACCCACCGCCAGTCCTACAAGGACATCTTCGCCATCACGATCATCAAGACCCTGGCCGTGTTCGCGATCATCGGCGTGTACTACGCCACCGGCGTGGTCTGAGACAGGGGCACCCGCGCCACACGGGCGCTGACCGGCGGCTTTGCGCAGTCAACCGCGCTCGTCCCCCGGGGGCAGCATCAACTCGATGGGGTCGTGCCACAGGGCGCAGGACCCGCGCCGGTCGCGCTTCGCGGCGGGCCTGCCACAGCGGGACAGGGCGACCGCTGGTCGGGCATGGATCGGGGCGGTCCGGCATTTCCGGCCACTGCGAGGAGGCTGAGGCCACTGTGCGGTCGCAGGACGCAGCCGGGCCCGGTGCGCGGGACGGGGCATCGACCTTGATTGCATGGCCGGCAGAACGCCCTGTCCGGGCGGGCGGCGGGCGGTGACCGGGAATGCCGCGGCCTAATGCCAAGCCTCGGCGGTCCGCCACGGCCGCAAAAAGAATCGCCCGGCTGCACGTCACTGTGCAACACCGGGCGATATTCACGTCCTTGTAGGCTTCCTGCCTCTCCCCTGCCTCCTGGCTATGCGGGGTTCTCCGTGTGGCCGTCGTCCAGACGGCGCACATAACCGCGATTCCTTTCCGCTCAGCGTCTTTCGACCGGTTTGGCCGCTGCCGGCTTGGCAGGCCTGGCGGCGGAGGCGGTTCCTGCGCCCACGCCGATCAGGTCACGATTCCGTTCGACCGTCTTCAAACCGATGCCTTTCACCAGTGCCAGTTCCTCGACACTCTTGAAAGGGCCGTTCGCCTGCCGGTATTCGACGATCGCCTGCGCCTTGGCGGCGCCGACATTCACCAATACCTGGTCCAGCTCCGCCGCGGTGGCGGTGTTGATGTCGACCTTGTCCGTGGCATGCGCCGATGCGGTCAACAACAACGCCAGAACCAGTGACTTCAGCATCACGGTGAAACGCTTCATCGCTGCAACTCCTTGTGGCTTGGACTGGAATGCCGGCAGTCCCGCCGGCCAGTCCAGTGTTCCGCGCCACATGAACACAGCCTATCCGCCGCGCCTTCACACCGCAGCCGGCAAACCGCCCGATTCCTTGTAGGAAAATTCCTACAAGACGGACGGCGTAGAATGGGCGCATCTGAAACCTTCGCAACCGGAGTTCCCGAATGGACAGCGCCAAGCTCGGCCAATTTCTCAGTGACAAGTGGGACAGCGACATCGTCCCGCAGCTGGTCGACTACATCCGCATCCCCAACAAGTCGCCGATGTTCGACGCGAACTGGGTTGCCAATGGCTACATGGACCAGGCCGTGGCGCTGATGGAGGGCTGGGCCAGGGCGCAGAAGATCCCGGGCCTGCAGGTCGAGGTGGTCCGCCTGGAAGGCCGCACCCCGCTGATCTTCCTGGAAATCCCGGCCTCCGGCCCGGAGACCGGCGACGACACCGTGCTGCTCTATGGCCACCTGGACAAGCAGCCGGAAATGACCGGCTGGGATGCCGACCTGGGCCCGTGGAAGCCGGTGCTGCGCGGCGACAAGCTGTACGGCCGCGGCGGCGCCGACGACGGCTATGCCCTGTTCGGCTCGCTGGCCGCGGTGCTCGCCCTGCAGGAACAGGGCCTGCCGCACGCCCGCTGCGTGATCCTGATCGAGGCCTGCGAGGAATCCGGCTCCTACGACCTGCCGGCCTACGTCGACCACCTGGCCGGGCGCATCGGCCAGCCGTCGCTGGTGGTGTGCCTGGACTCGGGCTGCGCCAACTACGACCAGCTGTGGTGCACCACCTCGCTGCGCGGCCTGACCGGCGGCAACTTCACGGTCAAGGTGCTCAACGAGGGCGTGCACTCCGGCGACGCCTCCGGCGTGGTGCCGTCCAGCTTCCGCCTGCTGCGCCAGCTGCTCTCGCGCATCGAGGACGAGAACACCGGCCGTATCCTGCTCGACGGCCTGCACACCGAAATCCCGGCCGAGCGCCTGGAACAGGCCCGGCGCGCGGCCGAAGTGGTCGATACCGCCATCTTCGACAAGTTCCCGCTGGTCGACGGCCTCAAGCCGATGAACGAGGACCTGACCGAGCTGGTGCTCAACCGCACCTGGCGCCCGGCGCTGTCGGTCACCGGCATCGGCGGCATGCCGCCGCTGGAGTCGGCCGGCAACGTGCTGCGCCCGGAAACCTCGGTGAAGCTGTCGCTGCGGCTGCCGCCGACCGCCAACGGCAAGGCCTGCGGCGAGCTGCTGAAGGAAGCGCTGCTGCGCGACCCGCCGAACGGCGCCCATGTCAGCCTGGAACTGGAAAAGGCCTCCACCGGCTGGAACGCGCCGGCCATGGCGCCGTGGCTGGAGAAGTCGATCGACGACGCCAGCCAGGCCTTCTTCGGCAAGCCGGCCATGTACATGGGTGAAGGCGGCTCGATCCCGTTCATGGGCATGCTGGGCGAGAAGTTCCCCGGCGCGCAGTTCATGATCACCGGCGTGCTCGGCCCGCACTCCAATGCGCACGGCCCGAACGAGTTCCTGCACATCCCGATGGGCAAGCGGGTCACCGCCTGCGTCTCCAAGGTACTGTTCGACCACCACGCAGCCAGCCTGCGCGGCGAGACCAGCGGCTCGCCGGTGGCCGCCGACAGCGGTACCCGCCACGGCGGCCACGGCTGCTGCTGAGCGGCGCGATGACGACGCAGCCTGGCCTTGCTAGGCTGCGTTTTTTCCTGGAGCGGGCGCGCACATGAGCGGACTGTTTGGCAGCGACAGCTGGCTGTACATCATCCTGGTCGGCTTCGTGGTCGGCCTGCTCGGGCGCTTCTTCATGCCCGGCAACAACCGCATGGGCTGCCTGCTCACCATCGTGCTGGGCATCGCCGGCGCGGTGTTCGCCGGCTGGTTCGGCCGCGAGATGGGCTGGTATGCCGCCGGGCAACCGGCCGGCTTCGTCGGCGCCATCATCGGCGCCATCGCCCTGCTGGCGCTGCTGCGGCTGGTCAGCGGCAAGCGCTGAAGCCCACCCCGGATTTCCCTTCCAACACGGCACGTCCCCGGAGCGCAGCGCCCCGGCGGCGGGGCCATTGGCACCTGCGAGCACGCTCCACCGATGAACCCGGACATTTCCCTCGAACCGCAGCGCGCGCGGCACCGCCTGGAGTGGGCACGCGAACGCCTGGCCGACGCCACCGCCAGCATCGAGCGCGCCTCGGTGGATGCCGGCTTCCGCAGCTACTGGCGCGTCACCGGCGATGCGGGCAGCCATATCGTCATGGACGCACCGCCCGGGCTGGAGGATCCGCGGCCCTGGCTGCGCATGCGCGAGCTGCTGCTGGCGCATGGGCTGCGCGTGCCCGCGCTGCTCGCGCAGGACCTGGATGCCGGCTTCCTGCTGCTGGAGGACCTGGGCGCGCCGACCCTGGCGCGGCTGCTGGACGACGGCAATGCCGATGCGTGGTTCGACCGCGCCATGGAGCAGCTGGTCCGGTTGCAGTCGATCCCGGTGCCCGACGGCTTCGGCGAGTTCGGCGAGGCGCTGCTGCAGCGCGATGCCGGCCTGTTCGACGAATGGTTCCTGCAGCGCCATCTCGGCCTGCAGCTGGACTGCGGCGAGGTCGAGGGCCTGCAACTGGTACAGCGGCGGCTGATGGACAACGCGCTCGGGCAGCCGCAGGTGATGACCCACCGCGACTTCATGCCGCGCAACCTGATGCCGGTGGCCGACGGCCCGGCGGTCCTGGACTTCCAGGACATGGTGCGCGGGCCGATCGCCTACGACCCGGTGAGCCTGTTCAAGGATGCCTTCCTCAGCTGGCCGCTGCCGCGCGTGGACGACTGGCTGGCGCGCTACCACGCGTGTGCGCTCGGCGCCGGCCTGCCGGTGCCCGACCGCGCCACCTTCCTGCGCGACGCCGACTGGATGGGCGTGCAGCGCCACCTGAAGATCCTCGGCATCTTCTCGCGCTTGCATTACCGCGACGGCAAGAGCCATTACCTGGAGGACGTGCCGCGCTTCATCGCCTACCTGGACGAGGTCCTGCCGCGCCATCCGCAGCTGTCCGCGCTGCAGTCGCTGCTGCAGCGGCGGATCAAGCCGGCGCTCGCCGCACGGGCCACCCGATGAAGGCGCTGGTTTTCGCCGCCGGGCTGGGCGAGCGCATGCGCCCGCTGACCGAGCACACGCCCAAGCCGCTGCTGCCGGCCGGCGGCAAGCCGCTGATCGCATGGCACCTGGAAAAGCTGGCCGCGCTCGGCGTACGCGACGTGGTGATCAACACCTCGTGGCTGGCCGAGCAGTTCCCCCGGGCGCTGGGCGACGGCAGCCGCTGGAACCTGCGCCTGCACTATGCCCACGAGGGGCCGACCCCGCTGGAAACCGGCGGCGGCATGCTCAACGCGCTGCCGCTGCTGGGCGAGGCGCCGTTCCTGGTGGTCAATGGCGACATCTGGACCGACTTCGACTTTTCGCGGCTGCCGCGCGAGCCGGCCGGCGAGGCGCACCTGCTGCTGGTGGACAATCCGCCGCAGCACCCGCGCGGTGACTACCACCTGGACGCGCACGGCGTGCTGCATGACGACCGCGACGCACCGTGCCTGACGTATGCCGGCATCGGCGTGTATCGCCCGTCGATCCTGCAGGGCTGGCGCGCGGTGATCGGCGATGCCCCCGGCAGCGAGCGCACCCCGCCGCGCTTCAGCGTGGTGCCGCTGCAGAAGCACTTCATGGCGCAGGGCCGCATGACCGGCCAGCACTACCGCGGCCGGTGGACCGACGTCGGCACCCCGCAGCGGCTGCAGGCGCTGGAAGAAACCCTCTCATCGTAGGTACGGGGCTTGCCCCGTACGGCGCTTTCCCGGTGAGGTTTCGTGCGGGGCAAGCCCCGCACCTACGGCAAGCGTTGCCAACGCGCCGTTCAATCACAGGCAGGGGCTACGTCCTCCGCGCCCGCATCCAGGGCATCGTGCGGGGCAAGCCCCGCACCTACGGAGAGCGTTGCCAATGCGCCGTTCAATCACAGGCAGGGGCTAGGTCCTCCGCGCCCGCATTCGGGGCGCCAGCGGCCACCCCGACCTGGCCGGTTCGCCGGAGCGGGTTCCACCCGTAAGGGAACAAATCTGTCGTAGGTACGGGGCTTGCCCCGTACGGCGCTCTCCCGGTGAAGCCTCGTGCATTCCCGGCGAGGCTTCGTGCGGGGGCAAGCCCCGCACCCATGCAACCCACCTGCCTCGCCTGGAACGTTCCCGGCAAAACCCCGGCCAGGCGATCGCCGCGCTGCTCAGGATCCGTCCAGCACCTGGCGCAGGAACGGCACGGTGATCCGCCGCTTGGCCGCGAGCGACTCGCGGTCGAGCCGGTCCAGCAACACCACCAAGCCACCGAGGTCGCGCCCGGTGCGGGTGAGCAGCCAGTCGATCGCGGCCTGGTCCAGCGCCAGCCCGCGACGGATCGCGCGCTCGCGCAGCACCGCACCGCGGCCGGCGTCGTCGAGCGCGTCCAGCAGGATGCGCCCGCACTGCGACAGCCGCGAACGCAGGTCCGGCAGCACCAGCCCCAGCGCGTCGGGTGCGGCGCTGGCGGTGTAGAGCAGGGTCACGCCGGCGGCACGCGCGCGGTTGTGGAAATCGAACAGCGCCACCTCGTCCTCGCGCTGGCCGGCGATGGCATCCAGGCCATCCAGCGCGACCACGTCGCGCCCCTCCAGCGCCTCCAGCGCATCGCGCAGGCGCCCGGCGGCGGCCTGCAGCGGCAGGTAGGCCGAACCGCGCCCGGCCTGCTCGGCGGCCGCGCACACGGCCAGTGCCAGGTGGGTCTTGCCGCTGCCCGCGGGGCCGACCAGGTACACCCAGTCGCGGCTGTCGCCGGTGGCGGCGGCGCGCAACTGCGCCAGCGCCCCGTCCGGGGCGCCGATGAAGGTCTCCAATCGCTGGTCCGGCGGATAGCGCAGGGCCAGCGGCAACTGCGGCACGCTCACTTCTGTTCCACGTCCTTCGGCACGATGCCCATGCCCGGGGCGGGCTCGCCGCTGGACTGCAGCACGATGGTCGGGCCGTGCCCGGCATACAGTTCGCTCTGCCGGTAACGCTCATGCGCGTAGCGCAGCAGCACGTTGATCACCGCCGCCGCCGGCAGCGCCAGCAGCATGCCGAGGAAACCGAACAACTGGCCGCCGGCCATCACCGCGAAGATCACCGCCACCGGATGCAGGCCGATCTTGTCGCCGACGATGCGCGGGGTGAGCACGTAGCTCTCCAGCAACTGGCCGACGGTGAACACCACGCCGACCAGCGCCAGCAGCTTCAGGTCGAAGCCCTGCGCCTGCACCAGCGCCGCCAGCACCGCCAGCACCACGCCGGTGGTGGCGCCCAGGTAGGGAATGAAGCTGATCAGCCCGGCGACCAGTCCGATCAGCAGGCCGAGGTTGAGTCCGACCACCGACAGACCCACCGCGTACACCACGCCCAGCGCGATCATCACCGCGATCTGCCCACGGATGAAGGCACCGAGCACGTCGTTGGATTCGCGCGCCAGCCGCGACACGGTTTCGATATGGTTGCGCGGGATCACCGAGGCGACGCGCTCGACCAGGCGGTCCCAGTCGCGCAGGAAGTAGTACGCCAGGATCGGCAGCAGCGCCAGGTTCACCACCCAGGCCACCATCGCGAAGCCCGAGCGCGACAGGTAGCCGAACAGGGTGCTGGCCGCGCCACCGGCCTGCTGCCAATGGGTGCGGATCCACTCGAACAGGCGTTCGGGTTCCAGCCAGCCGAGGATCTCCACCCCGGTACGCCGTTCGATCCACGGCAGCGCGGTGCCCATCAGCCATTCCTGGGCCTGCGGCAGCGCGGCCACCAGGGTGGTGATCTGGCGCTGGATCATCGGCACCAGGATCAGCAGCGCCAGCGCCAGCAGCAGGATCATCAGCGCGAACACCAGGATCACCGCGGTATTGCGCGACCGGCCGCGCGCCTCCAGCCGGTCCACCAGCGGATCGCCCAGCCAGGCCAGCATCAACGCCACCACGAACGGGGTCAGGATCGGTGCCAGCAGCCACAGCACCCACATGGCGAAGGCCCCCAGCACCGCCCACTTCACGCGGCGCAGGAACAGCGCGATTTCGGTATCGGCGCTACTGTTCATCGGACGCGGTACTCGGCCGTGGTGGACGCCGGCGCGCCTTCGGCAGGCGGTGCCACCGGCTGCAGCGCGGCATCGGCGCCGAGCATGCGGTTCAGGCCCTGCAGGCCGCTCATCAGTTCCAGGTCCAGCTCCAGGCGGTCGCCGGACGCCTGTACCGGCACGACCGAACGCACCACCGGCACCGACTGCAGCGTGGCGGCCACGCGCAGGTAATCGGCCGC
Source organism: Stenotrophomonas acidaminiphila (assembly GCA_002951995.1). Taxonomy (NCBI): domain Bacteria; kingdom Pseudomonadati; phylum Pseudomonadota; class Gammaproteobacteria; order Lysobacterales; family Lysobacteraceae; genus Stenotrophomonas; species Stenotrophomonas acidaminiphila. The sequence continues at coordinate 2,658,578 of CP019797.1, forward strand.
GGTGCGCAGCCCGCTGACGCGGATGCGGTAGGTGCCGGCGGCACCGGTCACCGGCGCCTTGGCGTAGCGTTTGACCAGCGCGTCCGCGGCACCGTCGGCGCCACCGGCCATGGCGCGGCGGGCATCGCCGTCGCGGGTGCTCCAGCGCGCCAGCTCGCGCCCGTCATCGACGAACACCCAGTCGGCCATCCAGCCACCGCCGCTGGCGCGGTACAGCTTGCCGACCAGTTGCATCGGCGGAGCATAGCGCGCCGAGGCGCGGGCGATGGCGGCGGTGTCCTGGCGCCAGATCGCACCAACCAGCGCCTGCTCGGCGGCGCCGCCGCCGGGCAGGCCCAGGCGGAAACCGCGCTCGATCGCGCGGTCCAGCAGCGGACGCGCCGCATTGGCCTGCTGCACGCTCACCAGGCGCGGGCCGCTGCCGTCGTCGATCGCCATCCACACCACCGGCTTGGGCCGCGGCTGCGGCCATACCGGCAGCCCCAGCGCCGCGACCAGCCCGTCCACGTCGTCCTGGCGGAAACGCGCCACCAGCATGGTCCGGAAGCTGGGTGCGCCGGAGGCCGACACGCTCTGGTCCTGGCGGTAGTCGTAGCTCTCGACCATGTCCCTGGCACTGCGCAGCGCCTGGGCGACGCCCGGGCGGGTCATTGCGCTGCGGTCGCCGGACAGCTTGCCCAGTACCGCGCCCAGCGCGCGCGCCAGGGCGCCGTTGCGGTCGGCGTCGCCCTGGCTGTTGACCGGCACCTCCGCCTCGTAGGCATTCTGGGCGCTGGCGATGTCGCCCTCGGTACGCAGGCCGGACTGCGCAAGCGCCGCCGGGACGGACAGGCAGAGCGCCATAAACAGGAAAAAGGCCAGGCTGCGACGCATTGAGGGTTCCATTGCTCGACGGTTCCGGTGGGAATTGTTGCCCGAATGCGGCCTTGGCGCCAACGTGGCCTGTTAAAATCGCCCGTTCACCCCGCCAGTGCAGCCGCCCGTGACCAGTTCCCCGACTTCCGCCAACTCTCCCCTGACCTACCGTGACGCCGGCGTGGACATCGACGCGGGCAACGAACTGGTCGAGCGCATCAAGCCGCTGGTCAAGCGCAGCTTCCGCCCCGAGGTGATGGGCGGGCTGGGCGGTTTCGGCGCGCTGTTCGACCTGTCCGGCAAGTACCGCGAGCCGGTACTGGTCTCGGGTACCGATGGCGTCGGCACCAAGCTCAAGCTGGCCCAGCAGCTCGGCCGCCACGACACCATCGGCATCGACCTGGTCGCCATGTGCGTGAACGACGTGCTGGTGCAGGGCGCCGAACCGCTGTTCTTCCTGGATTACTTCGCCACCGGCAAGCTCGACATCGACACCGCCGCCGCGGTCGTGGGCGGCATCGCCAACGGCTGCACCGAGGCCGGCTGCGCGCTGATCGGTGGCGAGACCGCGGAGATGCCCGACATGTACGCCCCGGGCGAGTACGACCTGGCCGGCTTCACCGTCGCCGCAGTGGAGAAGAGCGAGCTGAAGGACGGCTCCAGCGTGCGCCAGGGTGACGTGCTGATCGGCATCGCTTCCTCCGGCCCGCATTCCAACGGCTACTCGCTGGTGCGCCGGATCTACGACCGCGCCGGCCAGCCGGCCGACCTGGTGCTGGAGGACGGCGTCAAACTGGTGGACGCGCTGATGGCACCGACCCGCCTGTACGTCAAGCCGATCCTGTCGCTGCTGAAGGAACACGGCGCCGCGATCCACGGCATGGCCCATATCACCGGCGGCGGCCTGACCGAAAACATCATCCGCGTGGTGCCCGATGGCCTGGGCCTGGACATCGATGCCGGCAGCTGGACCCTGCCGCCGGTGTTCCAGTGGCTGCAGCGCGAAGGCAACGTCGCCGACAGCGAGATGTGGCGCACCTTCAACTGCGGCATCGGCTTCGTGCTGCTGGTGCCGGCCGACCAGGCCGCCGCCATCGGCGCCTCGCTCGACACGCTGCAGCTGGCGCACTGGCAGATCGGCCAGGTGGTCGCGGCCGAGGGCGGCGAGCGCGTGCGCATCGGCTGAGGTTTCCGGACCGCACGCTGCCCCATGGACCCGGTGACCGCCCCCGCCCCGCCGCCCAGGCTGACCGACGAGGACGCCAGCCAGTTGCGCCTGCTGTCGATCTTCCATTACGTGGTGGCGGCGATCACCGGGCTGTTTTCGCTGATCCCCGTGCTGCACCTGGTGATGGGGCTGGCCATGGCCACCGGCAGGCTGCCGGTGGAGACGGGTACTTCCGGTGCGCAGGCCATCGATCCGCGGTTGTTCGGCTGGTTCTTCGTCGCCTTCGCCGGCGTCTTCATTGCCTGCGGCCTGGCCCTGGCGGGTTTCATGGCCCATGCCGGCCGCTGCCTGCGGCAGCGCCGGCGTTACACGCTGTGCCTGGTGGTCGCCGCCATCTCCTGCATGATGATGCCTTTCGGCACGGTACTGGGCGTGTTCACCCTGATCGTGCTGATGCGCCCTTCGGTCAAGGCGGCCTTCGCTTGAACGGTACGCCACCGCCCTTCACCCCTCCTCCGGGCCACGCCGCATGAGCCCTGCCAAGAAGGCCGCGTTCGCCGGCGTGCTCGCCGTGTTCCTGCTCACCTGGATCAAGCCACTGTGGCCACTGGAGCAGGCCCTGCACAGCTCGCTGACCGTGGTCGGGCTGGCGGCGCTGTGGTGGGTGGACCGGCGCTGGCCGCTGGATGGCGGCGCCTTCGCCGCCATCTGCGGGTTCGTCGCGCTGCATTGCATCGGTGCACGCTGGCTGTATTCCAACGTGCCGTACGAGACATGGCTGCAGGCGCTGGCCGGCTGGTCGCCCGGCGCGGCCTTCGGCTGGCAGCGCAACCATTTCGACCGGCTGATCCACCTGCTGTATGGCGCCTGCTTCACCCCGGCGCTGGCGCAGCTGGCCCGGCACGCGTGGCCGGCGCTGCGCGGTGGCCAGGCGTTCGTGCTGGCGGTGATGGCGGTCATGTGTTCCAGCCTGGTGTACGAATGGCTGGAATGGGGCATCGCGCTGGCGCTGTCGCCGGAAGCCGCCGAAGCCTACAACGGCCAGCAGGGTGACGTCTGGGATGCGCATGCCGACATGCTGCTGGCCACCGTCGGCAGCCTGCTGGCCTGGCCGCTGGCGCGACGGGTGGCCCGATGAGCGCCCCCGCACGCATCGCCGTGCTCGCCTCCGGCCGCGGCAGCAACCTGCAGTGCCTGCTGGACGGCATCGGTAGCGGGCAGCTGCACGCGCGCATCGCCGGCGTGTTCTCCGACAAGCCCGGCGCCGCGGCACTGGACAAGGTCGCCCCGGCGCTGCGCTGGGCACGTTCGCCGCGGGAGTTCGCCGGCCGCGATGCCTTCGACGCCGCGCTCGGCGACGCCGTGGCCGCCAGCACCCCGGACTGGATCGTCTGCGCCGGCTACATGCGCATCCTCGGCGCCGGCTTCGTGCAGCGCTTCGGCGGCCGCCTGGTCAACATCCATCCGTCGCTGCTGCCCCGGCACAAGGGCCTGCACACCCACGCCCGGGCGCTCGAGGCCGGTGACGCCGAGCATGGCGCCAGCGTCCATTTCGTGGTGCCGGAACTGGATGCCGGCGCGGTGATCGCACAGGCACGGGTGCCGGTGCTGGCCGGCGACGACGCCGATGCGCTGGCCGCGCGGGTGCTGGCGGTCGAGCACCCGCTGCTGCTGGCAACGGTACGCCTGCTGGTCGATGGGCGCGTAGCTGAACAGGATGGCACGGTCCTGTTCGATGGTCAGTCCCTGTTTAATCCCCTGCGCCTAGATTCCGACGGCACCCTCCGGCGCTGATCCGCACATGCCGCTGATGCGCCGGCTGGCATGATGACCATCCCTCCCGCCCAGATCCGAGCATGACCCTCGCCTTCCTCAAACCGGTAGTGCTGGCCAGCCTGCTGACGACCCTGCCGGTCATGGCCCAGGAAACCGCCCCCGCGACGGCCGCGGCGCTGCCGCCGGCCGAGTGGGACCCGCCGGCGCTGGAACCGTTCGTCGCCACCTACCAGGCCTTCTACAAGGGCAAGGAAGCCGGCGACGCGACCATGCGCGTGGTCCATGACGACGGTGCCCGCTGGCGCGTGGACATGGCCGTGCGCGGGCGCCGCGGGTTCGCCGGGGTGCTGGGCCTGAACCTGGAGCAGAGCACGGTGTTCGACAACCAAGGCACGGTGTACGTGCCGCTCAGCCAGAGCACGGTGAAGAAGGCGCTGTTCCTGGGCAAGAAGGTCACCGGCACCTACGACTGGCGCGATGGCACCGCGCAGTGGCACGGCGACCTCAAGAAGGAGCGCCAGCGCCCGATTCCGCTGCAGCCGGGCGACCAGAGCGCCCTGCTGCTCAATCTGTCGCTGATGCGCGACGCCCGCCCCGGCCAGCCGCTGCGTTACCGCTACGTCGACGTGGGCCGGGTCCGCCAGTACGAATACCAGGCGGCCACCAGCACCGAGACCGTGCAGGTCGGCGACCTCAGCTACGACGCGCTGCGGGTCTACCGCACCAACGGCGGCAACGATGAAACCATCCTGTGGATCGCCAATGGCGTGCCCACGCCCGTACGCATCCTGCAGCGCGAGGATGGCGAGGACGCCATCGACCTGCGCCTGACCGAATACCAAGGAGCCTGAGCATGAAGCCTTCTCTGCGCCATCTCCCGCTGGCCGCCGCCGCCCTCGCCGCGCTGGCCAGCACGCCCGCACTGGCCATGCAGCCGTTTACCGCGAACTACCAGGCCAGCTACATGGGCCTGCAGGCCAACGGGGTGATGACCCTGGCCGCGGAGAGCGGCGGCAAGTGGCGCTACACGCTGCAGGTCAAAAACCAGCTGGCCGAGTTGAGCCAGAGCACGCTGTTCGACGAGCAGAACGGCCGCCTGCGACCGCTGAGCAGCCATGACGCCTCGGTGATTCCGTTCAAGCGCCGCGCGGTCGATGCGCGCTACGACTGGGGCAGCAGCCAGGCCACCTGGAGCGGCGATGTGAAGCCGGAACGGCGCGGGCCGGTGGCGCTGCAGAACGGCGACATGGACGGCCTGCTGATCAACCTGGCCATCGCCCGCGATGTCGCCGCCGGCAAGCCGCTCAATTACCGCATGGTGGACGACGGCCGGGTCAAGACCCTGACCTACCGCGTGGTCGGCAAGGAAAACATGACCGTCGACGGCAAGACCGTGGAGGCCACCAAGGTCGCGCGCGTGGACGGCAACAAGGAACAGATCGCCTGGATCGCCCCGGGCATGCCGGTGCCGGTGCGCCTGCTGCAGCGCGAGGGCGGCCGCGACGCCCTGGACCTGACGATCAAGTCGCTGCGCTGAATCCCGCCGGCGCAGCACCCGGAACGCGAAAAGGCCGCCCGCAGGCGGCCTTTTCGTTGCGCCTCGCGGCCGGTCTTACTTGACCAGCTTGGCGATGGCGGCGCCCAGGTCGCCCGGCGAACGCACGGTGACCACGCCAGCGGCTTCCATCGCCGCGAACTTGCCCTCGGCGGTGCCCTTGCCACCCGAGGCGATCGCGCCCGCGTGGCCCATGCGCTTGCCGGCCGGCGCCGACGCACCGGCGATGAAACCGACGACCGGCTTCTTCACGTGTGCCTTGATGTACTCGGCACCGGCTTCCTCGGCGTCGCCGCCGATCTCGCCGACCATGATGATGCCTTCGGTCTGCGGGTCTTCGTTGAACAGCTTCAGGCAGTCGACGAAGTTCAGGCCGTTGATCGGGTCGCCGCCGATGCCGATGCAGGTGGACTGGCCCAGGCCGACTTCGGTGGTCTGCTTGACCGCTTCATAGGTCAGGGTGCCCGAACGCGACACGATGCCGATCTTGCCCGGCTTGTGGATGTGGCCCGGCATGATGCCGATCTTGCACTCGCCCGGGGTGATCACGCCGGGGCAGTTCGGCCCGATCAGCACGGTCTCCGGGTAGGTGCGGGTCAGCACGTTCTTGACCCGCAGCATGTCCAGCACCGGGATGCCCTCGGTGATGCAGACGATGACCTTGATGCCCGCGGCAGCGGCTTCCAGGATCGCATCGGCGGCGAACGGTGGCGGCACGTAGATGACCGACGCGTCGGCGCCGGTGCTGGCCACGGCATCGGCCACGGTGTTGAACACCGGCAGGTCGATGTGGGTGGTGCCGCCCTTGCCCGGGGTGACGCCGCCGACGACCTGGGTGCCGTACTCGATCATCTGGGTGGCGTGGAAGGTGCCCTGCTGGCCGGTGAAGCCCTGCACGATCACCTTGGTGTTCTTGTTAATCAAAACGGACATTCGTTTGAGTCCTCTGAATCTCTTGCTGTTTGTCGGCTTCGGAACCACGTGATGTTCCGCCATGCGGAACATCACTCAGGCATGCCACCCCATCCCCCGCATCACCGCTTCGCGGCAATACCGCCCCCTTGACTCAAGGGGGCTGGAGGAACGCAGCCCGGTGCCCCGAAACAGGGAATGATCAGGCGGCGGCGTTCTTGACCGCTTCAACGACCTTCTTGGCGCCGTCGTTGATGTTGTCGGCCGGGATGATCGCCATGCCGCTGTCGCGCAGCAGCTGCTTGCCTTCTTCCACGTTGGTGCCTTCCAGGCGCACCACGACCGGAACCTTGACGCCCACTTCCTTCACGGCGGCGATGATTCCTTCGGCAATCATGTCGCAGCGGACGATGCCGCCGAAGATGTTGACGAAGATGCCTTCGACCTTGTCCGAGGACAGGATCAGCTTGAACGCCTCGATCACGCGCTGCTTGTTGGCGCCGCCGCCCACGTCCAGGAAGTTCGCCGGCTCGCCGCCGTTGAGCTTGATGACGTCCATGGTGGCCATGGCCAGGCCGGCGCCGTTGACCATGCAGCCGATGTTGCCGTCCATGGTGACGTAGTTGATGTCCAGCTCCGAAGCGGTGACTTCGGTTTCGTCTTCCTGGGACTTGTCGCGCATGGCGACCAGTTCCTTGTGGCGGAAGTTGGCGTTGTCGTCGCTGTTGAACTTGCCGTCCAGCGCGTACAGGTTGCCGTCGTCCAGGATCGCCAGCGGGTTGATCTCGACCAGCGCCAGGTCCTTCTCGTTGAAGATGCGGTACAGGTTCACCATGATGTTGGCGAACTGGCCGGCCTGCTTGGCGGTCAGGCCCATCTTGAAGCCGATGTCGCGGCCGTGGTAACCCTGCACGCCCTCGACGAAGTCCACGTTCAGAGTGTGGATCTTGTCCGGGGTCTCGGCGGCGACCTGCTCGATCTCCATGCCGCCTTCCGAAGAGGCGATGAAGCTGATGGTACGGGTGCCACGGTCGACCAGCACCGACAGGTACAACTCCTTGACGATCTCACCGGCGGTGGTGACCAGCACCAGGTTGATCGGCAACTCAACGCCGGCGGTCTGGTAGGTCGCCATCTTGGTGCCAAGCATCTTGGCCGCGGCCGCCTTCACGTCTTCGACGGTCTTGCAGAACTTGACGCCGCCGGCCTTGCCGCGGCCGCCCGCGTGGATCTGCGCCTTGACCATCCAGGGGCCCTGGCCCAGCGACTGGGCAACGGCGACCGCCTCGTCCGGGGTAGCCGCGACCTTGCCGGCCGGGACGGGGATGCCGTACTCGGCAAGCAGTTGTTTTGCCTGGTATTCGTGGAAATTCATGTGTCACCGTGGGAATGGGAACAACCGCCACGAGTCCACAGGGCCAAGGGATGGCCTTCCTGCAGGGCGGGCGGGCCCACCATTGTCGCCGACCACGGCCCGTGGCGCAAAGAACGCCATCCCCGGCGCCGCCCGGGGAGCGGAATCGGGCGGGATTTCAGTCACTTGCCGGCTGCCGCTGGATTGTCGCGGTGGCCGTCACCGCGATCCCGGCCCCCACCTATACTCCGTGCTGCCGCCCGCCGCCGGAGCCCCGCGCTTGACCTCCCCGTCCTCGCTCATCGACCGCATCGAATCGATACCGCGGCGCGAGCTGTACTTCTTCGCGCTGTACCGGGTGCTGATCGCCAGCCTGATCGCGGCACTGGTGTTCAGCCCGCTGAGCGCGCTGATGAGCGAGGCGCACCACCCGGCGCTGGCACGCGCGGTGAGCATCGGCTACCTGCCGGTCGCGCTGGGCCTGCTGGCGTGGGGCCGCAACGAGCGCTGGCTGCAGCCGCTGGTGTTCTGGGGCGCGGTGAGCGACATCCTCGCCGCCACCCTGCTCATCCACGCCCTGCCCGGCGCCAGCGCCGGCATCTCCATGACCCTGCTGTTCAACATCTCCGCCGCGGCGATGATGCTGCCGCTGTCCGGCGGCATGCTGCTGGCCATGGTGGCCAGCATCGCCACCGTGGCCGAGTTCGGCTGGCGCGAACTGGAAGGCGGCGACAGCACCCGCACGGTGGCCGAGCTGGCGATGTTCGTCACCAGCTACCTGGCCCTGGCCTGGATCAGCTACCAGATCGGCAACCGCGCCCGGCGCAACCAGCAGTTGGCCGAGCAGCGTGGCGCCGAAGTGGCCAACCTGTTCGAGATCAACGAGCTGATCATCCGCCGCATGCGCACCGGCGTGCTGGTGGTGGATGGCGGCGGCCGCATCGCCCTGGCCAACGAGGCCGCCACCGCGCTGCTTGGCGAGGCCGGCGATGGCCTGGCCGGCGGCGAGGCGCGGCTGGGCCAGGTGGCGCCGGAGCTGGCGCGGCGCCTGCAGCGCTGGCGCAACGGCTCGACCGGCGAGGAGCAGCCGCTGCAACTGGCCGGCGGCCAGGCCGAGGTGCAGCCGCGCTTCGCGCGCCTGCTGGCCGACAGCGACCAGACCCTGCTGTTCCTGGACGACACCAGCGTGGTCTCGCGCCGCGCCGAGTCGCTCACCCTGTCCACCCTGGGCCGCTTCTCGGCCAGCCTGGCGCACGAGATCCGCAACCCGCTGGCGGCGATCAACTACGCCACGCAGCTGCTCGAGGAATCCAGCGACCTGGGCGACGCCGACCGGCGCCTGCTGCAGATCATCCACCAGCAGTGCCAGCGCACCAACGGCATCGTCGAGAGCGTGCTGGCGCTGGCCCGCCGCGAGCGCGCCAGCCCGGAGAACCTGGACCTGGCCAGCTTCGTGCGGCGCTTCGTGCTGGAGTACCGACAGACCCTGTCCACCGAGACCGACAACGTCGAATCCATCATCCGCGAGTCCTCGGTGCCGGCACTGATGGACCCGCGCCACCTGCACCAGATCCTGACCGCACTCGTGCACAACGCGCTCAAGTACGGGCGCGCCGGCGACGAGCCGGCACAGGTGCGGATCCGCGTCGCGTCCGCCGGCCGGCACGCGGTGATCGATGTGATCGACCGCGGCCCCGGCATCCCCGAGGCGGTCGCCGCACAGCTGTTCCGGCCGTTCTACACCACGTCCGAGCACGGCACCGGACTGGGCCTGTACATCGCGCAGGAGCTGTGCCGGGCCAGCCAGGCGCGGCTGGAATACATCCCGGTCCCGACCCGCGGCGCCTGCTTCCGCATCGTCATGCCCGCCCCGCACGGCGCTTTCGCCGCCTGATCCAGCGCCGCCGCGGAGACAGGAAGATGACGTCCAGTGCCGCTCTCGGCTATCGTTTTCAACATGAACGTGACGCATAGCGCGCTGGTCGTCGACGACGAACGGGACATCCGCGAACTCCTGGTCCTCACCCTCGGCAGGATGGGGCTGCGCATCAGCACCGCCGCCAACCTGGCCGAAGCCCGCGAACTGCTCGGCAGCAACAGCTTCGACCTGTGCCTGACCGACATGCGCCTGCCCGACGGCAACGGCATCGAGCTGGTCACCGAGATCGCGCGCGACCACCCGCGCACCCCGGTGGCGATGATCACCGCGTTCGGCAGCATGGACCTGGCGGTGGAGGCGCTGAAGGCCGGCGCCTTCGACTTCGTCAGCAAGCCGGTGGACATCGGCGTGCTGCGCGGCATGGTCAAGCACGCGCTGGAACTCAACAACAGCGAGCGGGCGGCGCCGTCGCCGCCACCGGAAAGCGCCTCGCGCCTGCTCGGCGAGTCGCAGGCGATGGCCGACCTGCGCACCACCATCGCCAAGGTCGCGCGCAGCCAGGCGCCGGTCTACATCGTCGGCGAGTCCGGCGTCGGCAAGGAACTGGTGGCGCGCACCATCCACGACCAGGGCGCGCGCGCGGCCGGGCCGTTCATCCCGGTCAACTGCGGCGCCATCCCCGGCGAACTGATGGAAAGCGAGTTCTTCGGCCACAAGAAGGGCAGCTTCACCGGCGCGCACGCGGACAAGCCCGGGCTGTTCCAGGCCGCGCACGGGGGCACCCTGTTCCTGGACGAAGTGGCCGAGTTGCCGCTGCAGATGCAGGTCAAGCTGCTGCGCGCGATCCAAGAGAAATCGGTGCGCCCGGTCGGCTCGGCCACCGAAGTACCGGTGGACGTGCGCATCCTGTCGGCCACGCACAAGGACCTGGCGGCGCTGGTGCAGGACGGCCGTTTCCGCCACGACCTGTACTACCGCATCAACGTGATCGAACTGCGCGTGCCGCCGCTGCGCGAGCGCCGCGGCGACCTGCCGCAGCTGGCGGCGGCCATCCTCAGCCGGCTGGCGCGCTCGCAGCAGCTGCCCACGCCACTGTTGTCGCCGTCGGCGCTGGACGCGCTGGCCGGTTACGCCTTCCCCGGCAACGTACGCGAGCTGGAGAACGTGCTGGAGCGCGCGCTTGCCCTGGCCGATGGCGACAGCATCGGCGCCAGCGACCTGCGCCTGCCCGCCGCGCGCGGCGATGCCGGCTGCGCGGCCGAAGACGCCGCGGTCGAGCTCGATGCCGGCAATGCCGCCCTTCCCTCGTACATCGAACAGATGGAGCGCGCGGCCATCCAGAAGGCGCTGGAAGAAAACCGCTGGAACCGGACCCGTACCGCGGCGCAGCTGGGCATCACCTTCCGCGCGCTGCGCTACAAGCTCAAGAAGCTGGGCATGGACTGACCCGGCGCTTGCCGCCGCGCGGACGGGCGCGCCCTTCCAGCAGCAACACTCCCCGCGCCCGCGAGGCGCCCTCCGCTCCTTCGCTGCGCCCGCGCGATCCTCGTGTTCGCCGGCGATCCCCGCGCGCACCGCGCGCAAGCGCACGCCGGGGCGACGGCTGGCAGGCCGGGCTTGCGCCGGTACGCCGCGTTTCCGGCTAGCGCGGCTCGCCCTGCGGGCGCTCGGGGCTTCGCGCGGGATGATCAGGGTGAAGCAGGTCCCCGCCGGCAGGCCGCCCGGATCGCCCGCGCGGTGGCTGCTGACCTCGATCCGCCCGCCCAGTACCTCGGTCACGATCTGGTGGACGATGTGCAGCCCCAGCCCGGTCCCGCCGCGGTTCCGCGCGGTGGTGAAGAACGGCTCGAAGATGCGCGACAGGTGCTCCGGCGCGATGCCGCGGCCATCATCGGCGATCTCGATCCGCACCAGCGCGTCCCCGTCGCGATGCGCGGACAGCCGGATGCGGCCCTGCCGTGCCTGCGGATACGCGTGCAGCAGCGCATTGTTGAGCAGGTTGGCGACCACCTGTTCCAGCGGCCCCGGGTAACTGTGCAGGGTGATGCCCGGCTCCAGGTCCAGCTCCAGCGCGATGCCCTCGTCGAGGCTGCCGCGGCGCAGCCGCGGGTCGGCATCCAGCAGGACCTCCGCCAGATCGAAATCACGCCGCTCCAGCGATGCGCGGTCCACCGCCACCTGCTTGAACCGCTGCACCAGCGCCGACGTGCGTCGCAGCTCGCCGTCGGCCAGGGTACAGGCCTCCGTGGCCTCGTCCAGGAAGCTCTCCAGCTCGGACCGGCGCAGACCCGCCATGACCTGCGCCTGCAGGCGGGCGATGCCGCCACGCAATGTGCCCAGTGCCAGCTGCGCACTGGCCAGCGGGGTGTTCATTTCGTGCGCGACGCCCGCCACCATCAGCCCCAGCGACGACAGGCGCTCGGCACGCGCCAGTTCCTGCTGCGCCGCCTGCAGGTGTTCGTTGGCCAGCTCCAGCGCGGCATTGCTGTCGCGCAGACGCTGCATGTACGCCAGTTCGCGCGCCATGCCGCGCGCCTGCGCCAGCAGCAGCCACAGCACCAGCACGCCGCCCAGCAGCGCCAGGCCGCCGAGCACGGCCTTCCAGCGCGCGGTCGGCGGGCGCGAGCGGTGCACCAGCAGGCGCAGCTGCCCCACCGTCGGGTCGGCGTGTGCGAGCAGGTCGCCCTCGGTACCGCGCCAGGCCGCCTGCAGGGTGGTGAAGCTCCAGTCGCGCCAGCTGCCGGCGGACCGTCGCTGCATGGCGGCCCACAACGCCGGATCGAATGTCGCCACGGTGTGCTCGGCGTGGCCCAGCTGCCACCCCCAGGCCTCGCCCGGGGTGGGGCCCAGCAGCCAATAGCCGTCGGGATGGACCAGATACAGGCTGAAACCCGACTGCGACGCACGGTCGCGCAGGCGCTTGAGCAGCACGTTGCCGTGCAGGTTCACCACGGCCACGCCGACGCTGCCATCGGCCATCAGGAACGGCGAGGAGGCGCGCAGGGTCGGCCGCAACGGCTGCTCGATGCGGCCGTTCTCGAAATTCAGGTCCAGCGGGGAAAGATGGATCTCGCCCGGCTGCAGCAGCAGCGCATTCTCGAAGAACGGCCGGCCGCGCTTGTCCTGCAGCGCGCCGCCCGGCACGCGCAGGATGCTGCCACCTTCCTGGTCCACGCGCAGGCGCTCCTGCCCGGTCGCGTCCATCCAGCGCACCTTGTGGTAATCGCGCCCGGCCATCAGGAAGCTGGTGTAGGTTTCCAGCAACTGCGCCTCCGACCCGGTTTCCAGCAGCCGCGGGGTCAGGAAGGCGATGAAGCGCGTGTCGTCGCGCAACCGGCCCAGCCGGCGCAGCATCGACTGCGCGGCGTTCTCCAGCGCATCCTGCGCGGCCTGGCGTTCGGGCAGGCGCACGGCCCGGTCCATTTCGTACCAGAGCATCGGCACCACGGTCAGCAGGCCCAGCAGCCAGGGGGCGGCGATCAGCGTCACCCGCCACGGATGCGCGCGCATCGCGACCCATGCTTCCTGCCAACGCAGCCGCGGCCACTGCCAGAGGCGGCGCATGGCTCAGCCCTGGCCGCGCAGGCGCGCGATGAAGTCCTCCACCGGTTCGGGATGCGCGAACAGGTAGCCTTGTGCGCAGGGGCACCCGTGACGGCGCAGCCATTCGACCTGGGCGGGGGTTTCCACGCCCTCGGCGACGATGTCCAGGCCCAGCCGGTGGCCCAGGGTGATGATCATGTCCGCCACGTTGGCGCCCTCGCCCTGCTCGCCCTGTTCGCCGACGCCGGCGGTGAACTGCCGGTCCAGCTTGAGCCGGGTGACCGGCAGCGAATGCACGTAGCGCAGCGACGAATAGCCGGTCCCGAAATCGTCCACCGCGATGCCGAAGCCGAGCCGGCGCAGGCGCGCCAGCAGCTCGCGACCATCCTGGTAATCGCTCATCACCGCGCCCTCGGTGATCTCGATCTCCATCCGCCGCGGCTCGATCCCGTGGCGCGCCACCATGGCGGCCAGTTCCTCGATGAACTCGCGACGGCCCAGCTGCAGCGGTGACACGTTGACCGACAGCGGGATGTCCGGGAAACCCGCCTGCTCCATCGCCCGCAGGGCCTCGCAGACCAGTTCGATCACGCGCCCGCCCAGCGGCACGATCAGGCCACTGGCCTCGGCTACCGGAATGAAGCTGGCCGGCGATTGCGGGCGTCCGTCCTCGGTCCAGCGGGCCAGCGCCTCGGCGCCGACGATGGCCCCGGTCTCGAGATCCACCTGTGCCTGCAGCGCGATGCCGACGCGGTCCTCGCGCAGCGCCCGGTAGAGCGCGCGCGACTCCATGAAGCGGCACAGGTTCTCCTGCTCGCTCTCGACCTGGTATTCGGCCACGCCGTGCCCGCCATTGGCACGGATCCGGGTGACCAGCAGCAGGCCGGCGGCCACCGCGCCGCCCGCGCCGCCGCGGTACTGGTCCAGATCCACCCGTGCCGCATCGACCCGCAGGAACGGCAGCTCACCGGTGTCCTCGCTCTGTTCCAGCGCATCGACGGGATCGGAGGCCAGGTGCGCGGACGGCCCCAGTACCGCGAAGGTGCCTTCGTGCAGCCGCGCGATGCTGCACGGCGGCGGATACATCTGTGCCAGGCGGTCGGCCATGCGCTGCAGCAGCAGGTCGCCCTGCTCCGGCCCCAGTGCCAGGCTGCCGTCGCTGTACTGCCCCAGGTCGACCACCAGCAGGCTCTGCCCACAGCGCCCGGGCTGCTCCAGCACCTGCCGCAGGTCACGGCGCAGGGCATTGCCGTTGGGGATGTCCAGCAGGCTGTCGCGATAGGCGACGCGCTCCAGACGCGCCGCCAGGTCGACATTGACCAGGCCGGCATTGGCATGGGTGACGAACACCTGCAGCAGTTCGTGCTCCTCGGCGTCGAGCGAACGCTCGGTCGCCAGGTAGATGGCCATCGGCGCCACCGTGCCGCCGCCATCCAGGAACAGCACCTGGCTGGACGGCATGCCGATGCTGCAGCGGCGGGTGAACGCGTCCAGCAGCAGGTCGCGGACCATGGGGTCGGCGATGTCCTGCACGCGGCACCCCTGCAGCGTCGCGAAGCCGCCATCGGCTGCGGTCACCATCGCCTCGGACACCGGCAGGTCGGCCGAACCGTCGTGCACGCACACCAGGCCATCGAGCGGCACTTCCAGCAATGCCGCCAGTTCGCACAGCAGCTGGCGCGAAAAATCGTCGGGGTCGCGCAGCCCGGCCAGGCGGCTGCCGGCCTGCACGATGTGCTTCAGGCCGCGCTTGGCCCGCGCCAGCGCGTGGATCTCGCTCCAGGTCCGCAGCGAGCCGGTGACGATGCCCTGCAGCCGCTCGCGGTACAGATCGGTCTTGAGCCAGTACTCGCTGATGTCCAGCTGCTGCAGGGTCTTGCGCAGCGGCGCCATGCCCGGCTGCCCAGTGATCAGCACGATGCGTACTTCGGAGTTGCCCAGCTGCTCGCGTACCGCGCGCACCAGCTGCAGGCCGGCGTCGTCGGTCTCCATCACCACGTCGAGCAGGATCGCGGAGATGCCCGGGTTGGCGGCCATCACGTCGCGCGCTTCGCTGGACGATGACGCCGTCAGCAGCCGCAGCGGGCTTTCGTTGAAACGGAAATCGGACAGCGCCATGCGCAGCGACTGCTGGAAACCGGGATCGTCATCGACGCTCAACACGGTGAAAGGAGGACTGTCCGGCGGCTGGCCACCATCGACCAGTTCCTGGCGGAACTCGAACATCCTGTCTTCGCCCGACCATGCGCTACCGCTCATGCCCCTTCCCCCAGACCTGGCTGCCCTGGACCGACACGTGCCGCGCCAGCGTAGCGCAATCATGGCCGGCGGTGGAACTGCCTTCGAGGGCCCCGGGAGGGCCGCCCCGGCGGGCTTCCGGGCACCCGTCACCGGGGTGGCCGGTGGCTGTCCCGGGACAGGCCGGCAGCAGCGGCCCGGGCTGCCCGGGCCAAGCCCGGGAACACCCCCCGACCGGCCGCCTGGCCTCGCAACTGGCGCCGGCTTCCGTGGACGGAAGGGGGGCGCCCGGGGCGGGTCAGTCCTTGGTGACGCGGTTGATCTCGGTCAGGCTGGTGATCCCCTGCGCGGCCTTGAGCAGGGCCGACTGGCGCAGGTCGTTGACCCCGATCTTCTGCGCGGCCTCGGCGATGTCCAGCGCGTTGCCGCCCTGCAGCACGATGGTGGCGATCTCGTCCGTCATCGGCATCACCTGGTAGATACCGGTACGGCCCTTGTAGCCCTCGGTGCACTCATCGCAGCCGACCGGCTCGTAGAGCTGGATGCCCTTGTCGATCTGCTCCTGGGTGAACCCCTCGGCCAGCAGCGCATTGTCCGGCAGGTGCGCCGGCTTCTTGCAGTTGGCGCACAGGCGCCGCGCCAGGCGCTGGGCGATGACCAGGGTGACCGAAGAGGTGATGTTGTACGGGGCGATGCCCATGTTCATCAGGCGCGCGATGGTCTGCGGCGCGTCGTTGGTATGCAGGGTGGACAGCACCATGTGGCCGGTCTGCGCCGCCTTGATGGCGATCTCCGCGGTCTCCAGGTCACGGATTTCGCCGACCATGATCACGTCCGGATCCTGGCGCAGGAACGAGCGCAGCGCCGCGGCGAAGGTCATGCCGCGCTTGTTGTTCTGCTGTACCTGGTTCACGCCCGGCAGGCGGATTTCAACCGGGTCCTCCGCGGTGGAGATGTTGCGGGTCTCGTCGTTGAGGATGCCCAGCGCGGTGTACAGCGACACCGTCTTGCCCGAACCGGTGGGGCCGGTCACCAGCACCATGCCGTACGGCTTGTGGATGGCGTCCAGGAACAGCTTCTGCTGCACCGGTTCGTAACCCAGTTTGTCGATGCCCAGCTTGGCCGCGCTGCCGTCGAGGATACGCAGCACGATCTTCTCGCCGAACAGCGTCGGCAGCGTGCTCACGCGGAAGTCGATCTGCTTGGTCTTGGACAGGTTGAGCTTGATGCGGCCGTCCTGCGGCACCCGCTTCTCGGCGATGTCCAGCTGCGACATCACCTTCAGGCGCGCGGCAATGCGCTCGCGCAGCTTCACCGGCGCCCGGGCCACGGTCTTGAGCAGGCCGTCGATGCGGAACCGCACCCGGTAGTCGTCTTCGTACGGCTCGAAGTGGATGTCCGAGGCGCCACGGCGGATCGCGTCCACCAGCACCTTGTTGACGAACTTGACCACCGGGGTGTCGTCGCCCTTGGCGTCGATGCCGGTATCGCCACCGCCCCCCATGTCCTCGTCGCCGGCGGCGACGTCCAGGTCGCCCATGCCCTCTTCGTCGTCGCCCAGCCCGCCGGTCAGGCTTTCGTTGCTCGCCACCCACAGGTCGAGCGTGCGCCGGATCTGGTCCTCGTCGACCAGGATCGGTTCGACCACCAGGTTGGTATGGAACTTGATCTCGTCCAGCGACTGGGTCGGGTTGCTGGTGCCGATGAACAGCTTGCCGCCACGCCTGAACAGCGGCAGCACGTTGTGCTTGCGCAGCAGCTCCTCGCTGACCAGCTTCATCGCATTGTGGTTGGCGTCGAACACCGAGGCATCCAGCAGCGGCATGCCGAACTCGACCGCATTGGCCGCGGCCAGCTGCGCGGCGTTGACCAGCTTCTTCTCGGCCAGCCACTGCGCCAGCGGCACCTTGGCCGCCGCCGCCTGCGCCATCGCGTTGCGCGCCGCGGTCTCGTCCAGTGCACCGTCCTGCACCAGGCGGCGGGCGATCCCGGTGATGCCCACGAGATTGGCGGCGACGGCTGTATTCATGGTGTTCCCCGGCATGGACGACAGTTGGGCGATTGTACGGGGGGAAGCGGGATGGCGGACGTCTTGGAAAAGGCGCGATGCGTTGCGCACAACGGCAATGCGCATATAATGCGCATGAAGCCGGAGAAAATTCCAATGCTTACGTTCTACGACACCACTGCCCCCAAACGCCCGGTCAATCTGTCCCTCAATCAGGATCTGGTCGCCCAGGCGCGTAACCTGACCACGAACCTGTCCGCCGAGGTGGAAGCCATGCTGGCAAGCTTTGTCGAACAAAAGACCCTTGAATTGCGCAACGACCGCGAGCGCCTGAAGAAATCGACGGATGTCTGGAACGACTTCAACAACCGCCACGGCTCCATCGCCGACGAGTTCTCCACGCTCTGATGGCCCAGTACGACGTCTTCGAGAATCCAGGCAGGAACCCGGCGATTCCCTACGTGGTGGATGTGCAATCGCCCTCCTTGGGCGGATATCACCGAAGGATGGTGGTTCCGCTGGTACTGCGTACAGCGCTCCCGGACATCCACCACGCCACCTTGAACCCGATCTTCGTGATCGAGCACAAGCAATGCGTATTGCACCCACTTGAGATGGTGTCGGTGCCGGCCAGCAAACTGGGCAAACCCGTGCACTCGTTGTCGGCTCACGCCAACACCCTGATCGACGCGATCGATATGCTGATCTCCCAGGCATAGAGCAGGAAAGCCGCAACACCGGGCGTCATCCAGCACGTCCGTCCAGAACCCCCGCCATTGGACATGGCGCCTTCTCCCTGCCCCCATTCTTCCATGACCCGCTGGAAAGCCGCCGCCGTGCATGCCCTGGCCAGCCTGGTGCTGGTCGCCGCGATCGCCGCCATCATCGTGCCGCTATGGCACCCCTGGGGGCTGTACCGCATCTCGGGGTGCTGCCGCTGCTGGGGTTGCTGTTGCTTGCGCAGATGGTCGCCGGGCCGTTGCTGACCCTGGTCGCATTCAAGCCCGGCAAGGAAAGCCTGCGCCTGGATCTGGCCATCATCGGCCTGCTGCAGCTGGCGTTCCTGCTCTTCGGGCTGCACATGCTGTGGCAGACCCGGCCGGCATTCGTGGTCGCCAGCGACATGCGCCTGGCCGTGGTCCTGGCCAACGAGGTGGAGGCATCCGGCCTGGCCCGGGCCAGCGATCCCCGCTGGTCGCGGCTGGCATGGGGCACGCCACGGCTGGTGGGCCTGCGGCCGGGAACGTCACGCAGCAGCCACGACTCCGCGCTCGCCGCCTTCCTCGATACCGGGAGGGAACGGGAGCGGAAGCCGGCGTGGTACGTGCCCTACGCCGACATCGTACCGCGGCTGGCCTTCAACGCCACGCCCAGCACCGCCGACGGCCAGCCCGCTGCCAACCCGGCAGACACCCCGTTCCGCAGCCTGCCGATCGTGGCCCGGCACGGTGCCGGCCGCGTGGTGCTCGACGCCGGCAGCCTGCAGCCGGTGCGGGTGGTCACCTATTGACCAACGCGCCGCAACGCCAGCTCACCAGGGCTGCGTGCGATGCCAGCGCCAGGCACTGTCGATGATGGCCTCCAGGTCGGTCCAGGCCGGCGACCAGCCCAGTTCCGCCTGCGCCCGCCGGCTTGAAGCGACCAGCACCGCCGGATCGCCGGCACGGCGCGGCGCCATCTCCCAGGGCACGACGCAACCGGTGACCGCCGACGCCGCGGCGATGACCTCGCGCACGGAAAAGCCGCGCCCGTTGCCGAGGTTGAACGCATGCGCGCCCGGATGGGCATCCAGGTAATCCAGCGCCAGCAGGTGCGCCTGCGCCAGATCCTCGACATGCACGTAATCACGGATGCAGGTGCCATCGGGCGTGGGATAGTCGCCGCCGAATATCTTCAGCGCCGGCCCGCTCCCGAGCACCGACCGCAGCACGTTGGGAATCAGGTGGGTCTCGCAGGCGTGCGACTCGCCGATGCACGCATCGGCCGCCGCGCCGGCCGCATTGAAGTAGCGCAATGCCACCGAATCCAGCCCGTAGGCCGTCGCCGCGTCGGCCAGGATGCGTTCGACCATCAGCTTGCTGGCGCCGTACGGGTTGATCGGCCGGGCGGGATGGTCCTCGTCGACCATGCCGGCAACCGGGTGACCGAACACCGACGCGCTCGAGGAGAACACCAGCCGCCGCACCCCGTGCCGGCGCATCGTCTCAAGCAGGTTGAGGGTGCCGACCACGTTGCTGGCGTAATAGTCATAGGGCCGGACCATCGACTCGGCGACCAGCGAGCGCGCGCAGAAGTGGAACACGGCGTCGAACCGCTGCCCGGCGAATGCGGCCTCCAGCGACGGCGGGTGCAGCACGTCGGCCTGGATCAACCGCCCCCATTGCACCGCCTGCGCGTGCCCGGTGGACAGGTCGTCCAGCACCACCACCTCGTGGCCATGCGCCGCCAGCAGCCGCGCCATGTGGCTGCCGATATAGCCGGCGCCGCCGCAGACAAGAGCTTTCAACGGGCACCCCGGTGGATGGCAACGGCAAGGGCATAATTCTATGCCGATGGCCCCAGCACAAGGAATGAGAACCCGCTCCATCCCAGGGCGGCAGGTTCCCGCTACCATGTCCGCCGGGGAGAACGACGGGTACAGAACGTGCAGCGATTGAGCATCATATTGCCGGCGAAGAACGAGGCCGAGGGGCTGCAGCGCACCCTGCCGGCACTGCGCCAGGCCTGGCCGCTGGCGGAGATCATCGTGGTCGACGATGGCTCCACCGACGCCACCGCCACCATTGCGGCCGGCCACGGCGCCCGGGTGGTCAGCCACCCCTACTCCATGGGCAATGGCGCGGCGATCAAGCGCGGCGCACGCACCGCCAGTGGCGAGATCCTGGTGTTCATGGATGCCGACGGCCAGCACAGCGCCGAGCACATCGGCGCCCTGCTGGCCAAGCTGGACGAGGGCTACGACATGGTGGTCGGGGCTCGCGACCGCAGCGGCCAGGCCAACCTGCACCGCGGCCTGGCCAACGGCTTCTACAATCGCCTCGCCAGCCACATGACCGGCCATCGCATCGACGATCTCACCTCCGGCTTCCGGGCCGTGAGGGCCGAGCGCTTCCGCGAATTCCTGCACCTGTTGCCCAATGGCTTCAGCTACCCCACCACCAGCACCATGGCGTTTTTCCGCAGCGCCTACCCGGTGGCCTACGTGCCGATTCCGGTCGCACGGCGCGTGGGCACCAGCAGCCATATCCGCCCGATCAAGGACGGCATCCGCTTCCTGCTGATCATCTTCAAGATCGCCACGCTGTACTCGCCACTGAAGCTGTTCGCGCCAATCGCCGCGTGCTTTTTCCTCACCGGGCTCGGGTATTACGGCTATACCTTCGCCACGATGCACCGGCTGACCAACATGAGCACGCTGCTGTTCAGCGCGGCGGTCATCATCTTCCTGATCGGGCTGATCTCCGAGCAGATCACCAACCTTACCTATCGGCGTGACGACTGATCATGTCCGTACTATCGGTCGCAACTTTGCGCGAGCGCATGCAGGGCTACTCGGGAGGACGCCCAGACGTAATGAGGCTCGTTACCGGCTCCCCAACACGGATACTGGACGTTGGCTGCGGCGCTGGATTACTGGGGAGGCAACTCCGCGACAGCTTCCCCCATTGCGATGCCTTGGGAATCGAACCCGACCCGGATCGGGCATCGTTGGCACGCACCTACTTCCCGCGGGTCATCCAGGGATCTGTGGATGACCCCCAGACCTTGGAAACGCTTGCAAGCGAACCCCCCTTTGATCTCATCATCTGCGCAGATGTCCTTGAGCATTTGGTCGATCCTGCAAGTACGTTGAAGAAACTTGCGAGGATGCTGGCAAGGAATGGGCAACTCATAACCAGCCTGCCCAACGTACGCCATCTTTCGACATTGGTGGACCTGTACTTCTTCGGATACTGGCCGCAACGTGATCGCGGTATTCATGACCGGACCCACCTGCACTTCTACGCCCGCCCCAACATAATCGAACTCGGACGCTCCGCGGGCCTGCACATGCGCCAGGAGCGGCGCAATCTACGCCTTTTCGAGGCGCACCCATGGTCCATGGTGCCCGCAAAAGCACTTGATTTCTGGCCTTTCCGCGGGCTTTTCACCTTCCAGTATCTCCACCGTTGGCACAGGACGGATGACTGATTTGCGACCGAGATCATGGGCGAGACTCTTGCTTGGTTATGGCCTCGCCATAGCCACGCTAGCCTTCACCGCGCGGAGCTTGAACAGCGGACTATCGCAAGTGAATGCGGCACCCATGGCCTTGGAACCTGTGGCACTGATTGCCTGTGCCCTGCTGATGGCGTGCCACACCCTGCTCAATCGGGAAGGCTTTGTTGCACTATGCGAAGCGTTGGACAGCGGTTTGCCACCAGCCACCATACGGCGCATCTGGGGGCGTAGCCTGTTGGCCAAGTACGTACCTGGGGGCATCTGGCAGCTCGTCGGCCGCGGGTTGCAGATGCGCCAGCTCGGCAGTCTGCACAACAGTGCCGTCTACAGTGGAATACTGGAGCAGGCTCTATCCATGCTCTTGTGCCTGACCATCGCCGTCAGCGCGCACTTGTTGTTGTCCCGTTATCACGCACTGGGAATAGCGACCATTCTCCTGCCCTTCCTCACCGTCTGGCTTGTTGCTCGCCTGACAGCGTGGGTGAAGCAACCCGCGGCCCTACAACGTGCGGCGATCCTCTACGCCGCCGCGATGCCCTTTTACTTGGCCGCGTACGCATGCGTTGTCTGGCAGTTTCCACTACTGGAGCTGTGCGCCTATCTGTTCACCGGCACTGTCGCGGGCATGCTCGCATTCCTTGTGCCAGGCGGGCTCGGCGTACGGGAATCCGTGATTTCCCTGCTGGCCGCGAACACGCATATATCGCTGCTGACGGCAATGATGGTGGTTCGCTTGATCACGATCGGCATTGAAGTGCTGATCACCGTGGCCGGACTTGCCGCGCGGCGTAAACCATGACGTTCTCGTCACGCTCGAGCAGAAGCTCCATCATGTGGGTTGCAGGCGTTGCGCTTAACGGCCCTGGATATCCCAATGCACGTGCAACCATCCGTATGCTCGAATCGCACCTTGGTGTCCAGGTCGAGGAAATCGCGTATTGGTTGCGGCCGGACTTCCATCTCTGGAAATTGGCGCGCGGCACGCATGTGCAGAAGGTTGCGGGGCTGGCAAGAATTACTTGGAGCACAGCCTCATCACTCTGCCGGCTGCTCTTGCAGCACAGAGCGGGCGACTGGGTCTATGTTCCCTATCCCAGCGCTTTTCTGCTGTGGCTGCTTTCCTGGCTGCCACGCCGCTGGCGACCGCGATGCGTCTGCGATGCGTACATCACCCTCTGGGACTCGCTCTTCCAGGACAGAGGCATGGGCGTGGCCGGCGGACGGCTCTCACGCTTGCTGCTCCGCGCCGAGATTCGCGCACTAGGGGCGGCGACCCACGTCATCGTCGACACGCAGGCCAATGCGCAGCACATTCACAGGCTGTTCGGCGTTCCGCTCGAACGTATCCACGCCTTCCCGCTGGCACTGGACACGGCGCTGCTGCCAGCCGGTGACGGTGCGCGCGGAACGGGCAACAATACCCACGTGGTCTTCATCGGCACGTTCGTGCCCCTCCAGGGCACCACGGTCATCGCACAAGCCATCGACAAGCTGCGCAGGCAGGACTCCCTTGAATTCACCCTGATCGGCGATGGACAGCAGGCCGACGAAGCGTCCCGCTGGTTGCAGGACAACCCGGCTGTGACATGGCTGCGAGGATGGCAGCCCCCCGGCATAATCGCCACGCACCTGGCACGCGCGGATATATGTCTCGGCGTCTTCGGTGGCGACGGCAAGGCCGCGCGCGTATTGCCGTTCAAACTTTACATGGCACTGGCCGCGGGCAAGGCGATCATTACCCAGCGCGCCTACAGCACCCCCGACGGGTGTCCGCCGATCCCGGCCATCACCTGCGACGCGACGCCGGAGGCGCTGGCCGAAGCGATCACCCGGCTTGCACAGGATCCGGAGAAGCGCGCCCAGTTGGCACGCCAGTCGCACGACTACTTCGAGCGCTATCTGTCAGCCACCGCATTGGCGGCATGCTGGGAACGGCTGCTTGCCGGAGGCGGCAAACGGCAGCCCAGCGGGGGATGACACTCCGCAACCCAGTACCCCCGCTGGCCCGCGCTCAGGCAATGGCACGGCGCCAACGCGTCACGGCTTGAGCGCACACTGCCCGCTGCCCGTATTGCACTCGGTGTCGACCTTCACGGCGCTGTTGCCCTTGGCACGCGCCCTGAACGTCACCGAGCGCGGCGTGGCGAAATCGCCCACCCCAAGCCCCAGGCTGGTGTCCGCGCCACACGCCTTGGGCACGAAGGCCACAGGCAACGTGTAATCGGCCAGCTCCACCACGGCTGTGGTCATGTAAGCCTTTGCCTCGGCAAGGCAAGCAGTGTTCGCAGACTTCTGTGTGTAGTTGCGATACTGCGGAAGAGCAATGGCGGCAAGAATCGCGATGATCGCGACCACGATCATCAGCTCGATCAGGGTGAAACCGCGCTGTGGATTGTTCATGCATCCGTCTCTCTCGTATGTCCCCTGCATGGGATGCGCATACAACATCCCGCCCATCCGAAAATGAAGCAAATTCCGTACCAACATGGCCGGAGCCACGTACCGGCCGGATCACTCTTTCTGCCCTCGAACGCGGACCAACTGCTCGACCCATTCCTTCCGGCCAGCCTGCTCAAGCTGGGCGAGCATCAGGTCGATACGCGGATCGTCCGGCTCGGATTCCTCCACGGCAAGCCGCAGATAGTGCAATGCATGCTCGGGCCGCGCGCTCTTGCTGTAGATGTAGCCCCCCATGCGCAGGTAGGCCTCGGACGGGAATATGGCATGTTCGGTGATAAGGTCGAACGTCTGGATGACACCGTCTTCATCAAGAGGGATGCCACGATCCAGGTTGTCCAGCGTTATAAGGGCAATTCCCTGATTGCTTGAATATGCCGCCCCTTTGCGCAGCGCCTCCAGGAAGCGCGCCCAGTCGGCAGGCACAACGGTTCCCTCCAGGGTCTTGAAGATCACCACATTCGAGAGCAGCTGCGCCGACCCGGTCCGGTCGCCCCCCCGCTCACAGACCTGGATTGCTTCCCGCATCCCCGCTGCATGTTGCTTGCCGCCGGTGCGCTCCAAATAGGCCGCACACAGCGCGAGCCAGGCGCGGGCGGAGTCCGGGCTGATCGCCACACTGGTACGTGCGAACCGCATGGGCTCACCCCAGGAATGAGCCCGCGTCAACGTCGCCGCCGCCTCAAGCGTGAGAAGCAGACCCAGCATGAAGGCGATGATCATTGGGCGGACCGCCCAACGCTGGCATGCGATGACGAAAAGCCCACCGACAGCGAGCACCACGCCGATCAGCGGGAAATGATTGCGGTGCTCGAACGCCAGTTCCACATTGATGACATTGCTCGTCAGGAAATGGCCGGCAAAGAACAACAACACGCCCAGGGAGAACACCGGGGCGCGGGTGCGCCAGCGCCATGCCCACGCCAACAGGGCCAGCAACAGGAGCCAGGCCGGCAATGTGGTGGCGGGTTGCAGCCAGCCGCGCGAAACGACCAGGTCGTCGTAGTAGAAGGGAAGCAGCTGCGGCAAGGGCAATACGATCTGGCACAGATACATCACCAGCACCCGGCCTTGGGTGAGCAGGCGTTCGCTGCTGCTGAAATCGCGGCCCGGGTAGGCATCCCAGTGCCAATAATGTGGAACGATGACCAGCAGGTAGGCCACCAACCCCACCACTGCAAAGCCGGCATAGCCGACGCGCAACACCTTTGCGGTCACGGGCGATGCCGCCCGCATGCGCAGCACCGTCAACTCCAATGCCAACGTGTAGACGGGCAACAGTACGGCATCCTCCTTGCTGGCAAAGGCAAGAACACCGAAGAACAGCGCCATCAGACCGAAGTGGCGACTGCGCTCCCCTTGGATCTGTGCCTGGCGCATGGCCAGATAGGCCCACAGCGCGGCGAGCACGAACAAGGTGCACAGGGTTTGCATCCGCTGTACCACATACAGCACGGAGGACACCTGCAGGGGATGGATGGCCCACACGGTGGCCATGATCAGGGCCCCAGCCAGTGCACGACGGGCGGGCCACTGCGCCAGCGTCAACAGCCGCCGCAGGAATACCGCCAGCACCACCGTCGTCAGGGCATGGATGAACAGGTTGGTGGATTTGAAGACCTGGGGATCAGGCCCGCCGCGCCAGAGATCCAGCGCCAGGCTCAGCATCGACAGCGCCCGCGAATGCCCGGCGTTGTAGCTGTACGCCGCGTACAGCACATCCTCCACCCCCCTCCCGTGAAGCGCAGGTTTGCATTGCGTACGATGTTGGGCAGGTCGTCGAAGATGAAACCACCGCCCAGACCGGGCAGCAGCACGCCACAAGCGAGTATCGCCGGCAGAAGCGAAAGAACAACGAAGCGACGGGTGATGGGCAGCATGCAGTTCCAGTGATTCAATATCTGAACAAACGAAAAGCGCCTTTCGGCGCTTTTCGAATTCAAGCAAAACCAGTATTGCTTACTGGTAGTCGCAGGAACCGCTACCGGCATTGCACTCCACGTCCTTCTTCAGGGTCGCGTTGCCCTTGGTCTGGCTGGTAAAGGTAATGCTGCTGCCACCATTGTAATCGGCATCGGTCGGCACAGTACCGCCAGCACATGCCTTGGCGTTAAAAGCCGGGGCAGCCGAACTGTTGGCCAGGTTGGCCACAGCGGTGCCCATGTAAGCCTTCGCTTCCGCCAGGCAGGCGCCGTTGGCAGACTTCTGGGTGTAGTTGCGGTACTGCGGCAGCGCGATGGCGGCCAGAATGGCGATGATCGCGACCACGATCATCAGTTCGATCAGGGTGAAGCCCTGCTGCATCTTCTTCATCTGTACATCCCCTAGAGGTTTGGATTGTGAGCACCGGAAGGGCCGTCGCCCCCGTAAGGGTCGAAAAGCAGGTTGCGTGCCAATGGCCTGCCACATGCCATGTCCCCGGTACGCATGATGGCAGCATCCATGAAGAAGGAAAGCCCCGGATGATGATTCTGCGATCCAGACAACAGGGTGACGCGCCGCGTCACATCTCGACACTTCATCACCAATCCGCCAGCTCCTTGTTGCTTCGCCCACAAGTATCGCCGGAGCGTGACGGCGGCCACGCTTGCCGACGGGCGAGATGCCACGCCCACGCAGACCCGCTACCATGCAGGAATTGTCCGGCCCGGGGAGTGGCCGGACGGGGAGAAGAACGATGTCCGTGACCCGTAGCGCAGTGAACAAGCCGCCGGTGGAACGCAACACCAGCCAGATGCAGCCGTTTGTCTGGGAGGGGACCGACAAGCGCGGCGCCAAAATGAAGGGCGAACAGGATGCCCGCAATGCCAACATGCTCCGCGCCGAGCTGCGCAAGCAGGGCATCACCCCGACCGTGGTCAAACCCAAGCCCAAGCCCCTGTTCGGCGCATCCGGCAAAGCGATCAAACCCAAGGACATCGCCTTCTTCAGTCGCCAGATGGCGACGATGATGAAGTCCGGCGTGCCCATCGTGACCGCCCTGGACATCATTGGCAGCGGCCACAAGAACCCGCGCATGGCCAAACTCGTGGGGCAGATCCGTGCCGACCTGGAAGGGGGCTCGTCGCTGTACGAGGCCATCAGCAAGCATCCCGTGCAGTTCGACGAGCTGTACCGCAACCTGGTGCGCGCCGGCGAGGGCGCAGGCGTCCTGGAAACCGTGCTGGAGACCATCGCCAACTACCAGGAGAACATCGAAACGCTGAAGGGCAAGATCAAGAAGGCCCTGTTCTACCCGGCCATGACCATTGCCGTAGCCCTGATCGTCAGCGCGGTCCTGCTGGTTTTTGTCGTGCCGCAGTTCGAACAGGTATTCAGCAGCTTCGGCGCCGACCTTCCTATTTTTACGCAGATGATCGTGGCAGCATCCCGCTTCATGGTCAGCTGGTGGTGGCTGATATTGCTCGTGACCGTGGGCGCCGTCGTGGGCTTCGTCTTCGCCCTCAAGCGCTCGCCCAGGATGCAGCACACCATGGACCGGCTGATCCTCAAGGTACCGGTGATCGGCCAGATCATGCACAACAGCGCCATTGCGCGATTCTCCCGCACGACCGGCGTGACCTTCCGGGCAGGCGTACCGCTGGTCGAGGCGCTGGGCATCGTCGCCGGCGCCACCGGTAACAAGGTCTATGAGGAAGCCGTCCTGCACATGCGCGACGATGTGGCGGTGGGCTACCCGGTGAACATGGCAATGAAGCAGGTCAATGTATTTCCGCACATGGTGATCCAGATGACCGCCATCGGCGAGGAAGCCGGCGCGCTGGATACCATGCTGTTCAAGGTCGCCGAGTACTTCGAGCAGGAAGTGAACAATGCCGTGGATGCCTTGAGCAGCCTGATCGAACCGATGATCATGGTGTTCATCGGCGTGATCGTCGGCGGCATGGTCATTGGCATGTACCTGCCGATCTTCAAGCTCGCTTCCGTCGTTGGATAATTGACCCATGGCATTTCTCGACCAGCATCCCGGCATCGGCTACCCGGCCGCTGCCGGACTGGGGTTGCTGATCGGCAGCTTCCTTAACGTGGTGATCCTGCGCCTGCCTAGGCGCATGGAGTGGCAGTGGAAGCGCGATGCGCGCGAGATCCTGGGCGAGCCGGACATCTACGAGCCGCCGCCGCCGGGCGTGGTGGTGGAGCCTTCGCATTGCCCGCACTGCAAGCACAAACTGAGCTGGTACGAGAACATCCCGCTGTTCAGCTGGCTGCTGCAGCGCGGGCGCTGCCGCCATTGCCAGGCGCCGATCTCCATCCAGTACCCGCTGGTGGAGTTGTTGACAGCGGTGCTGGTGCTGGCCAGCGTGTGGCAGTTCGGCTTCGGCTGGCAGGGTTTCGGCGCGATCGTCCTGACCTGTTTCCTGATCGCGTTGTCCGGCATCGATCTGCGCACCCAGCTGCTGCCCGACCAGTTGACCCTGCCGCTGATGTGGCTGGGCCTGATCGGCAGCATGGACAATCTGTACATGCCCACCAAACCGGCGTTGATCGGTGCCGCGGTTGGCTACCTGTCGCTGTGGACCGTGTGGTGGCTGTTCAAGCAGATCACCGGCAAGGAAGGCATGGGCCACGGCGATTTCAAGCTGCTGGCGGCACTAGGCGCATGGTGCGGATTGAAGGGCATCCTGCCGATCATCCTGCTGTCCTCGCTGGTGGGCGCCATCGTCGGCTCGATCTGGCTGTACGCGCGCGGGCGCGACCGTGCCACGCCCATTCCGTTCGGCCCCTACCTGGCCATCGCCGGCTGGCTGGTCTTCATGTGGGGCGATCCGATGATCGCCGCCTACCGGCAGTGGGCCGGCCTGGCGTGATCCGGGCCCGCGGTCCCGCCCACCCGCTGGGCACGGGCCACGGCCCATGAGCCGCTTCATCGTCGGGCTTACCGGCGGCATCGCCTCGGGCAAGAGCGAGGTCACCAAACGCTTCGAAGGACTCGGCATCGCGGTGGCCGACGCGGACATCGCCGCACGCGAAGTGGTGGCGCCGGGCAGCCCCGCCCTGGCACAGATCAGCCGCCGCTTCGGCAACGCGATGCTGCTGGCCGACGGCACCCTCGACCGGGCGCGACTGCGCGAGCATGTGTTCGGCAACGACGCCGAACGCCGGGCACTGGAAGCCATCACCCACCCGGCCATCCGCGCCCGCGTGCGAGAAATCTGCGAGGCCGCCGACAGCCCCTATGCCATCGCCGCGGTGCCGCTGTTGGCTGAAGCCGGCGGTCGCGCAGCCTATCCCTGGCTGGACCGTATCGTGGTGGTCGACGCCGCCGAGCCGGTGCGCCACGCCCGCCTGCTCCAACGCGACAGCATCGATGCCGCTCTGGCGACACGCATGATCCAGGCACAGGCCAGCCGCGCGCAGCGGCTGGCGCTGGCCGACGACGTGATCGTCAATGACGGGCACCCGGAGCACCTGCAGCCGCAGGTGGAAGCACTGGATCGCCTGTACCGGGGCCTGGCTGCCGGCAATACGCCGCCCTGACGCGTCCAGCGCCCACCGCCACCGCGGCGGTCAGCCCGCCGGGGCGAAAATCAGCCGGCCGACCACACCGCGCTCGGCGCCCGGCCGGATGCTGACCTGCCAGCCGTACAGCGCACACAGCCGGCTGACGATGGACAGGCCGATGCCGCCGCCCTGCGAATGGCCGGCGTGGGTACCGCGGTAGCCACGCTGGAACAGGCTCGCGGCATCCTTTTCGCTCAACCCGGGGCCGGTGTCGATCACTTCGACCGCGTCATCCAGCACCCGGACCCGGACCTGGCCTTGCTGGGTGTACTTCACCGCGTTGCCGATCAGGTTGCCCAGCGCCACCGACAGCGCCGCCTCCGGCGCGTCGATGACCAGGTCACGGCCGCCCTCCAGCACCAGCTCCAGCGGCTTGCCACCGAGCTGCGCACGGTGCGCATCGAGCAGCTGCTCGGCGACCTTGGCGACGTTGCTGCTGCCCTGCCCGCGCTCGTTGCGCGATAGCAGCAGCAGCGAGCCGATCAGATCGCTGCACTGTTGCTCGGCACGCTGGATGCGCTGCAGGCGCTGCAGCACCTTCTCGTCCAGGCCCGGGCGCGCGAGCAGCAGCTCGGTCGCGCCACGGATCACCGCCAGTGGCGTGCGCAGTTCGTGGCTCACGTCCGCATTGAACTCACGGTCGCGCTGCACCACTTCGGTCAGGCGCGCGGAATAGTCGTCCAGCGCCACGGCCAGCTGCCCCACCTCATCGTCGGGGAACCGCGGTGCAAGGGGTTCGGGATGAGTGCTGCCGCCACGGTAGGCCTGCAGGCGGGCGGCGAGATCCGACACCGGGCGCATCACCCGCGAAGCAGACCACCACCCGAGCACCCAGGACAGCAGGCTGAACACCAGCACGGACAGGATCAGCGCGCGCTTCAACTGCTGTTCGCCGCGCATCGACTGGCTCATGTCGTAGGCGACGAAAAACCAGGCATCGTCCGTCTTGCGCACACCGACCTTGTAGGAAAACGCCTTGCCGTCGGCATCCTGGCCACTGAAATTATGGATGCCGTCCTGCAGGTGCTCCCATTCGGGATAATCGCGACGCAACCCTTCCAGTTTGTCGGGGCGATAGAGGAACGCGCGCATCTGCTGCACCGGCGCCACCACTTCGCGGCCACCGCTCTGGATGTAGCTCTGCCAGGAGGCATCCAGATTTCGGTTCATCACATCTTCGACCAACTGGTTTTCCACGCGCATGCGCGCCCAGTTGGTAGCGAACGCGAACAGCGCCGTCAGGCAGAAGCCCAGCAGCACGAACGAAACGATGATGCGGCTGCGCAGGCGGCGGCGATAGCGCCCCTGCCTGTGGACGACCGCCGACGATGCGGCTTCAGGCATCGGGTGCGGCGATCCGGTATCCGATGCCATGGCGGGTCTGGATCATGGGTGCGTTGAACGGCTTGTCCACCACCGCACGCAGGCCATGGATATGTACACGCAACGAATCCGAGTCGGGCAGCTCCTCGCCCCATACCCGGGTTTCCAGTTCCTGCCGGGTAACCACCGCCGGCGAGGCTTCCATCAATGCCTGCAGGATCTTGAGCGCGGTCGGGTTGAGCTGCAGCAGCTTGCCCTGGCGGCGCACTTCCAGCGTGTCCAGGTTGTACTCCAGGTCGCCGGTTTCCAGCACCCGGGTGTGCCCACCCTTGCCGCGGCGCGATAGCGCGTTGAGCCGCACCTCGACTTCCTGCAGCGCGAACGGTTTGATCAGGTAGTCGTCGGCGCCGGAGTCGAACCCGGCCAGCTTGTTGTCCAGCGAATCGCGCGCGGTGAGCATCAGCACCGGGGTCTGCTTGCGCGCGTCGTTGCGCAGCTTGCGGCAGACCTCGATGCCGTCCATGCCCGGCAGGTTCAGGTCGAGCACGATCGCATCGAAATCGTGCACGACTGCCAGGTGCAGGCCGGTGACGCCGTCGGCCGCGAAATCCACCGTATGCCCGCGGTCCTCGAGGTAGTCCCCGAGGTTGGCCGCGATGTCGCTGTTGTCTTCGATTACGAGAATGCGCACGTGTAGAACCTTAGTTTGTATTGGGCTTGGAATAATTACGCTGATTTTCCTTCAGGAAATCGGTCGACTGCTCGCGGATCCTGCGCCTCTCGGCCACTGTCAGGCATTGTGACACGGTGCGGTGTGAACCCACCGCCATCTCGCGCTTGCACACGACGCGACTGTCGGCACGTGCTTTGGTCAGCACAGTGTTGACCAGCTCCTGGTCGTTGAACAGCTGGACCTTGTCCGCTTCCTCGAGCTTGGTGGTGTCTGGCTCGGCGCCAATAAGCGCCTCCATGCGCTGCAGAGCGTCCGCAACGCTCTGCCGGTCCGCGCTTGAGATCTCGGAATACGTTTCCCCGTACAGGTCCTTGCGGATCTGCTGCGCCTGCGCCGAGAACGGCATTGCGACATTGAGTGCATCACCCGACTTGGAGTCGTTGGCGAAGGCCATCAACGGCCAAGCCAGACAAAGAAGTACGTACTTGAGCTTCATACCTTTCCTTTGGCATCTGCTATGGGTTGCGCGGCCCATCACATTCGCATCGACGAGCACGCGCCGCAAGCACATCTTCGGGAAGGATAAAACAAGGCCCCGGCGAGCACCGCCAGGGCCTGAAGATTCCCGATCACCGGACCCGCTGAGGAGGGCTGGTCACAGTGGGGCCAGCGTAGGGCCGGGGGAATTAAAGACCCGTTAAAACGGTGCAAGCAATTCGGAATCCGGGCTCAGCGCCTGAGGTTGACCACGTAGTCGATCATCCGCCCGGCGAGATCGCCGCCGGAAACGCTCTCGATGCCCTCCAGCCCGGGCGTGGAATTGACTTCGAGCACCAGCGGCCCGCGCCGGGAGCGGATCATGTCCACCCCGGCGATACCCAGCCCCAGGGCCTTGGCCGAGCGCACCGCCACCTGCTGCTCGGCCCGGCTGCAGACCGCCGGGCCGGCGCTGCCGCCGGCATGCAGGTTGGAACGGAAGTCGCCGTCCTGGGCCTGCCGGCGCATGGTCGCGACCACCTGGTCGCCCACCACCAGGCAACGCAGGTCCGCGCCCTGGGCCTCGGCAATGAACTCCTGCACCAGGAAATTGGCATACAGGCCGCGCAACGCCTCGACCGTGCCCTTGGACGCACTGAGCTTCTCGGTGAGGATCACCCCGCGCCCCTGGGTGCCCTCGCTGAGCTTCACCACGTGCGGCGGCGGCCCCAGCATGGACAGCAGGTCATGGGTGTCGTCCGGGTTGTCGCCGAACACCGTCACCGGCATGTCGATGCCCTTGGCGGCCAGCAGCTGGTGCGCACGCAACTTGTCGCGCGCGCGCAGGATCGCGTCGGAGGGGTTGGGCGTGCGCGTGCCCATCATCTCGAACTGGCGCAGCACCGCGGTGCCGTAGCGGGTGATGGAGGCACCGATGCGCGGGATCACCGCGTCGAAGCCGGACAGCGGCCGGCCCTTGTAGTGCATGCTGAAATCACCCGCGTTGATGCGCATGTAGCAGCGCAGCGGGTCGAGGATGCGCACGGTGTGGCCACGCGCGCGCGCGGCCTCGACCAGGCGCCGGGTCGAGTAGAGCTTGCTGTTGCGGGAGAGGATGGCGAGCTTCATCGCGGAGCCTGGAAGTCAGGCCGGGCACATCACGCCCTGCCCAGGGCTGGCGCCTCGGTGCCTGCGCGGCACCTGGAAGATGGAGCGGGTGAAGGGAATCGAACCCTCGTCGTAAGCTTGGGAAGCTTCTGCTCTACCATTGAGCTACACCCGCGCGGCGATGCGCAGTCTATGTGGAGCGGGGCCTGCCGCGCAATGCCAACGTGCAACGCGTTACCTCGACGGGAGCCCCGGGCAGGGACGGCGCCGCGACACGGCACCGTCCACAGCCGTCCACGTCCGGCTCAGAACCCGCCGCTGAACGTGGCGAACAGGGTGGCGTCGCGCGCCGACTTCTGCGCGGTGGTGGCGCTCAGGCCGATGTTGCTCTGCAGCCCCCACAGGCTCATCCGCGCACCCAGCACGGCGGTGGCGTAGTTGCGGTCGAACTGCAACCCGGGAACCCTGTAGGCGCCGACGTCGGCCATGGTCTGCAGCCAGGCGCTGGCCTGCTTGCCGCCGTCCTCGAACTCGTGGTCGTAGGTGACCTGCACGTAGGGACGGACGCTGCCACCGTCGAAGCGCGCCTGCCAGCCGATGCGGCCAACGGTGGAGTCCACGTCCTGGTTGCCGTAGCCCAGCGCGGTGGCGCCGGGATTGCTCTCCAGGTACCCGTCCAGCTTGACCTTCTGCCACACCACGCCCGCCACCGGACCGTGGCGGAAGCCGCCCTGCTGGCCGAACTCGTAGCCGGCGTTGAGCGCGGCGGTCAGGTTGCTGCCATCGGGCGATCCCCTGTGCTCGCGGGTGGCCGGGCCGAGCTGCACCTTGCGGGTAACGTCGTAACCCAGCCAGCTGTAGCTGGCCTGCCCGTTGACCCAGGCGCGCTCGCCATACCAGCCGGCAAATACGCCCAGGGTGGTGTCGGACTGGGTGAAATCGCCCATGCGGTTGCCGAAGTCCGCGTCCATCCGGCCGTACCCGGCGAACCCGCCGAACACCTTGCCATCACGCGCCCAGTCGACGCCGAACAGGCCGGCCGGCGCCATGCCGTCGTACAGCCGGCCATGGTCGTAGCGCTGCATGTCGCCGCGCACGTTGCCCCACCAGCTCATGCCGTCGGCCGGACGGCCCGCCAGGTGACCGCCGACCTGGTCGGCACGGGCACGGCCGGTGGTCTGCGCCGAGTGCGTCAGCACCTGCTGCAGGCGCGGCGCCTCGAGCACCGAAATCGAGTACTGTCCGAGGATCTTGTGGGCGGCGGTGGTCGGATGCACGCCATCGGCGAACACGTAGGTGTCGGCGGCATTCGGGCTGACATAGTTCAGCGGCGTGCAGGTCAGCGACTGCGCGGTGATCTGCGGCTGGCACGCGGTGCCGGACACGTTGCTGAAGCCGTAGGCGCCGGGGTTGGCGACGATTTCCTGGAGGATGCTGAAGGTGTCGACCGGGATCACCTGCAGGCCGGCCTGCTTGAGCCCGCCGAACAGCGCATCGTTGTACGCCTTGGCCAGCGCGGTGCCCTGCGCCATGGCCACCGGGCCGCCGGCGCGCGAGGACGGGGTCAGGCCGATGTCGGGCAGGTTCGGCACCATCACGTACTGGGCGCCGGCCGCCTTGAGCGTGGCGACCATGCCCACCTGGCTGGCGACCGCCGCGCCGATGGTGGCCTGCGCCGGTGCGCCGCCGGCCACCGCGAACAGGTCGTTGGCGCCGCCCCACACGGTGTACAGGGCATTGGCATCGGCCTTGCCGCCGTTGGCCGCCAGGTAATGGTTGAGCTGGGTCTTGAGCGACGGTGTCGGCGGCAGCAGCGGGCTCAGCGGATTGGGCACATCCACGCCCACGCGGGCGCCGCCGGCGGCGTAGTTGTCGCCCACCTGGCCATTGCCGTTGGGCAGGGCATTGGTGCCGTAGTACCGGGCCAGGTAGTCGGACCAGACCCAGCCGGGGTTGGTGGTGAAGCGGCCCGCCACCGAGGCGCTGGGATTGGCCTGCACCAGGATGGGACGGAAGTAGCCGGTGTCGGTCAGGCTGTCGCCGAAGAACACGGTCCTGGAAAACGGCGACTGCGCCATGGCCGGGACGGCGGCGGCGGCCAGCGCCAGGGCGAGCGCGGAGCGGAGTGGACGGGAAACGACACGCATGGGGAGACTCCTGACGGACGAGGAAGGCGACAGCGTACGCCGCCGCATGGAAGTAGTTTTTCACCGCCCCACGGCCGGCTCACGCTGCACTGCCGCATGGGCTGGGATTTTCCGGCCCTGCTGGCCAGAATGACGGCATGGACATCCAGCTCAATGGCGAAACCCGCCCCTTTCCCTCGCCCCTCACCCTGGCCGCGCTGCTGGCCGCCGAAGGCCTGGCCGAGCGCCGCGTGGCGGTGGAGGTCAACGGCGAAATCGTTCCCCGCGGGCGGCACGGCCAGTGGCAACTGCACGCCGGCGACGTGGTGGAGATCGTGCACGCGCTGGGCGGCGGGTGATCTGCCGCCGCCGCAGGTGTGGGCTTCCCCCACACAGTCCCACCGGGCAAGCCGCATGCGCGGCAGGCGCCGCATCTACGCGACGACACCACGCCACGCGGCCTGGCATGATCGGCGATAATCGCCCCATGAACGCACACGTCCCCACCGATCCGCTGGTCATCGCCGGCAAGAGTTATGCGTCCCGGCTGTTGACCGGGACCGGCAAGTTCAAGGATCTGGAAGAAACCCGCCTGGCCACCGAGGCCGCCGGCGCCCAGATCGTCACCGTGGCCATCCGCCGCACCAACATCGGCCAGAACCCGGGCGAGCCCAACCTGCTCGACGTGCTGCCGCCGGGCCGCTACACCATCCTGCCCAACACCGCCGGCTGCTACACCGCCGAGGACGCGGTGCGCACCTGCCGCCTGGCGCGCGAACTGCTCGACGGCCACAACCTGACCAAGCTCGAAGTGCTGGGCGACCAGAAGACCCTGTACCCGGACGTGGTACAGACCCTCAAGGCCGCCGAGCAGCTGGTCAAGGACGGCTTCGAGGTGATGGTCTACACCTCCGACGACCCGATCCTGTGCAAGCGCCTGGAGGAGATCGGCTGCGTCGCGGTGATGCCGCTGGCCGCGCCGATCGGGTCCGGGCTGGGCATCCAGAACCGCTACAACCTGATGGAGATCGTCGAGAACGCGCGGGTGCCGATCATCGTCGATGCCGGCGTCGGCACCGCCTCGGATGCCGCCATCGCCATGGAGCTGGGCTGCGACGGCGTGCTGATGAACACCGCCATCGCCGGCGCGCGCCATCCGGTGCTGATGGCCAGCGCCATGCGCAAGGCGGTCGAGGCCGGCCGCGAGGCCTTCCTGGCCGGGCGCATCCCGCGCAAACGCCATGCCAGCGCGTCCTCGCCGGTGGACGGGTTGATCGGCTGATGACCAATCCCTTTGAAAGCGCGGGCTCCAAGGCGCCGCCCAAGCCCTTCACCGTGACCGAAGGCCGCCGCGAGGTCCGCAGTTTCGTGCTGCGCCAGGGCCGTTTCACCCCCGCGCAGCAGCGCGCGTTCGACGAACGCTGGCCGCGTTTCGGCATCGACTTCAATGGCCAGCCGCGCGACCTGGATGCCACCTTCGGCCGCAACGCGCCCAAGGTGCTGGAGATCGGCTTCGGCAACGGCGCCGCACTGCGTTTCGCCGCCCGGTTCGACCCGTCCAGGGACTACATCGGCATCGAGGTGCACGCCCCGGGCGTGGGCCGCCTGCTCAACGCACTGGCCGACGACGACGCCGGCAACGTCAGGCTCTACCACCACGACGCGGTGGAAGTGCTGGAGAAGGAGATTGCCGACGGCGCGCTGGACGAGGTGCGCATCTACTTCCCCGACCCGTGGCACAAGAAGCGCCACAACAAGCGGCGCCTGGTGCAGCCGGCATTCGCCGCGCTGCTGGTGCGCAAGCTGCACCCGGGCGGGCGGCTGCACTGCGCCACCGACTGGGCCGACTACGCCGAACAGATGTGGGACGTGCTCGACGCCACCCCGGGCCTGGTCAACCGCGCCGGCCCGCGCGGCAGCGTGCCGCGCCCGGACTGGCGCCCGCAGACGCATTTCGAGACCCGCGGCCAGAAGCTCGGCCATGGCGTCTGGGATCTGCTGTACGACCGGCAGGGAACGGGAACCGAGGGGTAAGGAAATGCTGCCTTCACGCACCAGCGCATCCGCGGACAGCGCCAGGCACCTGGTGCGGAAGGCCGGCCCCTCGTCCCGCCCCCGGCATACCGCTGCCGCCACCCGGTGCGGAATCGCAGGCGCGGTGCCCCATCCCGCCCCGGGGGCGGGCCGCGGGGTTGCGCCGCCCGCACCGACCGCGCGTGATTCCCGCCCCCTCCTGCGCGCCTGCCGGCCCTGATGGATACCGCCCTCACGCTGACGACCGACATGAAGCTCGTCCTCGGGCTGGTCGGCTTCACCATGGCGATGTTCCTGTTCGAGCGCATTCGCGCCGACGTGGTGGCGCTGGTGGTGATGGTGGTGCTGGGCGTCACCGGGCTGATCGCGCCGGAGGAGATCTTCGGCGGCTTCTCGGGCAACGCGGTGATGAGCATCATCGCCACCACCATCCTCGGCGCCGGGCTCGACCGCACCGGCGCGCTGAACCGGCTGGCCGGCTGGCTGCTGCGCCGCTCGCACGGGCTGGAACAGCGCCTGCTGCTGCTGACCAGCGCCACCGCCGGCCTCAATTCGTCGTTCATGCAGAACCCGTCGGTGATGGCGCTGTACCTGCCGGTGGCCTCGCGCCTGGCCTCGCATACCGGGCTGACCCTCAAGCGGCTGCTGCTGCCGATCACCGCCGCCATCGTGATGGGCGGGGGCCTGACCATGGTCGGCAACTCGCCGTTGATCCTGCTCAACGACCTGCTGATCTCGGCCAACAACAACCTGCCCTCCGGCACCGCCACCATCGAGCCGCTGCGCATGTTCGCGCCGCTGCCGATCGGCGTGGCGCTGCTGGCCGCGGCGCTGCTGTACTTCCGCTTCTTCGGCGACCGCAAGCTCTCGCGCGAAGAAGGCGCGGATGACGATGGCCAGACCCCGGCGCGCACCGAGAGCTACTTCGCCAAGGCCTACGGCATCGAAGGCGAGGTGTTCGAGCTGGCGGTCACCGCCGAGAGCCCGCTGGTGGGAATGACCGTGAGCGAGGTCGAGAGCCTGTTCGAGGCGCCGCTGCTGCTGGCGCTCAAGACCGGCAACGACACCCGCCTGGCACCGCCGGCGGACATGCGCATCTGGGTCGGCAGCGTGATCGGCGCGATGGGCCCGCGCCAGCTGGTGGCCGACTTCGCGCAGAACCAGTTCCTGCGCATGTCCTCGCGCCTGCGCAACCTGGGTGACCTGTTCAACCCCAGCCGCGCCGGCATCTCCGAGGCGGTGGTCCCGCCGACCTCGAAGCTGATCGGCAAGACCGCCGGCCAGCTGCGGCTGCGCAAGGAACGCGGCATCAGCCTGCTGGCGATCAACCGCGACAAGCAGGTGATCCGCGAGGACGTGCGCAACGTGGCGCTGCGCGCCGGCGACATGCTGGTGTTCCACAGCATCTGGCAGGACCTGGCCGCCGCCGCCGAGAGCCGCGACTTCGTGGTGGTCACCGACTACCCCAAGGGCGAACAGCGCCCGCACAAGTTCAAGATCGCCATGGCGATCTTCGCCATCACCATCATCATCGCGCTGACCTCGCACCTGCCGGTGGCGCTGACCCTGCTCACCGGCGTGGCCGGCATGCTGCTCACCGGCGTGCTGCGCATGGACGAGGCCTACGCCTCGATCAACTGGAAGACCATCTTCATGATGGCCGGGCTGATCCCGCTGGGCTGGGCCATGGATTCCAGCGGCGCGGCGGCCTGGGTCGCCGGCCACACCATCGACAAGCTGCCGGCCGGGATCCCGATCTGGGTGCTGGAACTGGCGCTGGCAGTGCTGACCACCGCGTTCTCGCTGGTGATCAGCCATGTCGGCGCCACCATCGTCACCGTGCCGATCGCGGTCAACCTGGCACTGGCCGCGGGCGGCAACCCCACCGCGTTCGCGCTGATCGTGGCGCTGTCGGCCTCCAACAACCTGATGACCGCGTCCAACCCGGTGATCTCGATGGTGATGGGCCCGGCCAAGTACACCCCGCGCGAGATGTGGCGCGTCGGCGGCCCGTTGTCGCTGATCTACACCCTGGTCGTGGTGGCGATGGTCAACCTGATGTTCTGAGCCGCGCCGGGGGCGGCGGGATCAGCCCAGCAGTACCCTGCCGTCCTGCACCCGCACCGGCACCGCGCGCAGCGCGTCGCCCTTGCAGGGCCCGGACACACAGGCCCCGCCCTGCAGCTCGAACGCGGCGCCATGCACCGCGCACACCAGGCGGCCGTCGCGACTCTTCAGGAACTGCCCCGGCGCCCAGTCGAGGGGCCGGCCGGCATGTGGGCAGACATTGAGCCACGCCCGTACCTGCTCGCCCTCGCGGTACAGGATCAGCGGCTCGGCATCGCCCTCGACCACCGCCTCCACCAGCAGGAACCCCGGGTCGGGCAGGGCGTCGAGCCGGGCCAGCTCGACGGCGGAAGGTACGGACATGGACATCGCGGGACCGCATGACAGCAGGAAATTGCGCCGATTGTCGCACGCCGGCCCGCCCCGCCCAGCCAGGGGGCAGCATGAATGGGCGACCGCATTTAACGACAAATTCACTCATTGACCCGCATCCCCACCGATACTTCGGCCAGCCAAATCGTCATACCGCCGACATGCAGATCCGTTACTTCCAGTTCGCCACCCTCCGCAACCTGTTCGCGCCGCGCAAGCCCCGCAACCCGTTGCTGCGGATCGCGCTGGGCCTGCTGGGCCTGGCGATCCTCGCGGTCCTGGTCGTGGCCGGGCTGTTCGTCGGCGCGGCGATGATCCTGGTCGGGCTGAGCTGGAAGCTGCTGGCCGCGCGCAAGGCGCGTGCCGCGGGCAAGGCCGCCGGCAAGGTGATGGACGGCGAGTACCGCGTGGTGCGCAAGCCGGCATTGCCGCACGCCCACTGACGCCGGGCGTCCCCGCCCCAGGCTTCGACACCCGCGCCCGGCTCCTGCCGGGCGTGTTGCATCCGGCGCCACCGCGCGCATGGCCACCGGTACTACCAGCGCGGCGGCGGCGTCCGGCATCATGGCGCCAGCTCCCGCTTCCGGACCGACCATGACCGACCTGATCCCCGCTCCGCCCGTTCCCCGCATCCCGGTGGCAGGCGGCGGCACCTTCCCCGTGCGCCGCATCTACTGCGTGGGCCGCAACTTCGCCGACCACGCGCGCGAGATGGGCGCCAATGCACCGGCCTCCGCTGCCGAGCGCGGGCAGCCGATGTTCTTCATGAAGCCGGCCGACGCCATCGTCACCGGCGACGCACCGGTTCCCTACCCGCCGGCGACCGCCGACCTGCACCACGAAGTGGAACTGGTGGTCGCGCTGGGCCAGGATGCGCCGGACGGTGTACTCCCGGTCGAACAGGCGATGTCGCTGGTGCTGGGCTACGGCGTCGGCCTGGACCTGACCCGTCGCGACCTGCAGGCCGCGGCCAAGGCCAAGGGCGGCCCCTGGGACATCGCCAAGGGCTTCGATCATTCGGCGCCGGTCAGCGAACTGGTGCCCGCCGCGCAGGTGGGCGAGCTCGCGCCGCTGGCGCTGTCGCTGCAGGTCAACGGCCAGACCCGGCAGCACGCCACGCTGGACAACATGATCTGGAACGTGGCCGAAATCCTGCACGAACTGTCCCGGCTCTACGCGCTGCGCGCCGGCGACCTGGTGTTCATGGGCACGCCGGCCGGCGTGGCCGCGCTGCGGCCCGGCGACCGTTTCAGCGCGCGGCTGGGCGACATCGCGCGCCGCGACGGCATGATCGCCGGATGACCGGTGTCGGGGTAGTCTGTGCCTGCCCCCTTTCACGCTTTACAGGAGAAACCCGTGGGAATGATCAGTGAGTTCAAGGAGTTCGCGATGCGCGGCAACGTCATCGACCTGGCGGTCGGTGTCGTGATCGGCGGCGCGTTCGGCAAGATCGTCACCTCGCTGGTGGACAAGGTGATCATGCCGCCGATCGGCTGGCTGATCGGCAATGTCGATTTCTCCAAGCTCGCCTGGACGCTGGCGCCGGCGCGGGTGGCCGCCGACGGCACCGAGATCCCCGCGGTGGTCATCGGCTATGGCGACTTCATCAACACCGTGGTGCAGTTCGTCATCGTCGCCTTCGCCATTTTCATGCTGGTCAAGGTGGTCAACCGGCTGTCGCGCAAGAAGGAAGCGGCGCCCGCCGCACCGGCCGCGCCGAGCGAGGAAGTACTGCTGCTGCGCGAGATCCGCGACAGCCTGAGGAAGTAACGCCGCGCGGCGGTGACCTCCAGCACGGTTGCAGCCGGAGCCGCGGGCGTATGCTCGCGGCTTCTTTCGTCTGCGAATCCCTCGCAGCGGCCGCGCACGCCCAGGTGCGCCCCAACCGACCCGGAGCCCGCCATGCGCCGCCTCGCCCTTGCCATCGCCACCGTGCTTGCCTGCGCCACTGCGCACGCCGCCCCCACCCGCATCCCCGAACAGGCGCTGGCCCGTGCGGTGGAACTGCGCGAGCAGGCGCTGGCCGACGATACCGGCTGGAAGGTGGTCGAATCGCTGACCACCGAAGTTGGCCCGCGCCTGGCCGGCAGCGAGGCCGACGCGCGCGCGGTGGAATGGGCCAAGGCCAAGTTCAGGGCGCTGGGCTTCGACCGGGTATGGACCGAACCGGTCACCTTCCCCAAGTGGGAGCGCCGCAGCGAGCAGGCGCAGGTGCTGGGCGCGCATGCGCAGCCGCTGGCGATCACCGCGCTGGGTGGCAGCCCCGCCGGCAGCGCCGAGGGTGAGGTGGTGCGCTTCGACAGCCTGGAAGCACTGAAGGCCGCGCCGGCCGGCTCACTGGCCGGCAAGATCGCCTTCATCGACTACCAGATGACCCGCAGCCGCAGCGGCGAGGACTACGGCATCGGCGGCACGGTCCGCAGCCGCGGCCCCTCCGAGGCGATCCGCAAGGGCGCGATCGGCTACATCATGCGCTCGGCCGGCACCGATTCGCACCGCGTGCCGCATACCGGCATCACCCGCTTCGACGAAGGCCTGACCCCGGTGCCGTCGGCGGCGCTGTCGGTGCCCGATGCCGACCAGCTGGCGCGGCTGGTTGCGCGCGGCCCGACCCGCATCCGCATGGCCCTGGACTGCGGCTGGGACGGCAGCTACACCTCGCAGAACGTGATCGGTGAAATCACCGGCCGCGAACTGCCGAAGGAAGTGGTGGTGATCGGCGGCCACCTCGATTCCTGGGACCTGGGCACCGGCGCGGTCGACGATGGCGCCGGCATCGGCATCACCATGGCCGCCGGCCACCTGATCGGCCAGCTGCGGCAGGCGCCACGGCGCACCATCCGGGTGATCGCCTTCGCCAACGAGGAACAGGGCCTGCACGGCGGCTACGCCTATGCCGCCGCGCGGGCGAAGGCCGGGGAGATCCCGCTGCAGCACATCGCCGCCGAGAGCGACTTCGGAGCCGGCCGCATCTACGCGTTCAACACCGGCTCGGGCAACCCCGCCGGCTCGCGCGAGGCCACCGCGCAGATCGCCGGGGTGCTCGCGCCGCTGGGCATCGCGTACCGCCCGGACGAAGGCGGCCCGGGCCCGGACGTGGGGCCGCTGGCGGCCAAGGGCGGCGCCTGGGCGTGGCTGGCGCAGGACGGGACCGACTATTTCGACCTGCACCACACCGCCGACGACACCCTGGACAAGATCGACCCGAAGGCGCTGGCGCAGAACGTGGCCGCCTACACCGTGTTCGCCTACCTGGCCGCCGAGGCCGAAGGCAGCTTCGGCAGCGAGGCCCGCGACGTGGTGCCGCCCAAGGAATGACCGCGACACGCGCCCGGCAGCGGGCGCGGGCGTGGCAACGCAGCAGCGCCCCCGTCGCCGGGGGCGTTGTCGCATACGGGCATCGCCGGCATCAGCGGGCGTCAACAGCACATCTGGGATAATGGCGTCCTGGTCCCACCCCGCGTCCGTCGTGGACGCCTGCAACGACAAGGCAGCCGACATCATGTCCCGATCCCTCCGCATCGCCCTGGCGCAGTACGACTTCCCGGTCGGCGACGTGGCCGGCAACAGCGCGCGCATCATCGAACTGGCGCAGATCGCCCGCGACGAGTACGGCGCCGACGTGGTGCTGTTCCCCGAACTGGCGGTCAGCGGCTATCCGCCGGAAGACCTGCTGCTGCGCCCGTCGTTCCTGCGCGGGTGCGAGCAGGCGATCGCCCACATCGCCGCGCAGGTGCAGGGTATCGTCGCGGTGGTGGGCTGGCCGCAGAGCGCCGGCGCGGTGGTCTACAACGCCGCCAGCGTGCTGCGTGACGGCGCGGTCGCCGCCACCTACCGCAAGCGCGAGCTGCCGAACTACGCGGTGTTCGACGAGCGCCGCTATTTCGACGTCGATCCGGACGGCGGCAACTGCGTGTTCGAGGTCGGCGGGGTGACGCTGGGCCTGCTGGTCTGCGAGGACCTGTGGTTCGCCGAACCGCTGGCCGCGACCGTGGCCGAGGGCGCCGAACTGGTGCTGGTGGCCAATGCCTCGCCCTATGAGCGCGGCAAGCATGCCCAGCGCGACGCACTGCTGGCCGAACGCAGTCGCGACAGCGGCGCCGCCATCGCCTACGTCAACCTGGTAGGCGGCCAGGACGCGCTGGTGTTCGACGGCGCCTCGGTGGTGGCCGACGGCAGCGGTACGGTGCACCCGGCGGCGCTGGCCTTCGCCGAGGAAATGCTGGTGGTCGACTACGACGCCGATACGCGGTCGTTCCTGCCGATGCGCTGGATCGACGACGGCGACGAAAGCATGGACGCACTGGCCTGGCGCGCGATCACCCGCGGCATCCAGGACTACTGCCGCAAGAACGGCTTCGACAAGGTATGGCTGGGCCTGTCCGGTGGCATCGATTCGGCGCTGGTGCTGGCGCTGGCGGTGGACGCCCTGGGCGCGGACAACGTCACCGCGGTGGCGTTGCCGTCGCGCTACACCGCCGGGCTGTCCAACGACCTGGCCGCCGAGCAGTGCCGGGCGCTGGGGGTGAAGCTGGAAACGGTCCCGATCGAGCCGGCGTTCCA
The DNA here is from genome assembly GCA_002951995.1 of Stenotrophomonas acidaminiphila. NCBI lineage: Bacteria > Pseudomonadati > Pseudomonadota > Gammaproteobacteria > Lysobacterales > Lysobacteraceae > Stenotrophomonas > Stenotrophomonas acidaminiphila. The sequence goes on from CP019797.1 coordinate 2,702,788, forward strand.
GGGGCTGATGCAGTCGCTGTCGGCGATGTTCCAGGGCAAGGACGCCGACGTGACCGAGGAGAACCTGCAGTCGCGCAGCCGTGGCGTGATCATGATGGCGCTGTCCAACAAGTTCGGCGGGCTGCTGCTGACCACCGGCAACAAGAGCGAGTACGCGGTCGGCTACGCCACCATCTACGGCGACATGTGCGGCGGCTATGCGCCGCTGAAAGACCTGTACAAGACCGAGGTCTATGGTCTGTCGAAGTGGCGCAACACGGTCGGCGGGGCGCCGGTGATCCCGCCGGCGGTGATCGCGCGCGCACCTTCGGCCGAGCTGCGCGAGAACCAGACCGACCAGGATTCGCTGCCGGCCTACGACGTGCTCGACGGCATTCTGTACCGCTACATCGACCAGGAGCAGTCGCGCGAGGACATCATCGCCGCCGGCTATGCGCCGGACGTGGTGGCCCGGGTGCTGCGGCTGGTGCGCACCAGCGAGTGGAAGCGGCACCAGGCCGCGCCCGGCCCGAAGATCTCGCGCCGCGCGTTCGGCCGCGAGCGGCGCTACCCGATCAGCAACGGCTACCGCGGCTAGGCACGTGCCTGCCGCGGCGGCAGGGAAACGGCGGGATGCGTGCAGCGCTTTCCGGATCCGTGCCGGCAGAGTGAATAGAGCGCGGCCGTGGCCACGGGAGGTGGGCCAGCGGGGCATGCCAGCCAACCGCGCGCCCGATGCCCGGCGCGCCGCGGGTGCCCGGGCACGACCCGGTTGGCCTGCGGCGCAGCGGCGAACCGGGCTGCGGAAGGCGACCGCCACCACCGCGTGATCCGCGCAGGCACGGAGCCGACAAAGGCATCTCCAGCTGCGCCTGATACACCGCGCCGGCAGCGCGAGGCCGGCGGCCCCGCGCGGGCCTGTCCCTGGCACAACCCGACCGCCTTGCGGCGGCGCCTGGCCGGGGTCGCCCGGGGCAGTCTCAGTCCCGGGCCTGGCGGCTGCGCCAGCCCGCCAGGAACACCGCGGTGGCGGCGGCGACGTTGAGGCTCTCCACCGCGCCGGTGCCGGGAATGGACAGGCGCAGGTCGCAGTGCTGCGCGAACTCGCGGTCCATGCCCTCGCCTTCGGCACCCATCACGTAGACCATGCGCGGCGGCAGCGGCGTGGCGAACAGGTCCTGCCCGCCCTCCACCAGCGTCGCGGCCAGCGCGAAACCGGCATCGCGCAGCTGCGACAGCGCCTGCGGCAGCGCCGGCAGGCGTACCAGCGGCACCGCTTCGGCACCGCCCTCGGCGACGCGGGCGGCGGCACCGGACAGGCTCAGCGTCGACTCGGCCGGCAGCAGGATGCCAGCCGCTCCGAAGTGTGCGGCCGAGCGCAGGATCGCGCCGAAGTTGTGCGGGTTGCCCACGCCGTCCAGCCACAGCGCCAGCACCGGCCCGTCAGGCAGCGCCGCCAGCCAGGCGGCCAGCGGCTGCGGTTCGGCGCGCAGCACGTCGGCCACCACGCCCTCGTGGTGGGTGGTGGCGGCGAGCTTGTTGAGATCGCCCTCGCCGACCACGCGGTAACCGACGCGGTTGCCCACGCACCACTTCAGCAACGGCTGCAGCCGCGGGATCAGCGCTTCGGCCAGGTACAGCTTGCGCAACGCCTGCGGGCGCCGCGCGTGCATCGCCAGTACCGCGTTGACGCCGTACAGGCGCAGTTCGTCGTTGCCGCGCACCGGGCCGGCACCGTCACCGCGCGCGCCCGAAGGCGGCAGCGGCGTGGCACGCGGCGGGCGCGCGGAAGGACGACGGTTGTTCCAGGGGCTGTTCACTGCCGTTGCACTCGCTTACTTGTTGCCGCGCCAGAAATCGGCGTTGCGGATGCCGAGCGCATCCGGGTCGAACACCGGGTCCAGGCCCTGCTTCTTCTGCCGCTCGTAGTCGGACAGCGCCAGCATCGCCGGCTTCTGCAGGATCAGGATGGCGATCACGTTGAGCCATGCCATCAGGCCGACGCCGATGTCGCCCAGCGCCCATGCCATCTTGGCATTGTGGAAGGCGCCGAACACCACCATGCCCATGATGCCCAGGCGCAGCACCAGGGTCGCCGCCGGGTGGGTGCGGTTGCTGCCGGCCAGGTAGGTCAGGTTGGTCTCGGCCATGTAGTAGTAGGCCATGATCGTGGTGAAGGCGAAGAAGAACAGCGCCAGCGCCACGAACCCCGCGCCCCAGCCCGGCAGCACCGACTCGACCGCGGCCTGGGTGAACAGCGCGCCCTCGGAGGGCGCCACGCCGGGCACGCCGCTGACGATCGCCTCCAGCTTCTGCACGCCGCCCTCGGTGACCTCGCGGAACACGTTGTACATGCCGGTGGACAGCAGCAGGAAAGCCGTGGAGGTGCACACCAGCATGGTGTCGAAGTAGATCGCGAACGCCTGCACGTAGCCCTGCTTGGCCGGGTGCGAGACTTCGGCCGCGGCGGCCGCGTGCGGGCCGGTGCCCTGGCCGGCTTCGTTGGCGTAGATGCCGCGCTTCACGCCCCAGGCGATGGCCTGGCCGATGATGCCGCCGAACGCCGCATGCGCGCCGAAGGCGCTGGAGAAGATGTCGGCGAACATCGTCGGCACCTTGCTGGCGTTGAGCATCATCACCACGATGGCCATCAGGATGAAGCCCAGCGCCATGAACGGCACGATCACCTCGGCGAAGCTGGCGATGCGCTTGACCCCGCCGAAGATGATCACGCCCAGCAGCGCCGCGACCGCGACACCGATCCACAGCTTCATGCTGGCCGCACCGCCCAGCGAAGCGCAGGCGTCGGCACCGGTGCACAGCACGTTGACCGCGCTGTCGGCGATCGCGTTGGCCTGCACGCCCGGCAGCAGGAAGCCGGCGGCGATGACCGTGGCCACCGCGAACACCGCCGCGTACCACTTCAGCCCCATGGCTTTTTCGATGTAGTAGGCCGGGCCGCCGCGGTAGCGGCCTTCGGCGTCCTTGGTCTTGTATATCTGCGCCAGGGTCGATTCGACGTAGGAGGTGGAGGCGCCGAGGAAGCCCATCACCCACATCCAGAAGATCGCGCCCGGGCCGCCGTAGGCGATGGCGGTAGCCACGCCGGCGATGTTGCCGATGCCCATGCGCCCGGCCATCGACATGGCCAGCGCCTGGAACGAGGAGACGCCGGCATCGGACTTCTGCCCGCGCACGGTGAGCCGGCACATCTCGGCAAAGCCGCGGATCTGCATGAAGCGGGTGCGCAGGGTGAACCACAGCCCTGCGCCCAGGCACATGAAGATCAGCGCATTGCTCCAGATGATGCCATTTACGAATTCGACGATGGATTCCACACGATCTCCCCGGATGGCTGAAGGTAGGCGGGTGCCGGCTTCAGGAACCGGCGATTCTTCCACGATTGCAGGGCCCTGTGCAGGGCCGTCACGACCCCGGCGGCCACGCCCGCAGGCGGGCGAAGCAGCGCATGTCGTGCAGTACGCCATCCTTGAACACGGCCTGGCGCTCCAGGCCTTCCTCGATGAAACCGGTCTTGAGCAGCACCCGCGCCGAGGCGGGATTGCCGGCCATGACCTGTGCCGCGAGCCGGTACAGGCCCAGCTGTTCCATCACCCACGGCGCGAAACCGTCCACGACCGTGGTCATGATGCCCTGCCCCCAGTGGCGCCGCCCCAGCCAGTAACCCAGGGTCGCGCCATGGCGGCGCTCGCCGCTGCCCTGCTGCACGCCGATGCCGCCGCAGGCCTCACCGTCGATCTCCAGCGCGAACACCGGCCCGGACAGGTCCAGCACCTGCCCGGACAGGAACGCCTCGCCGTCGGCGCGGGTGTAGGGATACGGGAAGCGCGTGCCCAGCCCGCGCGACACCGCCGCGTCATCGGCATGCCGCAGCAGCGACGCCAGGTCGTCCGCCCGCCAGTGGCGCAGCCGCACCGCGCCGATGGCGGGCGGCTCACGCATGCCCGCCCACCGATGGCGTGTCGCGTTCCTGCCTGGCCAGCTCGTTGGCCACCGTTTCCGGCGACTGCGTGTACGGCGCCAGCAGCGCGTAGAACGCCGGCACCACGAACAGCGACAGCAAGGTGGAAACGGCGACACCGAAGATCACCACGATGCCGATGGTGCCGCGGCTGGCCGAACCCGGGCCGCCGGCCAGCACCAGCGGCACCGCGCCGACCACGGTGGCGATGGAGGTCATCAGGATCGGACGCAGGCGCACCGTCGAGGCCTCGACGATGGCCTGGTGCACGTTGCGGCCCGCGTCGCGCAGCTGGTTGGCGAACTCCACGATCAGGATGCCATTCTTGGCCGCCAGGCCGACCAGCATGACGATGCCGATCTGGCTGAACAGGTTGAGCGTGCCGCCGCTGACGTACAGGCCGACGAAGGCGCCGAGCACGCCCAGCGGCACGGTCAGCATGATCACCAGCGGATGGATGAAGCTCTCGAACTGCGCGGCCAGTACCAGATAGACCACCAGCAGCGCCATGGCGAAGGTCAGCAGCACCGCGCCTCCGGCGCTCTGGTACTCGCGCGACTCGCCCTTCCAGTCGATCTGCGCGTACTCGGGCAGCTCCTCGCGGGCCACCTGCTGCACCCAGGCGATGGTCTCGCCCAAGGTGTGGCCGGGGGCCACGCTGGCGCTGATGGTGATCGAGCGCAGCCGGTTGAAGCGGTTCAGGGTGCCGGCCTCGGCCACCTCGCCGAGGCTGACCAGGTTGGACAGCGGCACCAGTTCGCCCGAACGCGCGCGCACCTGGATGGCCGCCAGGTCGGCCGGCGACGCACGGCCCTCGCGGCCGGCCTGCACCAGCACGTCGTATTCCTCGCCGTTGTCGACGAAGGTGGTGACGCGGCGCGAGCCCATCATGGTTTCCAGCGCGCGGCCGATGTCGGTCACGCTCACGCCCAGGTCGGCCGCACGCTGGCGGTCAATGTTGACCCGCATCTGCGGCCGGGTTTCCTTGTAGTCCGAATCGGCGCCGACCAGGCCCGGGTAGTCGGCCATGCGCGCCAGCAGGCGGTCGCGCCACTGCGCGATCTCCACGTACTCGGGCCCGCCCAGCACCACCTGGAACGGCTGCCCGAAACTGCGCACCAGGCCGCCACCGACCTGGGTGCGCACGCGCACGCCGCTGAGGCCGTCCAGTTCCTTCTGCAGCGCGCTGGCGACGTCGGCGGTGGCTTCCTGGCGTTCGCGCCAGGGCTGCAGGAACACGCTGATACGGCCGGTGTGCATTTCCTCGCTGTTGCCCCAGCCGCCGGGCACGCGCGGGTTGGCGCGCACGATCGGCTCCTCGGGGCCGACGAAGCGGTCGACGATGCGCTCGACCTGCTGCACCTGGCCGACGGTGTAGTCGAAGCCGGCGCCCTCCGGGCCGTCGATGATGATCTGGAACGAGCCGCGGTCCTCGGCCGGCGCCAGCTCCGACGGCAGCAGCCGGAACAGGCCCCAGCTGGCACCCAGCGCGGCCAGCATCACCAGGCCGAATACCCAGCTGCGCTGTACGTGGCGGTCCAGCACCCGGCCGTAGGCGGCCGCCACCCGCGCCAGCTGGCGGTCGATGAAGCGGTTGATGCGGTTGGGCCGGCGCTCGCTGTGCGGCCTGAGCAGCTTGGACGCCATCATCGGCGTCAGGGTCAGCGCGACGAACGCGGACAGCGCCACCGCCGCGGCCAGCGCCACCGCCAGCTCGCGGAACAGGCGGCCGGTGTTGCCCTCCAGGAAGCCGACCGGCAGGAACACCGCCACCAGTACCGCGGTGGTGGCGATCACCGCGAACGCCACCTGCGCGGTGCCGCGCCGCGCGGCGACCAGCGGCGGTTCGCCCAGGTCGATGCGCCGCTGCACGTTCTCCACCACCACGATGGCGTCGTCCACCACCAGGCCGATGCACAGCACCAGCGCCAGCAGGGTGAACAGGTTGATCGAAAAACCGAAGGCGAACAGCGCGATGAACGCCGCCACCAGGCACACCGGCACCGTCACCGCCGGGATCAGCGCCGCGCGCAGGCTGCCCAGGAACAGCCAGATCACCACCAGCACCAGGAGCATCGCCTCCACCAGGGTGGCATAGACGCGCTCCACCGCCGCCTCGATGAAGGTGGTGTTGTCGAAGGCGACGAAGATCCGGGTACCGGCCGGCAGGGTCCTGGCGATGCGTTCGGCCTCGGCGCGGGTGGCGCGGGCCACGTCCAGCGCATTGGCGGTGGAGGTCTTGACGATGCCCATGCCGATGCCGGGCTCGCCGTTGCTGCGGTAATAGGCGCGGCGCTCGGCCGAGGCCAGCTCGACCCTGGCCACGTCGCCCAGCCGCACCACGTAGCCGTCGCTGCCCTTGCCCAGCGGGATGCTGGCGAAATCGGCCGGGGCCACGTAGCTGCGCTCCACGCGCAGGGTGAAATCGCGGTCGGCCGACTCGATGCGCCCGGCCGGCAGCTCCACGTTCTCGTTGCGCAGCGCCGATTCCACCTCGCCCACGGTCAGCCCGCGCGCGGCCAGCTGGTCGCGGTCCAGCCAGATGCGCATGGCATAGCGCTGGCGCCCGCCGATGCGCACCTGGGCCACGCCGTCGATGCTGGAGAAGCGGTCGACCACGTAGCGCTCGGCGTAATCGCTGAGCTCCAGCGTGTCCATCGTCGAGGAGCTCATGTTGAACCAGATGATCGGGTCGGCATCGCTTTCGACCTTGGCGATCTCCGGCGGGCGCGCTTCCTCGGGCATGCGGTCGGCGACCCGGCTGACCGCATCGCGCACGTCGTTGGCGGCGGCCTCGATGTCGCGGTTGGCGGTGAACTCGATGCTCACCGAGGCGCGGCCGTTGGTGCTGCGCGCATTGATGGTGTCGATGCCCTCGATGCCGGCCAGCGCGTCTTCCAGCACCTGGGTGATGCGGCTTTCGATCACCGCCGCCGAGGCGCCGGTGTAGTCGACCGACACCGAGACGATGGGCGGGTCGATCGCCGGCAGCTCACGCAGGGTCAGGCGGCTGAAGGACATCAGCCCCAGCACCACCAGCAGCAGGCTCATCACCACGGCCAGCACCGGCCGCTTGATCGACAGGTCCGACAGCTTCATTCGGCGCTGGCCCCGGCGGCGGCCGGCGCGGCCTTGGCGTCGGCGATGCGCAGGCCCGGGCGCAGCTTGCCGGTACCGTCGACGACGATGCGCTGGCCGGCCTCGAGCCCTTCCACGATCTCCACCACGCCGGCGCGGCGGGTGCCGGTCCTGACGTCGGCGCGCTCGACCGTGGCGTCGTCGCGGACCCGGAACACGTAGGAGTCACGGCCGACCTGGACCACCGCGATCTCCGGGATCACCAGCGCCTGCCGCTCGGGGCGGAACACGCGCACGTCCAGCAGCATGCCCGGGCGCAGCGCATGGTCGGGATTGGCGAAATCGGCGCGCACGGTGACCGCGCGGCTGCCCGGGTCGACCCGCGCATCGACAGTGCTGACCTCGCCCTCGAAGCTGCGCCCCGGGTAGGCGATGCTGCTGCCGCTGACCTTGTCGCCGGGCTTGAGCGAGGCCAGCTCGGCTTCCGGCACCTGGAAATCGACATGCATCCGCGAAATGTCGTCGAGCGTGGCGATCACCGTGGTCGGGGTGACCAGCGAACCGGGGCTGACCTGGCGGATGCCGAGCACGCCGGCGAACGGCGCCCGCACCTGGCGGTCGGCCACGTCGGCGCGCATCTGCCGCACCCGCGCCTCGGCCGCGTCGCGGATCGCCTTCTGGGTATCAAGGGTGGAACTGGCGACCAGCTGCTGGGTGGCCAGCTCGCTCTGCCGGCGGTACAGGCGGTCGGCTTCGTCGAAGGTGGCCTGGGCCTGCGCCAGCGCCGCCTGCTGCGCGTCGATGCGCAGGGTCACCAGCGGTGCCCCGGCGGCCACTTCCTGGCCGCTGCGGAAATGCACCGCGTCGATGATCTCGCTGACCTTGGCGGTGACGGTCACCGACTCGCGCGCCCGGGTGGTGCCGATGGCCTGCAGGGTGTCGTTCCAGGCCGAACGCGCGACCACCTGGGTGGTGACCGGCACCGGCGCGCCCTGCGCACGCGGCGCATCGCCGCTCCCACGGCCGCAGGCGGCCATTCCCAGCGCCAAGACAATGCCACCGGCCAGGGTGGCCGAAAAACGCCACAACATACGTCGTTCCGTCCGCTACATGATCGCGCAGTCTAGCCGCCGCCAGTGAAGGGCCGGATGTGCCATTGGGTGGGGCCGGGCCATAACCAGGGCGGGGTCACCCATTGCCTGCCGCCATGGCTTCCGGCCGCGCCCGGGGGCGGGCGGCCGCGAGCGCCGGACCGCGCCCGGGATGGCCGGGGATGGCGCAGGACGGCGCGGACGCGTACTTCGGCAAGCGACCCTGCGACGGCGCAGGACGGCCGTGCATTCACCTTGCCGGCAGGCAAGCGGGCGCCCGCCCGGGGCGGCGGACGTGCGCCGCCCAGCGCCGCGCCACCGGCCCGGGTGCGGGCAGTATCGGCCGCGCGTGCAACGCGGCCGCGGTGCTCCGCGGCCCGCGCCTCAGCGCAATGCCAGCCGTACGACCTGGTCGGCCATCGCGTCCAGCGCCTCGCCGTCGGCGTACAGGTGCAGTTCCGGCGCTTGTGGCGCTTCGTAGGGCGAATCGATGCCGGTGAAATTGGGAATCTGCCCGGCCCGCGCCTTGCGGTACAGGCCCTTCACGTCGCGCGATTCGGCGACCTCCAGCGGCACGTCGACGAAGATCTCGACGAACTCGCCCGGGGCGAAACGCTCGCGCGCCATCTGCCGCTCGGCACGGAACGGCGAGATGAAGCTGACCAGCACGATCAGGCCGGCGTCGACCATCAGCCGGGCCACCTCGGCCACGCGGCGGATGTTCTCCACCCGGTCCTCGTCGGTGAAGCCCAGGTCGCGGTTCAGGCCGTGGCGGACGTTGTCGCCGTCAAGCAGGAACGTGTGGCAGCCACGCGCGTGCAGGCGCTTCTCCACCTGGTTGGCGATGGTGGACTTGCCCGCGCCGGACAGGCCGGTGAACCACAGCACCCGCGGGTCTGCCCCTTGATCCGCGCGCGCGCGGCCGGATCCACGTCCAGGTGCTGCCAGTGCACGTTGCCGGCACGGCGCAGGGCGAAGTCCAGGGTACCAGCGGCGACGGTGGCGTTGCTCTGGCGGTCGATCAGGATGAAGCCGCCCAGCGCGCGGTTGCGCGCATAGGGTTCGAAGGCGATGGGTTCGTCCAGGGACAGGTTGCAGTAGCCCACCTCGTTCAGCTCCAGCCGCTTGGCCGCCAGCTTGTCCTGCGTGTTCACGTCGATCCGGTGTTTGATCTCGCTGACGCTGGCGGCCACGCTGCGGCTGCCGATCTGCAGCCAGTACGGCCGCCCGGGCAGCAGCGCGGCATCGTCCATCCACAGCACGTGCGCGGCGAACTGGTCGGCCACTTCCGGCGGATCGCCGGCGGCGGCGATCACGTCGCCGCGACTGACGTCGATCTCGTCGGCCAGGACCAGGGTCACCGCCTGGCCGGCGCGGGCGACGTCCAGCGGGCCATCCGGGCCGAGCACCTCGCGCACCGTCGAACGCCGCGCCGACGGCAGCACCACCACCGCGTCGCCGGCGCGCACCTGGCCGGCGGCGAGGGTGCCGGCGAAGCCACGGAAATCCTGGTGCGGCCGGTTCACCCACTGCACCGGCAGGCGCAGGCCGCCGCCGCCGTCGTGGCCGGCGATGGCCACCGTGTCCAGGTGCTCGATCAGGGTGGGACCGTCGTACCACGGCATCAACGCCGAGCGCGTCGACAGGTTCTGCCCTTCCAGCGCCGACAGCGGGATCGCCTGCACGTGGGCGATGCCCATCTGCGCGGCCAGTGCCGCGTACTCGGCGGCGATGCGCTCGAACACCGCCGCGTCGTAGCCGACCAGGTCCATCTTGTTGACCGCCAGCACCACCTGGCCGATTCCCAGCAGCGAGATGATGTAGCTGTGGCGGCGGGTCTGCTGCAGCAGCCCCTTGCGCGCGTCCACCAGCACCACCGCCAGGTCGGCGGTGGAGGCGCCGGTGGCCATGTTGCGGGTGTACTGCTCGTGGCCCGGGCAGTCGGCGACGATGTACTTGCGGCGGTCGGTATCGAAATAGCGGTAGGCCACGTCGATGGTGATGCCCTGCTCGCGCTCGGCGGCCAGCCCGTCCAGCAGCAGCGCATAGTCGATACGTTCGCCCTGGGTGCCATGGCGGCGGCTGTCGGCCTCCAGCGCGGCCAGCTGGTCGTCGAACAGGCGCTTGCTTTCGTACAGCAGCCGCCCGATCAGCGTGCTCTTGCCGTCATCGACGCTGCCGCAGGTGATGAAGCGCAGCAGCGGCTTGGATTCGTGCTGCTGCAGGTAGGTGGCGATATCGGAAGACGTTGCCGGTGCGTTCATCAGAAATAGCCCTCCAGCTTCTTCTTCTCCATCGACGCGGACGGGTCGTGGTCGATCACCCGGCCCTGCCGCTCGGAACTGGTGGACACCAGCATTTCGGCGATGATCTTCTCCAGCGTGTCGGCCTGCGATTCGATGGCCCCGGTCAGCGGGTAGCAGCCCAGCGTGCGGAACCGCACCCGGCGCAGCTGCGGCACCTCGCCCGGACGCAGCGGCAGGCGCGCGTCGTCGACCATGATCAGGCTGCCGTCGCGCTCGACCACCGGGCGTTCGGCGGCGAAGTACAGCGGCACCACCGGGATCTTCTCGCGGTAGATGTAGAGCCAGATGTCCAGCTCGGTCCAGTTGGACAGCGGGAACACGCGCACGCTCTCGCCGGGGTGGATGCGCGCGTTGTACAGGTTCCACAGCTCCGGCCGCTGGTTCTTCGGGTCCCAGCGGTGGCGGTCGTTGCGGAACGAGAACACGCGCTCCTTGGCCCGGGATTTCTCCTCGTCGCGGCGCGCGCCGCCGATCGCCGCGTCGAACTTCCATTTGTCCAGCGCCTGCTTCAGGCCCTGGGTCTTCATCACGTCGGTATGCACCGCGGCGCCATGGCTCACCGGGCCGATGTCGCGGGCGACGCCATCGGGGTTGATGTGCACCCGCAGGTCCACGCCGGTCTCGGCCACGCGACGGTCGCGGAAGGCGATCATCTCGCGGAACTTCCAGCGCGTATCCACGTGCAGCAGCGGGATCGGCGGCACCCCGGGCGCGAACGCCTTGAGCAGCAGGTGCAGCAGCACCGAACTGTCCTTGCCCACCGAATACAGCAGCACCGGGTTGGCAAAGCCGGCCGCGACCTCGCGCAGGATATGGATGCTCTCGGCTTCCAGCCGGTCGAGATGCGACAAAGGGGGGGAACGGTCATTGCGGAAGTTTCAGCGGCTGCACGTGTAAGAACGGTGGAAGGGTAGCAGCGCAGACAGGCGCACGTCCCCGGCAGGATGGCGAGTGTGCGCGGCGCGCGCCCCGCGCAGAAATGAACGCAGGGCATGAACCGATAACCGCGCATCCTTTCCCGCGCCCCGCGCCGCTCCCTAGCATCGGTCACCCATCCCCGACCGGACCGGACATGACCGCCGCCGCTGCCACCGTGCCCCCCAGCCCCCTGCCCGAGGACCGCAGGGCGCTGCTGGCGCGCCTGGTCGAGGGCCTGGACGGCAACAGCCTGTGGTGGCTGTCCGGCTTCGCGGCCGGGCTGGCCCAGGGCCATCCGCCGCCGTCGCTGGCGGTGATTCCCGGCGGCCAGCCGGCGGCGCCGGCCAGCGGCCGCCTGACCATCGTCTATGGCAGCCAGACCGGCAATGCCCGCCGCACCGCCGAGCAGCTGGCCGGCGACGCCGAGGCCGCCGGGCTGGCGGTGCGGCTGCTCCGCGCCGACGCCTACCCGACCCGCGAACTGGCCGGCGAGCGCCTGCTGTACATCGTCATCAGTACCCAGGGCGAGGGCGACCCGCCGGACGACGCCATCGGCCTGGTCGAGTTCATCGGCGGCAGGCGCGCACCGAAGCTGCCGGAGCTCAGCTACGCCGTACTCGGCCTGGGCGATTCCAGCTACGCCGATTTCTGCGGCATCGGCCGCAGGCTGGACGCACGCCTGGCCGAGCTGGGCGCGCGGCGCCTGCAGCCGCTGGGCGAGGCCGACCTCGACATCGACAGTGTCGCCACGCCATGGCGCAGCCGTGCCCTGGCGGACGCACGCCAGGTGCTGGGCGACGCTGCCGCGACGACCGCCAGCAACGTCACTCCGCTGCGCCACGGGCACGGCCACGGCACGGCGTACAGCGCACAGCATCCATTCATGGCCGAACTGCTGGCGCGGCAACCGATCAGCGGCCGCGACTTTAAGGGCCCGGCCTTCGGCCACTACGGCCGCTTCGACAAGCGCGTGCACCACCTCGAACTGTCGCTGGAGGGCAGCGGCCTGCACTATGAGCCGGGCGACGCGCTGGGCATCGTCCACCGCAACCCGCCGCAGCTGGTCGATGCGATCCTCGCCGCCACCGGGCTGGACGGCGACGCCGGCGTCAGCCATGGCGGCCATGAGCGCCCGCTGGCGCAATGGCTGGGCGAACACCGCGAACTGACCCGCATTTCGCGCCCGTTGCTGGCGACCGTGGCCGAACGCAGCGGCAGCGCCGACCTGGCCGGCCTGCTGGAGCCGGCCCGCAGCGGCGAACTGGCCGCCGTGTTCGCCGACCACCAGTTGGTCGACGTGCTGCACCGCTGGCCAGCCGACTGGGACGCCACCGCACTGGTCGCCGCGCTGCGCCCGGCCGCGCACCGGCTCTACTCCATCGCCTCCAGCCGCAGGCGCGTGGGCGAGGAGGTGCACCTGACCGTGGACGAACTGGCCTACGACGCGCACGGCCGCGGCCATGTCGGCGCCGCCAGCGGGTTCCTCGCCACGCTGCAGGAAGGCGCGCAGGTGCCGGTGTTCGTCGAACCGAACGAACGCTTCCGGGTTCCCGCCGATGCCAGCCGCGACATCATCATGATCGGCCCCGGCACCGGCGTGGCGCCGTTCCGCGGCTTCGTGCAGGAACGCGCCGAGACCGGCGCCAGCGGCCGCAACTGGCTGTTCTTCGGTGCCCGCCACTTCAACAGCGATTTCCTCTACCAGGTCGAGTGGCAGGAGGCCCTGCAGAAGAAGGAACTGCATCGCCTCGACCTGGCCTTCTCCCGCGACCCTCTGAAATCCCCGCACATGGATGCGCGGGCTGGCTCGCAGCAACGCATCTACGTGCAGCAGCGCCTGCGCGAGCGCGGCCGCGACCTGTACGACTGGCTGCAGGGTGGCGCGCACCTGTACGTGTGCGGCGCCATCGCCATGGGCAGGGACGTGCATGCCGCGCTGCTGGAGGTGGTGGCCGCGCACAACGGCGGCGATGCCGAGGCCGCCGCCGGGTACCTGTCCGCGCTGCAGCGCGAAGGCCGCTACGCCCGCGACGTGTACTGACGCGTTGCGCGCACCCACACCGCCATTGGACACACCATGAGCCACCCATCCGTCGAAACCATCAAGCGCGAAAGCCGGCGCCTGCGCGGCACCATCCACGAGGGCCTGGACGATGCCACCACCGGCTCGTTGGGCTTCGAGGACCAGCGCACCATCAAGTTCCACGGCAGCTACCAGCAGGACGACCGCGACCTGCGCGACGAGCGCCGGCGGCAGAAGCTCGAGCCCGCGCACCAGTTCATGATCCGCATCCGCGCGCCGGGCGGGGTGTTCACCCCGCAGCAGTGGCTCGGGCTCGATCGCATCGCCACCACCTGGGCCAACCACTCGCTGCGGGTCACCACCCGCCAGACCTTCCAGTTCCACGGCGTGATCAAGCGCGAGTTGAAGGCGACGATGCAGGCGATCAACGCCGCGGCGCTGGATACCGTCTCGGCCTGCGGCGACGTCAACCGCAACGTGCTGGGCGCCAGCAACCCGCTGCTGTCGGGCCTGCATGCACAGGTGCACGCGTGGGCGCAGCAGCTGTCGCTGCGCTTCCTGCCGGCCACCCGCGCCTACTACGAGATCTGGCTGGACGAGGAAAAGGTCGCCGAAAGCGGGGTCGAGCACGAACCGCTGTATGGCGACACCTACCTGCCGCGCAAGTTCAAGATCGCCGTGGCGGTGCCGCCGTACAACGACGTCGATGTGTTCGCCAACGACCTCGGGCTGGTCGCCATCGTCGACGACGCCGGCAACCTGGCCGGCTTCAATGTCGCCATCGGCGGCGGCATGGGCGCCAGCCATGGCATCGCCGCGCATTACCCGCGGCTGGGCAACGTGATCGGCTTCGTGACCCCGGAACAGGTATTCGCCATCGCCGAGGCCGCCATCACCGTGCAGCGCGACCTGGGCGACCGCGAGGAACGCAAGCACGCACGCTTCAAGTACACCATCGACGACCACGGCACCGACGCCATCGTGGCGCTGATGCAGGAACGCGCCGGGATGGTGCTGCAGCCGGCGCGGCCGTTCCGCTTCGAGCACAACGGCGACCGCTTCGGCTGGGTGGAGGGTGCGGACGGCCTGTGGCACCTGACCCTGTCCCTGCCCAGCGGGCGCATCGCCGACACCCCGGGGCGGCCACTGCTGAGCGGCATGCGCGAGATCGCGCGGGTGCATCACGGCGAGTTCCGCCTGACCGCCAACCAGAACCTGATCATCGCCGGCGTGCCCGCGGCACAGCGCGCGCGCATCGACGCACTGGTCGCGCAGCATGCGCTGGACCTGGAGAACAACGCGCCCACCGCCACCGCGCGTGGCGCGGTGGCGTGCGTGGCGCTGCCGACCTGCGCGCTGGCGATGGCCGAGGCCGAACGCTACCTGCCCGGCTTCCTCGCCGCGCTGGAACCGCTGCTGGCCCGGCATGGCCTGCGCGAGGCGCCGATCCTGCTGCGCATCTCCGGCTGCCCCAACGGCTGCTCGCGCCCGTACCTGGCCGAAATCGCCCTGGTCGGCAGGGCGCCGGGCCGCTACAACCTGTTCCTTGGCGGCGACCACCGCGGCCAGCGCCTGAACACGCTGTACCGCGACAACGTCACCGAGGCGCAGATCCTGCAGGCGCTGGAGCCGCTGCTGGCGCGCTATGCCGCCGAACGCGACGCGGACGAACGCTTCGGCGACTTCCTGCACCGCCGCGGGCTGATCGAACTGCCGCCCTACCCGACCCACCGCCAGATTGCCGTGGAACTGCACGCATGAGCGCCCTGCCCCTGTCTTCCCGCCACACCGGCAACACCGCGTCCCCGAGGAAACCGCCGCGCTCGACGCGCGGCTCGAGGCGATGGACGCGACCGCGCGCGTGCGCTGGGCGCTGCAGCACCTGCCCGGCACCCACGTGCTGTCCTCCAGCTTCGGCGCGCAGTCGGCGGTGACCCTGCACCTGCTCAGCCGCGAGCGGCCGGACATCCCGGTGATCCTGATCGACACCGGCTACCTGTTCCCGGAAACCTACCGCTTCGCCGACACCCTCAGCGAGCGCCTGGGCCTGAACCTGAAGGTGTACCGGCCGCTGGTCAGCCGCGCCTGGATGGAGGCCCGCCACGGCCGCCTGTGGGAACAGGGCCTGGTCGGCATCGAGCAGTACAACAACCTGCGCAAGGTCGAGCCGATGAAGCGCGCGCTGGACGAGCTGCAGGCCGGCACCTGGTTCACCGGGCTGCGCCGCAGCCAGTCGAGCGGCCGCGCCACCACGCCGGTGCTGCAGCGCCGCGACGCGCGCTGGAAGGTCAACCCGATCGCCGACTGGAGCGACCGCGACGTGTGGCAGTACCTCAAGCAACATGACCTGCCCTACCACCCGCTGTGGGAACAGGGCTATGTGTCCATCGGCGATTACCACACCACCCGCCGCTGGGAACCTGGCATGCGCGAGGAGGACACCCGCTTCTTCGGCCTCAAGCGCGAGTGCGGCCTGCACGAGGACATCTAGGGCGGCCAGCGTGCGGCGTTTGCGCGGCGACGCCCCTGCGCGGCAGGCGCCACCCACCGTGGACGATCCGTCGCACCCCGCAGTGCCGGGCTTGCCCGGCAGCAACTTCCGGGCGAGACCAGCGCAACATGCGCGGCGCGATCAGCTGGGCACAGCTTCCTGCTGCTGTTCCCAGAACGCCAGCAGTCCACGCAGCCCCGGCGTGTCGCCGGCGTGCGCCAGGTCCTCGCCCAGGTACCGCGCTTCCTGCCGCCACTGGCGGCTGCTCAGCTCGCGCAGCGCGCTGCCATCGGTGCGGCTGCAGCCCATGTGCCACTGCGCGAAATATAGCTGTTCGACCGGGCCATCCTGCAGCTCTTCCAGCCCGACGTGCATGCGCGAATCGCGGATGCGCGCATAGATCTTCTCCACCCCGGCCGGCGGCCCTTCGAAATACTGGAAGAAGCGGTGGCCGTCGTGCAGCAGCACGCCGGTGACGCCTTGCATGCGGTTGTGCGCACGCGCGTCGATCAGCAGGCGGTCGAGATCGGCCGGCGTCAGCCCGGCCACGGCGGTGCTGACATAGGCCACGGCCCGGTGCGTCATCTGCGGTTCCTGCTTCGTCCCTGGGTGCGCAAGCATGACACAGGCGTCCCGCCGCCGGTGGCCCGGCAGCGGGACCCGCCGCGTCAGTAGCGGTAATCCAGCTTCAGCCAGAGCGTGCGCCCGGGTTCGTTGATCCGCACCGGGTCGGCGGGGAAGCCGAAGTCGGCGCTGCCGGCCAGGTTCAGGTGTTCGGCATAGGCGCGGTCGAACACGTTGTCCACGCCGGCACTGGCGCGCAGGCCGTCGCTGATGCGGTACGCGGCATTGAGCGAAAGCGTGGCGAAACCGGCGCTCGGCCCGAGATCGCGCGCCACCACGTTGCCTTCGTCCTGCGCCACCCGGTCCTGCCCGGCCACCACACGCAACAGCGCGCCGGTGGACCATTGGCCGCGCTCCCAGGAGGCGTTGAAACGGCCTTCCAGCGGCGGGATCTGCGGCAGCGGCCGCCGCTCATCGCGGTTCTCACCCCAGACATAGGCCAGCGTGCTGCCCAGCTTCAGGCCCTGCACCGGGCGCCATTCCAGCCCGGCCTCGGCACCGGCGATGCGCGCATCGACATTGCCCGCACGCGTGCTGCTGCCCATCATGCCGCCGCTGCGGTAGGTGAACAGGATGTAGTCCTGCAGATGCCCGGCATAGGCCGACACCCAGGCATCGAGCGTGCGCCCGCGGAACTGCAGGCCGAGATCCAGCTGGGTGGTCTTTTCCGGTTTCACCCCGGCGAAGGCATTGGCGCTGCCGGCCGGGCCGGCGTCGGCCGAGAACAGCTCCCAGTAGTCGGGCATGCGCTCGCTGTGGCCGAGCCCGGCATACCAGGTCCAGGCCTGGCCGTGGTCGCGCTCATAGCGCAGGAAGCCGCTGCCCAGCGTTTCCTCGCGCGTCTGCCCGGCGGTCGGATTGGGCCTGCCCATCATCCCGCTGGTCAGGCGCAGGTCCTTGGCCCGCGCCTTGTCCACGCGCAGGCCGCTGACCCAGCGCCGCGGCGTGTCCTCGCCGAAGGTCAGTTCGGCGAACGCGCCCGTGTTGCCGAGCTCGGCGTCGCGGGTCCACGCTTTCTGCTGCCACATCCCGCGCATGCCGCTGCGCTTGCGGTGACGGCTGTCCTGCGCATCGATGCCGGCGACCACGGCCACGTCCTGCCAGCGCCATTCCGAAGCGATGCGGCCGCCGCGGGTGCGCCGCGCCACGTTCGACGCCATCGGCATCGGCATGCTGCCGTTCGGGTTGGGCGTGCGCAGCGTGTAGTTGTCCATCACGTGGTCGGCCTCGTTGTAGTACAGGTTGGCCTGCAGCCGGTCCCAGGCGCCGGGCAGGTTGCCGCGCTCGAAACGCAGGCCGTAGCTGCTGCGCTTGAACGCCGCCCCGTCCATGCCACGGCCGGCATAGCGCGCCAGGGCATCGCCGGTACCGGCATTGAGCTCGAGCACGGTGTCGGCATCGGGGGTCCAGCCGATCGCGGCGTCGGCGTTCCATTTGCGCCAGCGCGACGGCACCACCTCGCCGTTGCCGTCGCGGTAGTCGCCGGACTCGGAGCGGTTGCCATTCACCCGCACATAGCCCGGGCGGCTGCCGAAGCTGGCATCGAGCATCTGGTCGTTGCGGTTGTTGGAGCCGCCCAGCGCGCTGGCCTGCAGCTCCATGCCCGGCGCATCGAAACGCGGCATGTCGCGCTCGAAGCGCACCGTGCCGGCCGAGGCACCGGCGCCCCAGCGCACGCTCTGCGGCCCCTTGACGACGGTCAGCCGGTCGTAGGTTTCCGGCGCGATGTAGGACAGCGGGTTGTCCATGCGCGAGGGACAGGCACCGATCAGGCTGCCGTCGTTGCTGAGGATGTTCAGCCGCGAACCGGACATGCCGCGCAGCACCGGGTCGCCATTGGTGCCGCCGTTGCGGATCGCGGAAAAGCCGGGGACGGTCTTGAGGTAATCGGCGCCATCGCTGGCGGGCACCGGCTGCCGCGGCAGGCGCGGATCGGTGACCCAGTTCAACGGCGAGGACGGCGCCGCGCTGGTCACCACCAGGGTATCGAGGGTCTTGATCGACTCGGGCGCGTCGGCGTGCGCGAGCAGGGGAAACAGCGCCAGGCAGACACAGGCGGCCAGGCACGCCGGGGCGCCCGGCATACGGGAAACGGGATACATGGAATTCTCCGGTACGACATGCCACGTGCCGCACGAAGCGACAGGCAGCGGGAAAAAGGGAATCTGTCGTCAGGAGAACAACGGCGGCCCACGCACCGGGTGCGCCGGCCAGCGCAGGCCGGCACTGGACACGGTGGCGCGCGGTGCCTGCGGCGCAACGCGGTACAGCACCGGCGCCAGCACCAGCAGCAGCGCCAGCCAGGGCAGCAACCGCGACGCCATGGTGCAGTAGTCGCAGGCCTCGCCGTGCGCGGCATGCGGATCTGGCGGGCGCGGTTTGTCAGTATCCGTGGCCGTGGCCGCACCCGTGTGCCCGACATGCCCGGCGTGCGCTGCATGCGCATCCGACATCGGCGGTACCGCCGACGCCGGGGGGCCATGGCCATCGAGGTCATCGCGTGCGCCATCGCCGTATGCGCCCCCGGCGCGGACTGGATCCAGCGGCTCACCACCGGCGCCAACGCCATCAGCAGCGCGGCCGCCAGCGCGAGCAGCAACATCCAGCGGTGCAGGAACGGGGATCGGATCACGCCCCGATTTTAAGACCGTGTCATCGCGGCCCATGTGCGACACATCGCCGCAGGGGAGGCATCACCCGGCAACACAGCGTGGCCAGTACTGCGAAAGCAGGGATGAGATGCGCAGGCGGTCCCGGCGCCAGCGGCGTAGTGCTATCGACAATGAGGCGAAAGTGCCAACAGCATGCGCCGCGACACGAACGCGTTCCCAATCCATACTCGGGTGCGCTATCGGCAAGCGCCCCCCTGTCGGCAGGACGCATGCGCACAGAGCGGCATGATCACGGAAGCACGCCCGGCCAGGCTTGCCGAGCCGGCCATCCAGCACACCCATGGCGCCGAAGCACCGTGGGCATGCTGGAACATCGATCCATCAAAGTAGCGTGCAATCCTTCAGGATCGGACTACCCACCATCAGACCCGAACCGACGCACTCAACCGTGATGTGCTGGCCCTTCTGCAGCCCAGCAGCAACATCCTGGGGAACGCCACGCGCGTGGATGGACTGGAACGGATTACCCGTTTCCATTTCCACATAGACTTCATCCGTGAAGTCCTTGTTGATGCCGACGACATTTCCCGATACGGCAAGAACCTTGCCCTTGTATTCGTTGTCTGCCGCCACTTCGTTTGCCTCATAGGCGGCAAACAGCCGATCCGCCGAAACTTCCAGGGCGGGCTGCGCCTGCGGCGCGGAGGCGAGCTCCGACTCCGAGGCTTCCGCCTGGACTTCCTCAGCCGCCATCTTGCGCTCGGCGTAGTCCTTGTAGCTGCCGCTGCTCAGAGCGGCGCCGAATATGGCCAGCCCAATGAAATAAACGATCGGCGAGACGATCACGGAACTCAACAGGGGGATCAAACCACCCACGGTACGGCCACGCGCCATGACCACGATGGCCAGGATGAACGCAACAAGGTTCAGCGTCCCACCGACGAAAAGACCAACGCCTGGAATGGGCAACAGGAAGAGAACCCAGGCGATCACCAGCGTGATCCACGTGGCTTTGATGGGGGCCGGCTTGGCTTGAACAGGGGTGGTGCTGGACATTCGGTGTGCTCGCTCTTGGGTCAATGGTCGGGGTCGATCCGCGCGACGCATCCCGCGATGCCTTCGTGGCATGCGGGACAACCAACAATTGGCCGCTCCCCAGCGGCTACACGGACAGGCGGATTCTATCCGCATTCCACTGATCGGCCGCAGTTCCAACCGAACGCGTGCTGGCACCGAGTACCTCCCGGGCGTTGCGAAGCAAGCACCCGTTGTCGTCGTCCAGCCCGAAGGGCACCGCGAGACCCATCTGCCCCCCGGAGCAGGGCGCACGTTCTCCAGGCCGCCCGCGATTCACCAGCACGTCGGAGAGCCGCAGCCGAATTCAGACAGCAGCGTGTAACCAGCGTTCCCTGGCCTTGGGCGTCGTACTCTCCACCCTGCATTACCGTCCTTCGCGCCCGTGCCCACTATCAGGCGGAGTAACGTCACACAGTCGCGCCGCCGAAGCGCCTGGTGCGCTTCCACAACTCAGTTGGTGATGGTCTGGGTCAGCGCTTCCCAGCTCGGTGGCACCGGCCAGTCGGCCTCTTGGTTGCCGTCCAGCACGCGCCGCAGGTCGCGCTTGTCGATCTGCGGCGCCAGCACATGCACTAGTTCCAGCGCGTAGTCGCGCAGCACCCGGTCGCGCGGCAGCACCGCCCAGGCGGTGCATTCGGGATCGCCGCCGGCGCCGGCCAGGCGCGCAGGTCGCTGTCGCCGGCGCTGACCGCCATTTCCGCCAGCAGGCCCACGCCCAGGCCGGTACGCACGTAGGTCTTGATCAGGTCGGCGTCGAGCGCGGTCAAGGCCAGGTCCGGTTCCAGCCCCTGCGCGGCGAAGGCGCGGCGCAGCGAGGAACTGGGCCGGGTCGAGGATTCGTAGCTGATCAACGGGTGCGCCGCGAGCGCGGCCATGTCCGGCTGGCGCCCGGCGCGGTCCAGTGCGTGCCCACGCGGCACCAGCACCAGCCGCCGCCAGCGGTACAGCGGCACCGCGATACCGGTGCTCGGTTCGCCACCGGCGGTACTGACGATGGCGATGTCGGCGTCGCCCTGGCTGAGCAGGTCCAGCGCATCGCTCTCGGCCGCCTGCTGCAGGTGCACGCTGACCTGCGGGTAGGCCTGCTTGATCCGCGCCACCGCCGGCGGCAGCACGAACCGCGCCTGGGTGTGGGTGGTGGTCAGCACCAGCTGGCCGTGGCTCTCGCGGCGCTGGTTGGCGGCATAGGTGCGGATGTTGTTGGCTTCGGCCAGTACCAGCCGCGCCCGCGCGATCACTTCCCCGCCGGCCGGGGTCACCGACTCCAGGCTGCGCCCCTTGCGCACGAACAGCAGGAAACCCAGCTCGTCCTCCAACTGTTTGAGCTGCTTGGACAGCCCCGGCTGGGTGGCGTGCACCCGCGTGGCCGCCAGCGTGATGTTCAGCTCGGCGTCGGCGATTGCCACCAGGTAGCGCAGTTGGGTCAGGGTCATCGGGGGCGGGACGATGGCTCGGCGGGGACCGACCCACTGTAGGGCAGATCGCAGGGGCTACTTATAACCGAAAGTAATCTGTAAGGCGGGGCATGTCATTTCCGGGCGGCCCGGGCCGGGACTACGGTCAGCATCCCTGCCCCGACCGCTGCCCTCCCCGCCTTGGACGCCCCCTGTTCCCGCTGTTTGCCGATCTCAACGGCCGTGCCGTGCTGGTGGTCGGGGGCGGCGCGGTGGCCGGGCGCAAGGTCGAGGCACTGCTGCACGCCGGCGCGCGGCCGCGGGTCGGCGCACCGTACCTGTCGCCGCCGCTGCGGGAGCTGGCCGAGGCCGGCCGCATCGACTGGCTGCCCGGCCTGTTCGACACGCGCTGGCTGGCCGAAGACGTGTGGCTGGTGATCGCCGCCACCGACACGGGCGCGGTCAACCAGGCGGTCGCGCGCGCGGCCGAAGCACAGCGGTTGTTCGTGAACGTGGTCGACGACGCCCAGCTGTCGCGCTTCCACGTACCGGCGGTGGTCGAGCGCGGCGCGCTGCAGATCGCCGTTTCCAGCGGCGGCGCCGCGCCGATGGTGGCGCGGCAGGTGCGCCGCCGGCTGGAGGAGCTGTTCGACGGCGCCTGGGGCCAGCTGACCGCACTGGCCGGGCGCCACCGCCCGGCGATCCGCGCACGCTTCCCGGACACCGCCGCGCGGCGCCGGTTCTTCGACCGCCTGCTCGATGGCCCGGTGCTGGATCTGCTGCGCCGCCAGCGCCCCGCCGACGCCGAATCCGCGCTGCGCCAGGCCATGGCCGACGAACCGCCGGCAACGGCCGGCTCGGTGGTGCTGGTCGGCGCCGGTTCCGGCGACCCCGGCCTGCTCACCCTGGCCGCGCTGCGGGCGCTCAACCAGGCCGACGTGATCCTGCACGACCGGCTGGTCAGCGCCGACGTGCTGCAGCTGGCCCGCCGC